>JAZUJB010000050.1:0-30152 GCA_045642545.1 Oscillospiraceae bacterium
ATGTCATTCAGATAAACGATACCCACCCCACGCTCGTCATTCCCGAGCTTATGCGCATAATGATGGACGAATACGGTCTGGGCTGGGATGAGGCGTGGAGCATCGTTACCGCTGCTGTTGCCTATACAAACCACACCGTTAGGAGCGAGGCGCTCGAAAAGTGGCCGCAGGAGCTTATCCAGACGCTGCTTCCGCGCGTGTGGGAAATCCTCTGCGAGATTAACCGCCGCTGGTGCGAGCATCTTATAAGCAAATTCGGCGAAAGCGAAAAGGTCGGCCGCAACCTCATCATTCAGAACGGTCAGGTGCATATGGCAAATCTCTGCCTTGCCGCCTGCTTCAAGGTCAACGGCGTTTCGGGTCTGCACGGCGAAATTCTCAAGACAGACCTTTTCCGCGATGTGTTCGAGCTTCGTCCCGAGCGCTTTACCTATGTCACAAACGGCATTGACCACCGCCGCTGGCTTGCGCAGATTAATCCGCGCCTGCACGGCCTGGTTACAGACCTTCTCGGCAGCGATGCCTATCTTACTCAGCCCGAAAGCCTTATCCGTCTTGCAGACTTTGCCGACGACGGCTCGGTGCGCGAGCGAGCAAATGAGATTAAGCTTCTTAATAAGGCGGACTTTGCCGCCTTTGCGCTTCGCAACGACGGCTTTGTGCTCAACACCGATGCGATACTCGATGTTCAGGTCAAGCGCCTGCACGAGTATAAGCGCCAGCTTCTGTGCGCAATGCTCATAACCCGTCTGCAGCTTATGCTGCACGAAAATCCCAATATGGAGTTCACGCCGCGCACCTTCGTTTTCGGCGCAAAGGCGGCGGCAGGCTACCGCACCGCAAAGCGCATAATCGAGCTTATCTGCTCGCTTGCCGATGATATCAATAACGACCCCGTCTGCAAGGGCAGACTGCAGGTTCTGTTTATGGAAAACTACCGCGTATCCGCAGCCGAGGCGCTTATGCCCGCGGCTCAGGTATCCGAGCAGATTTCCACCGCAGGCAAGGAGGCCTCGGGCACGGGCAATATGAAGCTTATGCTCAACGGCGCAGTTACAATCGGCACGCTTGACGGCGCAAATGTCGAGATGTACGAGCGCCTCGGCGATAAGAATATGTTCCTTTTCGGACTGCACACCGATGAGGTCATCGCGCTCAAGGCGGCAGGCTATGACCCGCGCCGCTTTGCCGAGGCAGACCCTGAATTGAAGGCAGTGCTTGACCGCATAAGCCGCGGCTTTGCCGACGGCAAGAGCTACTCAGACCTTGTGTCGGGGCTTTTGTACAACGGCGACCCGTATATGCTCATTGCAGACTACCGCGACTATGTAAGCACCCACGACAGACTCTACCGCGCAATTTCCGATGACGGCGAAAGAGCCCGTCTGTCCATTATGAACACTGCCGAGGCAGGCATCTTTGCTGCCGACCGCGCAGCGAGAGAATATGCAGAGGAAATATGGAAGATAAAACTGTAATCGTAATAGGTGCGGTCAATGTCGATATCTGCGGCAGACCCGAGTCGCTGCCCCGTCTGCACGATTCAAACATCGGCAGCGTGAGCTTAAGCCCCGGAGGAGTGGGCCGCAATATTGCGCACAATCTGTGCCTGCTCGGAGTAAAGGTAAAATTCCTTGCCGCGATAGGCGATGATGTCTACGGCGAGAGCGTGCTTAAAAGCTGCGAGGCGCTCGGAATGGATATGCACCTTGCGCGGCGAATTGAGGGCGGCAGGACCTCGAGCTATCTGTATGTAACCGACGAAAAGGGCGATATGCTCATCGGCATCTGCGATACCGACATTGCAGGCAGCATAACCCCCGAGTATCTCAGTATGCATCTTGACGAGATAAACGCCGCCGATGCCGTTGTCATTGACGGCAACCTGAGCGAGGAAACGCTCGGCTGGATTGCTGAGAATGTCACCGCGCCGCTTTATGCCGACCCCGTTTCCACGGTAAAGGCGGAAAGACTCAGACCCGCAATCGGCAGGCTTTGTGCGTTCAAGCCGAATGAGCTTGAGGCAAAGAGCCTTACGGGCGAAAATAGCGCGCTTGATGCCGCGCATAAGCTTCTCGGAGCGGGAGTCAAACGCGTGTTCATAAGCCTCGGCAGCGGCGGTGTGCTTGCCGCTGAGGGCGAGGAGCTTGTTAAGCTGCCCTGCGAGAGTATGGATGTTGTAAACGCAACCGGCTGCGGAGATGCGGCAACTGCGGCAATCGTGTGGGCAGGCGTGCACGGACTTTCCCTGCGCGAGAGCGCTGCCGCCGCAATGAAGGCTGCGGCACTTACGATTATCTGCGAAAAAACAGTCAACCCCGAGCTTCGCGCTGAGCTGATATCATAAAAGCAAAACGGCTCAACGGCCCACTGACCGCTGAGCTGTTTTATGTTCTGATTAAAAAATTCCGTCTGCGAATAATTGAGGGCAGACGGCAGAAACTAAGCCGAGGTTTTTTACTATGAAGCTTACAAAGACAATGAAGCAGGCGCTTGCATCTGCCGGAATCGGCACTGCTGCGGGTATGCTCAATCCCGCCTATGCAATCGGCCTGATGAAGGGCTACGACATACGAAATATGGGCTCGCGCAATCCGGGTGCGTCGAATGTGATAATCCTCGAGGGCAAAAAAGCGGGCGCGTTTGTTATGGCCTTTGATATGAGCAAGGCGGCTGCCGCCGTCAAGCTCTGCCGCGATATATTCCCCGATTTCAAATCGGCAGGAGAAACCGCAGGCGCGGCAAGCATTCTCGGCCATATGTTTTCGCCGCTGATGAAATTCCGCGGCGGCAAGGGACTTGCCTGCCTCGGCGGAACAATCCTCGCGTTTGGACTGCGCGATTTTGCGAAAATGCTCGCTGCGGAGATTGTGCTGCTCGGCGCAACACGCTATATCTGCCTTGTGCCAATTACCGCCTCAGTGGCTTATCCCATCTACCACGGCATCACAAGCGGCAATAAGCAGGGCGCGGCAATTTTAGGCACTGTTGCGCTGCCCATCTTCCTCAAGCACCGCGAAAATCTTGAGCGCATAAGGCAGGGCAAGGAGTTCAAGGTCGATTTTCTGTGGAATCGCGATGCCGAGCTTCAGCGCACGGGCTGGGCAGCAGAGGTATGATAACAAATAAAATAAAACCGTAGGATTTAATCCTACGGTTTTTCGTTTATCAGCAGATGATTTCAATTGCCTTGCAGCAGTTTTCAAAGGAGATTTCCTGATGTGCGCCGCCGTCCTCGCCGTCAAAGGTCCAGGTGGTGGGCTCGTCAAAAATGAACTTCGCCTTTGTGGTCTTTTTGATGACTATGTACTCGCTGGACAAATCGTGCGTCAGCACTCTTGCGGCAAGCGGGAAGATGCTCATAAGGCTGGGCAGCTTCTTAATCATTATAAGCTCGTGCACGCCGTCGCCGAGGTCGACCAGGTCCTTGGGCAGGTCGACAAGACCTGCAACGGAATAGGAGTTTGAAACGCCGCCGTAGAGGAACTCATCATCAAGCACGCCGTCGTCGTACTCAACGCGCACATGGCGGCTCTTAAGACCGCTGAGAGCCTTGAATGCGCCGACAATGTATGCAAGCTCGCCGAATTTGCGCTTCGCCTCCTGCGGAGTGCCGTAGCTGACCTCGGTGAATGCGCCGAAGGCCGCGATGTAGTTAAAGTAGCCGTCACCGCGCCTGCCCGTGTCGAATACCATGGGCTTGCCCTCGATAAAGCGCTTTGTCGACCAGAGAATATCGTTCTTCGGCAGACCGAGGGTGCGGGCAATGTCGTTTGCCGTGCCGATGGGGAAGTAGCCGACCTGCGGTCTTTTCTCAAGCTTCATAAGTCCCGTGATGACCTCGGCAAGAGTGCCGTCGCCGCCGAGGCAGATGAGCTTTTCAAACTGCTCGCCGTATTTCTCGGCAAGCTCGGTTGCGTGGCCGCGGCGCTCGGTAAAGAACAGCGAAACCTCGTAGCCTGCGTCGGAGAGATTTTTCAGCGCCTCAGCAAGGCCCTTTCTGTAATGACCCTTGCCTGCGGCGGGGTTTATTATCATCATTAGCGGAGTTTTCATTATTTCCCAACAACCTTTTCTATATTCTGTGTTGTAACATCGGCCAGCGCGACCGAAACGGAGTTTACAAAAATAATATCACTAATATCGTAGGTGTCAATAAGCTTGTTGACTGTCATCTCGCGATAGCTGCGGTAATCGATGACATAGACATTCTTATAATTCTGCGTGAGGTACGGCACGAAGCAGTTGCCGAAGCTGTCCTTGATGACAAGGCAGTTCTTGCCCGAGTCAAGACTGTTGTTCGTAATGCGCGTAAAGGGGTTGTCGCCCGAGATGAAGCAGAGATATTTAAGATTCTTGTCCGCATTGGTCATATCGGAGATGATGTCAATGGGATAGGTGTCGCCGTCCGAGGTGGTGATGACGGTTTTTATATCTCCGGGCGGTACAAATGCGTGCACCGTGTCGGCGGTCAGCAGATTGCTGCGCTTTGCGTAAGACCACAGCGAGCCGTAGTAGTTATTAAAGGTCTTTTCCTCAAAATCACTGAGGTCGGCAGGGGAGATGCCTGCCGTTTTGCAGTACTGTCGGTAGGCGTAGTATGCCGCCTGCGCTGTCCAGTGGTGGTCGGTGCGGAAGTAGAGGTATTCGCCGTTGTGATAGCGCAGCGCGTTGAAGGTGTCAACGCCCTTTGCCTTGTTCAGCTGACCGTAGATGTAGTCGAGCGCCTCGGACTCATCTGCCGCGCCTATCTTGTCGAGGTAATCCTGCTCGAACATAATGCCGATTGCGGTGGGCGCGAGTACGCTGTAAACATTTGCTCTGTCGCCGGCAATCCCGGCGGTGCGCTCAACAAGGCTTGCGAATTTATCCGCGCCGTCCTTGTAGAAGTAGAAAAACTCGTAGCACGCATCGTCAATCTGCAAAACCGTGCCGAAGCTGACAAAATCGTCATCGTCGACAACCTTGCCGTGCCAGTGCTCCTTGTCAACCTTATCCCACTTGCTAATCTCCTCGGTGGGCTGCGGCGTGGACTCAACGGGAATTGCGTCGGAATTGGTAAGGCTGCCGTAAATGGCAATGTCCGAGTGGCCGTAAAGCGATTGCACGCGCTCGCTCAGCGCAAGCCACTTTTCGCGGAGGGTAAAGGTGTCGGAAAACCACGCATCAATGTCCGCGAAGTAGTCACCGCTTGCAAGCGCCTTGAAGGTGAAGGAAGGAAACTGCGCAAGCTCGCGCTTTTCGTCAACAGAGTCGGTCGGACGCAGCGGCAGAAGCCACGCGATAACCGTAATCACCGCAAATATGATGAAAAACGGAATGACATATTCAATTTTGCGGTTGCTTTTTTTCATAGTCTGTCAGAAGTGGAAGTAGATAAACGGATTGTAGCTGCCGCCGACGAGCATTGCCGTCGAGAGCACTAAGATTACTGCGGGAATGATGCAATAGCGCAGGCTGCGGTATGCAATCGTGAGCTTTTCGTTTTCTGCCGTGAGGGCGCAAAGCTTATCGCTGAGCCTTTTTAACAGCGGTGTGCAGCAGAGCATCGACATGAGCAGAATGAATATGCGGTTTTCAAAGAAAAGCTTTACCTGGAAGCTTGTAAACGGGTTGCCGTTGAGACCGAGCATGCCCTTGAACACAGTGCCGAGCAGGCGCATATCGGTGAACTTGAAAATCGTCCAGCCGAAGAACACAACGAGCATCGTGTAAAGCCACGGGATAAACTTCGGAAGCTTTTCAAGCTTATCCTTGAGAAACAGCTTTTCGAGAACTAAGAACACGAAGTAGTATATGCCCCAAAGCACGAAGGTAAACGAAGCGCCGTGCCAAAGTCCCGTCAGCGCCCACACGATGAAAAGGTTTATTATTGTGCGCTTTAAGCCGCGGCGGCTGCCGCCGAGGGGAATGTAAACATAGTCGCGGAAGAAGGTGCTGAGCGAGATGTGCCAGCGCCGCCAGAATTCCGTGACGGATTTTGAAATGTAGGGGTAGTTGAAGTTTTCGGGATAGTGCAGACCGACCATAAGTCCGAGTCCGATTGCCATATCCGAATAACCCGAGAAGTCGAGGTAGATGTGCAGCATATAGGCAAGCATACCCAGCCACACGCCGACAACGGGCACGCCCGATAACTGCGCCACCGCATCGGCAGCGCTTGTGCCGCCGGAGATTGCGGCATCGGACAGAAGCAGGGCATCTGCAAGCTCACCGCAGACATTGCCTAAAAGCACCTTCTTGCCGAGACCGATTGCGAAGCGATACACACCCTCGGAAAGCGAGTCAAGCTCGTTTCGCTCAACGAAAAGCTCCTCGGAAATGGTCTTGTAGCGCACAATCGGGCCTGCGATGCACTGGTGGAAAAGCGCCGCGTACAGAAGCACATTCCTGTACTCCCTCTGCGCCGCCGCATCACCGCGGAATACATCGGTTACATAGCTTAAAAGCTGGAAGGTGTAGAAGGATATGCCGAGCGGGAGCGCGATGTTTTTAATAAACTCGGGCACATCACCGAAAAGCGAAAACGCAAGACCGGAGTATTTGAAAATGCCGATAAGTCCGAGGTTTATTACGCAGGCGGCGGCAAGCCAAAGCCTGCGCAGCTTAGCGCTTTCGCAGTGCTCTATCTTAAGTGCAATAAACCAGTCGGCAAGGCTCATACCCAGAAGCAGCAGCACATACAGCGGCTCACCCCAGATGTAGAAAATGAGCGATGAAACCAAAAGCACGGTGTTGCGCTGCTGCAGGGTGCGGCAGCGCGCATACGCAAGTAGACTCAGCGGCAGAAACGCATATAAAAATGTAAGGCTTGAAAACAGCATAGGCGGTCCTTACTAAGAAAATTCTGACAAAATTTTAGCACAGAAAAAGGCCCAATTCAACGATATTTGATGAACAATGTGTGAAGCATACAAAGTTTATTTTGCTATGGAAAAGCAGATGAAATGCATATATAATTAATAAAACGAATTAGTCAACACATCGGGAGAAAACGGATGAAATACAAAGAGCTTATCGATAAAATGACCCTCGAGGAAAAGGCCTCGCTGACCTCGGGTATGGACTTCTGGCACACGAAGCCGATTGAACGCCTCGGCATTCCGTCGATGGCGGTTTCCGACGGCCCTCACGGTCTGCGCAAGCAGGACACCGCCGCAGACCATCTCGGTCTCGGCGCATCGGTGCCCGCAACCTGCTTTCCGACGGCCTCGGGACTTGCAAACACCTGGAATGAGGCGCTCATTGAAAAGATGGGCGAGCGCCTCGGCCTTGAGGCCGCGGCAGAGGGCGTCAGCGTACTGCTCGGCCCCGGCTGCAACATAAAGCGCAATCCGCTTTGCGGCAGAAACTTCGAATACTTCTCCGAGGACCCGTACCTTGCGGGAAAGTCCGCAGCGGCGCTCATTCGCGGCATTCAGTCAAACGGAATTTCCGCCTGCGTGAAGCATTTTGCCGCAAATTCGCAGGAGCTTCGCAGAATGTCAAACGACTCGGTGGTTGACGAGCGCACCCTGCGCGAGATTTATCTGCCCGCGTTTGAAATGGCGGTCAAGGAGGGCGGCGTGCGCTGCCTTATGACCTCGTACAACCGCTTGAACGGCGAGTACACAAATGAGAATATGCACCTTCTGAACGATATACTCTACGGGCAATGGGGCTACAAGGGTATGGTCGTAACCGACTGGGGCGGCAACAATGACCGCGTTGCAGGACTCATTGCAGGCGATAACCTCGAGATGCCGTACTCCCACGGAGATACCGACAGACAGGTGGTCGAGGCGGTGAAAAACGGCACGCTCTCCGAGACACTTTTAGACGAGCGCATTGATGCGATACTCGATATGGTGTTCTCAACGCAGGCGGCAACGCGCAACAGATACTGCAACAAGGACGAAAACCACGCGCTTGCCGCCGAGATTGCGGCGCAGACCGCGGTGCTGCTTAAAAATGACGGAATCCTGCCGCTTGAAGGCAAGGGCGTTGCCGTCATCGGCGATTTTGCGAAAACGCCGCGCTATCAGGGAGCGGGCAGCTCGCAGGTCAATTCAACAAAGGTGGAAAACGCGCTCGATGCGCTTAAAAATATCGGTGTAAATGTTGTCGGCTTTGAAAAGGGCTTCAAGCGCGGCGGCGGCAAAAGCACAAGGCTCATCGCACGCGCCTGCGAGCTTGCAATGCACGCGGAAACGGTGCTTCTGTTCCTCGGTCTTGACGAGGGCGGCGAGGCCGAGGGCATTGACCGCAGCGATATGCGCCTGCCCGAAAATCAGCTTGAGCTATTAAATGCGCTTTGTACCGTCAACCCGAATATCGTTGTCGTGCTCTCGTGCGGCTGCGCGGTTGAGATGCCGTGGGCGGACAAGACAAGGGCGCTTGTGCACGGCTTCCTCGGCGGTCAGGCGGGTGCGCTTGCAATGGCGCAGCTGCTCACGGGCAAAAAGAATTTCTGCGGCAAGCTCTCGGAAACAATCCCCCTGCGCTATGAGGATATCCCCTCGGCACCGTACTATCCGGGCAGAGAGGCAACGAGCGAATACCGCGAGGGACTGTATGTCGGCTACCGCTATTTCGATACGGCAAATGTGCCCGTAATGTATCCCTTCGGCTACGGCTTAAGCTACACGAGCTTTGCCTACTCGCAGCTTTATATTGACGGCGACACGGTGTCGTTTGCCGTCGAGAATACGGGAAAAGTGTCGGGCGCGGAGGTCGCGCAGCTTTACATCGCACCGCGCACAAACGGCGCATTCCGACCTGCAAAGGAGCTCAAGGGCTTTGCGAGAATCGAGCTTGCCCCGGGTGAGAAAAAGCGCGCGGAAATTAAGCTTACTGACCGCAGCTTTGCAATATGGAGCGTAAAGGAAAACGACTGGGTAGTCGAGGGCGGCGAGTACGATATTCTGATTGGTGCCTCGAGCGAGGATATACGGCTGCAGGGCACTGTTACAAAGCAGGGTGCGTGCGAAAATCCGTACACCGACAAGGTTTTTGAGCCCTACTATTCAGCCGATATAAAGTCCGTGCCCGACGAAAGCTTTGCCGCGCTTCTCGGCAGGGAAATTCCGCCGCACAACTGGGACAGAAGCGCGCCCTTCGGCTTTAACGATACCGTAAGTCAGGGCGAATATCTAAGCGGAGGTCTCGGCAGGACAATATACAAATCGGTGTATCTTGCAAGGCAGGCGCTGCTGCTTGCCGGCAAGAAGGAGGCTGCCAACAGCCTCATGTATGTCATGGATGTGCCCTACCGGAATGTGGCGCGAATGTCGAATGTATTCAACGATGAGCAGGTGTATGCGCTGCTCAAGGTCATAAACCGCGAAAAAGGCGGCTGGAAAGCCTTCCGAGAGGCTGGAAAATTAAGAAAATCAACGGGTAAGTGATTGTTTTGTCAATCAAGCTGTGCTATTATATTGTCAGCATATTAACGGAAAATACAACTGTCAGGGGGATAAAATGAAAGACCTAAAACACATCAGATTTTTCGAAGAGATGCTTGAGCAGGCAAACAACAAGCTTGTTCAGCAGGCAAAGGCTGAGGGCAAGGTCGCAGTGGGCTACACCTGCTACTATGTTCCCGAGGTATTGCTCAACTGCGGCAACGCGTTCAGCGTCCGTCTGAGCGCACCCAACACAGGCTCGCTGGATATCAGCCAGTACTACATGACCAGCTTCATCTGCGGCTACTCCCGCGCGCTGTTCGAGAGAGCCTTTGAGGGCGGCTACAACTTCCTTGACTTCTATGCATCCTCCGATACCTGCCAGCAGATGGTGCGTGTTGTTGAGAACTTCCACGAGCTGAAGCTCATCGACAATCCCAGGTTCGGCTACGGCATCATCGATGCGCCGCTGAAGGTTTCGCCCCACGGTCTTAAGCTCTACACTCAGCAGATTAATTCTCAGTTCCTCGAGCCGCTGAGCCGCGATTACGGCATCGATGTTTCCGATGCGGCAATTCGCAAGGCGGTTGAAGAGCACAACGATATGTGCGAAATCTTTGAGCAGATTTCCGAGCTGAGAAAGGCCGACAACCCCGTTATCACCCCGAGAGAGTTCCATATCATTTCCATCGCAAGCTACACCTGCCCGACCTACCTCATTCTCCCGTACCTGCGCGAGACTCTGGCTGAGCTTAAAAAGCGCAAGCCCGATGCGGATAACCGTTGGAGAGCAAGAGTTGTCGTCATCGGCAGCGAGCTTGACGACTACGCATTCTCCGAGATACTCGAAAACTGCCGCTGCTATGTTGCGGCTGACCGCTACTGCTTCGGCTCATATCCCGGCCGTCAGCGCATCGAGCTCAATGACGAGGAGGACGCGCTCACTCAGGTCTGCAGATACTATCTTGAGACCAACCAGTGCCCGCGCTTTATGTCGGGCGAGAAGATAGTTGAGCGCAGAGAGTATGTCAAAAAGCTCGTTGAGGAATACAAGGCCGACGGCATCATCTACGAGCAGGCCAAGTTCTGCGACTTCTGGGGCTACGAGCGTATGCTCAACACTCAGATTATGCGCGAGGAATACGGCATACCCACAATCGGCATCGACCGCGAGTATGTAGTCCGCGGCTCAGGTCAGCTTTCAACACGCGTTCAGGCGTTTGTTGAGAGTCTTGAAATCAAGAAAATTCAGACAGAGGGAGGAGAAGGCAAATGAGAAAAAAGGGCGCAGCTGATAATTATCAGGAAAAAACCGCAATTCTGAAGCACCGCGAGTGGCGCGGCTTCAAGGATACCGCCTATGACTACGGCCAGTGGTGCGTACTCTGGGGCAAGCTCATCAAATGGGCGGTAGGCCACCCCGTTCAGAATGTCAAGGCCATTCTCAGATACCGCTGGATGTTCACCTACCTCACCGTTCCCTCGTTCTTTGACCGCATCTGCGCAGGTCAGAAGGGCGCAGGTCTGCGCGGTGCGAGAAACAACCTCAACTACCTCGCAGAGGTCGTAACAGGTCAGCTTGACACCATTCTCAGCGCCGACCTCAACATTCATCCCAATAGCAAGAAGGCAGAAGAGCTCAGCAAGAAGATTATCTGCATGGACGAGCTCGTTCCGCAGCTTATCTGCCGCGGTCTGCCCGATAACGATGTCATCCTCTATCAGATGGTACCCGTTTATCTGCCCTCACTTATCAATCAGCACAGCCCCGTGCATTACATAGGCGAGTCCGAGCTTTACGGACTTCCCGCCGATGTTTGCCCGCTGCCCTCCTTTGAGGCAGGCGTTGCAATTGAGGACGACTACCCCAAAATCGGCTGCTGCATGCTTTCCTGCAATATGCCCTGCGACGGCAGCATTATGACCACCGCAGTTCAGTACCGCAGACACGGCCTGCCCGAGCAGCCTCTCAATGTTCCTCTCAGATGGCTGCGCGATGAGGTTCAGGATTACGCCGTTGAGGAATTCATGTCCGCAGTTGAGTTCCTTGAAAAGCACACCGGCAACAAGTATGACTGGGATAAGCTCAAGGAAGCCTGCGAGATATGGAACGCTCAGAACAGAGCAAAGTTTGAAAAGTGGGATTACAACCGCACGCAGTATCCTCCCCAGACAGGCTCTACCGCCTGGCTGTACCGCATCTTTGAGCATCAGGCGGTCTGCGGCGTGCAGGCGGCTCTTGATAACGACCTCAAGGTAAATAAAATTCTCGCAAAGCAGGTTGCCGAGAAGAAGTGCCCCAAGGAAATCCGCCACAGAGCGATTCTCTGGAACACTCCCTGCAACAACTATGCAAACTTCAACAACTGGATTCTGCAGTGCTGGGGCATCGACAGCGTGTGCGAGATGATTGATATCCACGGCACCGAGCAGATTGACACCTCCTCACGCGAGAGCATGCTCTTCGGCATCGCAAAGATGTTCCAGACCGCAACAATGCGCGCTCACACCAAGGGCGGCTACGAGGTAATGGTTGATGACCTCTGGCGCAAGTACGAGGAGTACAACTGCGATATGATTATCATGTTCGACCAGATTTCCTGCAAGGGCGTCGGCGCAATTCAGGGTATCTTCGAGGAGGGCGCAAAGCAGCGCGGCTATCGTATGTGCACCGTCCGTCAGGACCTCATGGACCCGACCTCCATCACCCGCCGCGATATGCGCGCAGATGTTAACACCTTCATGCAGACCGTTATGAACGAAGAGCCCGTTGACCCCACCCTCGTTGATTTTGACGACGACGAAAGCTGGTAAAGGAGTTTGACAATGAAGCTTATCAAGAACACAGCAATTGCTGCTTTTTCTCTGTTTCTCGCGACCGTTGCAATCTATTGGTTCAATCTCGACACCAAGGCCGTAAAGGCAATGGAAAAGCCGATGATGCAGCATTACGATAATCTCAAGCGCGACCACAGACTGTAAGATGACAAAAACCACCTGCCCAATCTTCTCTGGCAGGTGGTTTCTTTACTTTAATGAACCGGGATTTGCAAACTATTTTTCGTTTAGTTCATAGCTGAACAATTCAATATTCAGATCATACCTTTTTGTTGTTCCATCGGGAGTATTGACAATCAATTCGGTGTGTCCCTTTTTCTTGAAATCGGCATGAACCATATAGTAGTCTGCCCCTTCAATATACTCGATGGATACATCACCGTATTTATCATCCGCTAATGAAACCTGATACTCATTTGTGATATCTTTTCCGTCAACGGTGCTTAAGAACTCCGTAGAATATCTCAGCGGATTTATGACAGTTATGACGGTTAACACGATAATCAGCAGGGCACTTATCACAGTACCTGCTGTTTTTATTTTTTTGTCACTGAACAGCACATTGGGGTAGATGAGCATTGCCGCAGCGCAAAAAACGGATATCAGTATGTAGTACGGATAGCAGAAAGTGAAATCTGATAAATAATGCCGATAACTGCTTGCCGTAAGTAAGATCATGGGAAGCAGAATGATATAGCCCCACCATTTATCTTTTTTTATATAATATCCAATGTAGCCCATCGGCAGGCACAGTATGGTCCATACAAACCAGCGCTTATAATATTGGAACAAACCCCAGCCCAGCGTGTTGAAGGGCACTTGCAGCAAATATACCAGAGGCTGGCTTATCAAAAAGAACACAAAACATTTTAGCGCCGAATCCAAATTTGATTTTGAGTTCATGATGATAAAGATGCCAAATAGTATCCATACTTCAAATGACACAGCTATCGTATCCAGTGAAGTATCTTTCGCCTGCGGGATTATACATACCAATGCAGTATATATACCGGCCACTATTGCAAATATGATGACCTTCGGCCAGCTTAAATCTATACCGCCGAATAATTTTTTAAGTTTTTCCGTGTAAATCACTTCTTTTACTAATTATTACTTGATGTTCATTGCGCGCTGGAATTTGGGCAGCACGCCGATGCCGTTTGTGCGGTGCGGGGGAAGCTGATAGATATCGTGACCGGGGAAGTCATTGCCCTCGATGAGCAGAGGGCCGTTATCGGTCACACATACATCCCAGCCGACAATGCCGACCTGAGGCACAACCTGACCTGCCTTCTTGACAATGTCAAGCACCTCGTCCCACAGAGGAACCTGGAAGCCCTTGATGGGGACATTTGTCATGGGGTGTACATCGTAAAGGTTGTTGTGCTTGTCGAGTGCGGGGTAGATGATTTCGCCGCGGTCCTCCTCGATGGGAACAACCATACCGCCGTTGTTGAAGTTATCAACATGCTTGCCGTTGCCGATGCGCAGATAAGCCGCCACAACATTGGTGGTGCTGCCCTGCGTAAAGGTGATAACGCGGCAGGTGTTGACAGAGCAGGGATGCAGTGCCATGAGGTCCTTGTGCTGGACAACGCACTCCTCAAGCACCATGGGATTATACTGCTTCAGATGCTCGAACAGATTGCCCTCGTAGGTTCTCGCATCAATCTTCTCGATGCCCTTGCCGCACATACCGTCAACGGGCTTTGCCATAAATACGGGATACTTTTCGACAAACGCCGCAAACTCCTCTTCGCTTGCGGTGGTCATATCCAGCCAGCCGCGGTGCAGGAAGTCGGCAAAGTTGTGCGCAAACTTGAGCTTGTTCTCAATCTCGGGCATATACTTCGGGTCGTTGTAGCGCTTTATGAAGGCGTTGTTCATGCCGCGCGTGAGAATGGTCTTGCGCTGCGCGCGGTTGAGATTGTACATCTCAAACAGCCAGTAGTCCATGTAGCCTGCCTGATAGACAAGACCGCAGTAGACCATATCGATAAGGATAAACAGCTTGCACTTGCCCGACTTCTCGTGAACCTCGTTGATTTTCTGAAACATCTGACGGTAGTTCATATCGGCAATGCGAGCGATAAGATATTTAAGCTTGCCCATTTTTGAGCCTCACTCTCTTTTGTAGTGGGAAAATTATATCATAGGGGCGGGAAAAATCAAGTGCGCGATGCAGCGGGGTATCATATCTATATATGCGCGCGAAAGCCGAAATATTACTGATTTTTCCGCTTTGTCGAACGATTCGTTAAAGTTAGGCAATTGATTATTATACAGAACAAGCATCTTTGTCTATATTGGAATATTGAATGTGTATAAGAAATATAGTACCATAAACTCAGTCAGGACAACCTGAATTATATCTATTTTGAAGGAGATTTTCTATGGACAGCATTCTTGACCTCGTACAGAACATAAGCATCGGTGATGTCATCAACGGCATTGGCGGCTTGTTTGAGCAGCCCTCCTTCCTGGACAGTCTTACAGAGATAGTAAACAAAATCAGCTACGCATTCGATTCTCTCGGCAGCATCACCGACCTCAGCGGTCTGCTTGATGTAATCACCAACATCTTCGGCTGATTAAAAATTCTGATACAGGCAAGCTTCCGCTTGCCTGATTTTTATATTCAGGCATTGTACGGCAGGTAAAGTATGAAAAGAACGGTTTTCAATGTGATAATGAGCGTAGTCCTGCTTCTCGCGAGCCTTGCCGCGCAGGCGTGCGCCGCGTGGGGCTTTGTCGAGTGCGCAGCTTTAGGTAAGCTTGACGATAAGCTTACCGAAACCTTTGACGGCATTGCCGGGCTTGAGAATGCAATCGGCAAGCTTAAGGACACCGAGGACGATTACTACAAGGGCATAGCCGCAATATATTCGGGCGAGCGTGAGCTTAAAAAGGGCAAAAGCGTTGTCAAAGACGGCGAGGCAGCGCTTGCCGAGGGTAAGGCAAAGCTTGCCGGGGCGCAGTCGCAGTATGACGAGGCAAGCGTGCAGCTTGCGCAGGCAAAAAAGGTCATTGCCGATTCCGAGGCGAAGATGGAGGCAAGCCGCGCGGACTACGAGAAGGGTCAGCAGGCAATCGCAACCGCCGAAAAGCTTATGCCCCTGCTGAACAGCTATATTAAATTCAGAAACGGCATTTCGATTATTCCGGGAATAAAGTCAACTCAGGAGTGGTACGAGTCAAGGGTCATTCCCAAGGGCGCGGAGCTCGGCATTTCGCTGCCTGCGAGTGTCGAGGACTTTGAGCCGTTTATGAACAGCTACATTGCCGAGGGCAAGGCGCAGCTTCGTGCGTATGAGGATGCGGGTGCTGCTCTTGAGGAGGGCAGAAAGCAGGTTGCCGATGCCGAGGCTAAGCTTGCCGAGGCAAAGGAGGTGCTTGATGCAGGCAAGGACGCGCTCAAGGCAGGTCAGAGGGAAATTGACAAGGCAAACGACAAGCTTGCGTACGCCGCGTCAATGATTAACGAGGGCAGGAATACCCTTGAGCAGTACGACGAGGCAGTGTCCGCGCTGGCTGACGGACTTGAAAAATTTTTCGGGCTTGAGCCTGTGTATGACCGCAGCGGCAAGGTCGCCGTTGAGGGCGTGCGTCAGCGTCTCGGTGAGGATTTTGACTGCTATATGCGTAATGCTGACGGCGAGGTGCTTGCGCTGCGCAGCGGCAAGCCGCGCCTTGACTATGACAAGTGTCTTGCAGTCTGCAGCGCCTACCGCGATTATGCAGACGATTACATTGAGGATGTAAACAGCGAGATAACAATTCGCTTTATCCTCGACTGCGCGATTTTCACCGCAGGTCTGCTCGGAGTGCTGACGGGCATACTTGCGCTGTGCGGCAAAAAGGCGGCAAGGGCGCTTGCTACGGCGCTGCTGCTGCTCATTGTCGCCTGCAATGTTTACGGCGTAATCACGGGCTACACGGGCTATACCTATCCGCCCGAGGAGGCTTTGTATGCAGGCACGCTGCCCGCGCTTGCGATAATTGCGTTACTGCCGCTTGCGGTGTCATATTTGTTGACTTTGCGTTTCGCCTTTGTTAGAATTGGCAGGTGAAATTAAGTAGGGGGGAACACTATGGCACAGATAATTGACGGAAAAAGCCTTGCGGCAAAGATATGCGCCGAGGTAGCCGAAGCGGCTGTAAAGCTGCCCCGCCGCCCCTGCCTTGCGGCAGTGCTGGTCGGTGAGGACCCCGCATCGCAGATATATGTTCGCAACAAGGAAAAGGACTGCGAAAAATGCGGCATCGAAAGCCGCCGCTGCAATCTGCCCGCATCGACAACGCAGGCGGAGCTTCTTGAGCTTGTTGACAGACTGAATAACGACAGCTCAATTGACGGCATTCTCGTTCAGCTGCCGCTGCCTGAGCACATAGACGAAAGCGCGGTTATAAACGCAATCCGCGCGGACAAGGATATTGACGCATTCCACCCGACGAATGTCGGCAAGATGATTGTCGGCGAGCCTGCGCTTTGGCCCTGCACGCCTGCGGGCATAATGGAAATGTTCAGGGAGTACGACATTTCGCTTGACGGCAAGGTCTGCGTTATGGTCGGCAGAAGCAATATCGTCGGCAGACCCATGGGCCTGCTTATGCTTCGCAATAACGGCACGGTTGTCTATTGCCACAGCCGCACACCCAACCTTGCGGAGATGACCCGTCAGGCTGATGTTCTGGTTGTTGCCGCGGGCTGCCCGAGGCTCATCACGGGCGATATGGTCAAGGACGGCGCGGTGGTCATAGATGTTGCAATGAACCGCAATCCCGAAACGGGCAAATTCTTCGGCGATGTCGTGTTTGACGAGGTTGAGAAGAAGGCCTCGTTCATAACACCCGTACCCGGCGGTGTCGGCCCGATGACGCGCGCGATGCTTATGAAGAACATTCTCACCGCATCGAAAATGGCGCAGGGAATAGAATAAAAAAGAAAAGCACCGGTTTTACCGGTGCTTTTTGCTGTTTAACTTATTTGAAGCGGCGCAGAATGGAGGATACCGCCTGCGTGTATGAGCAATCGTGCTTTGCGGGAATTTTCGCGATAAATCTGTCGGCAATCTGTGCCTGACCCTTTGCCGAGGGATGAACATTCAAAACCGCATCGGTGAGAAAGCCCTCGTCGAGAACATTAAGACCCTTTGCCGCCCACAGACTTTCAATCTCGGTGATGTCGACATAGATGTACCTGCAGGCGTAGACTGAGCCGTATTGCATCTTTGCATTTATCATATCAATAACGCCGTCAAGCGCTCTGCCGATTTCGAGCATAGATGAGCTGCTGAGCTTGACATGGTTAAACGGGTTGTACAGACCTGCGACAAGCAGGGTTACATCGGGGTTGAGCTTGTATATATCGCGCATGATTGCGTCCCAGTTTTCACTGAAACGCTCGTAGCCGACATACAGACCCTTGACCATTGCTTTGACCATTCCTGCCGCCGCACCGACCTTGTCGGCAAGGGAGATGAGGCTTGCGGCTGCGTTTGTGAAGTCACCGTCCTCTGCGTAGGCGCTGACGGCGGAGTTAACACTTGCAAGGCTTATGCCGAGCTTGCCTGCGTAGTCCTTTGCCAGCAGAAGCGCATAGGTCGCAATATCGTTTGCGCCGATGTTCAGCGTGATGATATCGGCTTGTTTGATTGCAGGCTTGAATGCGCCGCGAATTTCATCGACCTTGGCTCTGTCCATAGTCATCGTCACATAGTCGGGCATAACATATTTGTCCTCAAGGCAGGCGCGAAGCTCAACCGTGCGCGAGCCTGCGCAGCACAGCGGAATGCATTCGGCGTCGATTGCGTTTGCGATGAGGTCGGGATATGCTCCGGGTGTACGGCAGAGAAACTTATTGTCCCTGTTCGATTCACCTATGCCTGCGGCGATGCTGTCGCCGAGCGAAACATAGACCTTGTAGCCGCTGTAATCCTTTGCCTTTGCGGCAAATGCCATACAGCTGCCCGAAAGCATAAGCACTGCGAGAATGATGCAAAGTATTCGTTTTGCGAGTTTTTTCATAAGTTCCCCTCCTGTTTGGCCGAAGCCTATGATAAGCTTATTATACATAATATTTCAAAAATTTAAAGTATTTTTTCAGAAAAAAAGAATTCCCACAGTAAGATTAAAACTGTCGGAATTCTTTGCGTTTTTTGTGCTTAATAATGATGCTCCGCGTGGTACTCAAACAGGCTGCGCAGCATTGAGGTTATATTGCTTGACGATACCGTTGCGCCCGTTACGGCATCGGCATCGACAAGGTCTATCTGACTGCCGTAGCCGCCCCATTTATCGAAGTCGGCCTTCGTTGCGCCGACAAGCGACTGCACGAAGTTTTCATCCATATACTCCTGCGTGTACTCGGGAATGTAGTAGTTGGGGTTGCTGTCGCCCCAAAGTCCCTGATTGTTGCCGAAGGTGATGGCGCGGATTGCCGCCTCATCGGCTGTGGGCTTGGTGTTGAGAAGCTCAACATAGCAGACAGAGTAGTAATTCACTATGCTGTCGCGGCAGGTGCAGGAGGAAAACGCGACCTGATACGAGGTGAAGGTCGAGCAGCTTTGCTCGAATAAAATCACCGCGGTGTAGGTCTCCTCGGTGCCGCCCGAGGCATAGTGCTTGTATTCAAATGTCGGGTACTGCGCTGCGGTATTCTCTGCGGGCGAATTGCCGCAGCCGCAAAGCAGCAATGCAGTCAGCAGCAGAAATGCCGCCAACAGTCTGCGTGTTCGCATATTACTCACCGATTCTGTTCAGTCTGTCAAAATCAAGATAGGCGTAGTCGGCACGCCAGGTTGCGTAGATGTTATTGCCGTCGGCTTTCTCGGGGTAGACGATAAGCTCAAGGCTGTTCTCGCCCTTGTACTCCCAGTTTGCGCCGATGTTGTACAGCAGAGTTTCGTCCCAACCGAGATAAAGCAGAAGCTGCTTCATCATATTTGCATATCCGCCGCCGCCGCACATAAGGAAGATTGCCTTATCCTTCGGGAAAAGCTCCTCGATAATCATCATCGATTCGGCATATCTCGGCTCAGCCGACTGCACGGTCCCGTCCTCCGCCCAGACAACATCAAAAAGTCTGTCGCCCTCGTAGGCGTTTGCAACGGGCAGGGACTGCAGCGTTGCAATGTAGGGGAAGGGCACAACCTTGAAGCCCGTGATGGTGCGCGTGAGGTCAGCCTCGCCGCCTATTGCGGCATAGTCCGCAGGGTCAAAGAGCATTCTGACATCGCGGTAGACCACATCGTCGCGGCCTATGTAATTATCAATTGTAGTCATATTGATGTTTCTGTCAACAGAAAACATCGAGCCCTCGTCAGCCGAGGGTGCAGGTAATGCCGCCTGCTCGGTGCCGTCTGATGCGCAGGCTGCAAGCAGAAGCAGGCACATAAGCGCGGCTAAGATAAGAGAAACGGTCTTTTTCATCTGTAAGACCTCCGTATTTTCAAGCGCAATGCGCAGGGGAAACCCTGCGCATTGCTTTAGGTTTTAATTACTCAGCGGTGATTTCAACAACGAGCTTGCAGTAGCTCTTGGAAGAGGTTTCGGTGCAGGGTGCAACCCAGATGGTGCCGTCGTCGCCGAGTGCCTTGTCCTTCTCGATTGCAACGATGGTGAACTCGCTTGCAATCTGGTCAGCGGTCAGCTCGCTCTCAAAGCCGTCGTTTGCAACTGCCTTGACGGTGGTGGGATTCTCAATGCCGCAGGCCTTCAGAACATCAGCCAGAACATAGCCGGTGTACTTGGCCTCGGAAACCTCGCCCTTGCTGTTCTCGGTGGAAACGGTAACCTTGTAGATGCTCAGGTCCTTGAGGGTGTCGTTGGTAACTTCCTTGCCGTTTACCTTGAAGGAGAATGCGTCGAAGGGGACCTTGTCGGTCTTGTCCTGCTTGTCGGGAGTGCCGAGTGCGCCCTCGCCGCCGGGCTTTACTTCATTGCTTATGCCCTCGGGAGCGCCTGCGGTGGTGTTGACAAGAATGCCTACGCAGCCCTTGAGGAAGTCGCCGGTGGTGCCGGAGGTGCAGGGTGCAAACCAGGGAGAACCGCTGAACTGGGTGCCGTCTCTGGTGATTGCAAGCAGAGTGGTGTTGGCCATAATGTCGCCCTCGAAGGTGACTGCATAGCCGTCATCTGCGGTTGCCTCGAGCCATACATAGTTCTCGGTCAGGCCTGCTGCAGCGAAGACATCCTTCATTGCGAAGCCGACATAGGTGGTGGTGGACTCGGTGCCGGCGCTGTTGACGGTGGTGGTCTGAACGCTGTAAAGCGGATACTCAGCCATCATGTTCTGGTCAACCTTAACACCGTTAACCATTACGGAAAACTCGGGGACGGTAACGCCCTTGACTTCCTCTGCAACGGGGCCGTCAGTGCCCTCGTCAGCAGTCTTGGTGCCGCATGCGCACAGGGTGAAAATCATTGCCAGTGCAAGCAGCAGGGTGATAATTTTTTTCATTTTTCTTCCTCCAAAAAGAATTTGTTGACTATATTAATCGGGTGTAAACCCTTGCTTACAGATTGGGATAGATGCAGACATCGCGCTCAAACTCATCGAGGTATCTGAGGCGGACATCCGCACCGTAAACGCTCTTGAGCTTTTCCTCGGTCACAAGCTCGGACACCTTGCCCGACGAGAGTCTGCCCTCGCCGTCAAGTATTGCGGCAGTGCCGCCGAGAAGCAGCGCGTGATTCGGGTCGTGGGTGGTAACGGCAACCGAGTAGCCCTTTTCGGAAAGCCCTTTTATTATGCGCAGAACCTTAATCTGATTTGCAAAATCGAGGTGCGCGGTAGGCTCGTCAAAGAGAATTATCTTCGGCTCGGCGGCAATTGCGCGCGCAATGGTCGCCTGCTGACGCTCGCCGCCCGAAAGCTCGGTGTAGCTGCGGTGGGCAAGGTCAGTAAGACCCATCTGCTCGAGAGCCTTCTCGGCAGCGGCAATTTCCTTTGCGCCCGGTCGGGAGAGAAGTCCGATTTTCGACGCGCAGCCCATAAGCACGAAGTCAAAAACCGTAAAATCAAAGGTGGGGTTGTGGCTTTGCGGAACAAAGCCGACAACTGATGCGATTTTTCTCTCGCTGAGATTTGAAATATCCTCGCCGCAGAGCTTGATGCTGCCCGACTGCGGCTTTAAAAGCCCGAGCATACAGCCGAACAGAGTGGATTTGCCTGCGCCGTTTCTGCCGAGAATGGAGACAAGCTCGCCCTCGGCAATGCTGAGACTTGCGCCGTTTAATACCTCGCGCTCACCGCCCTTATAGCGGAAGGTGAGATTGTTGATTTCGTATATCATTGTGCCCTCCTTTGCTGTCGCCACAGCAGCCAGCAGAAGAACGGTGCGCCGATAACACCGGTGAGTATGCTCACGGGCATTTCCGTTGCGCCTATTGTGCGCGTGAGGGTGTCGACAATGAGCATGAACAGTCCGCCGAGCAGTGCGCAGGCGGGAATGAGCCTGCGGTTAGAGGGGCCGACAATCATTCTTCCGAAGTGCGGAACGATAAGACCAATCCAGCTGATTGTGCCTGCAATACACACAGAGCCTGCGGTCAGAAGCGTTGAGCAGAAGATTGCAATGCCGCGGATAAGGCGGACATTTGCGCCGAGCGCCTTTGCCTCGTCCTCGCCCATCGACAGAACATCTATCCACCACGACATGAGGATAAGCACGAGCATGGGTACGAGAATAAGCGGCAGCACGGTCAGCAGCTCGCGCAGGGAGACATAGGAAAAGTCGCCCATTGTCCAGTAGGTTATGGACGCAAGCTGCGTGTCGGGGTCGGCAATGTACTTGATGAAGCCGAGAACAGATGACATCGCAGAGCCTACGATAATGCCCGAAAGCACGAGCATGATGTTTGCGCGGTTGCGCAAAAGCGCGGGAATGCTGACGGTCAGAATAACCGCAATTACGCCGCCGAGGAATGCGAATATCGAGATGTACACGGTAGTCATCGACATTAAGATTGCCACCGCCGCGCCTATGCACGCGCCGCTCGATACGCCGAGAAAATCGGGGGAGACGAGCGGGTTTTTGAAAATGCCCTGATATGCCGCGCCCGAAACGGAGAGCGCCGCGCCGACCAGAACGCTTGCGAAAATTCGCGGAATGCGCAGACCCATGACGACATTGACGGTCATCTCGGGCGAGTCGGGCGTTCTGCCGAGCAGGGAGTTAAGCAGTATGCCGAGGCTCTCCTTAGGCGTTACGGAGTACTTGCCCGCGCATACCGCGAGCACGATGCCGCAGACAAGCGCCGCCGTCATTAAAAGCATGATGACGGCAAAGCCCGCTATTTTGTTTTGAGCCTTCGGTTTAGTCATTTGTTACTCCAAGGTGTAGCCTAAGTAATCGGCATCAAAGGTGTTGCCGAACATAAATTCGTAGTATTCGTCAATCTGAGCCTGAAGCTCATCTGCGCTGAAGTAGTCGGGGTACATCTCGTGCAGCATATAAAGCGTGCCGAGAATGCAGCTTAAGCCCGGCATATCCCACGAGTCGAGCTTTGAGGGCATCTGAATTACATTGCCGTCCTTAACTGCCTGCACGGCAGACCATGCCTTGTCCTCAAGCATGCTCTCGGCTGTGTACTCAAGACCCGTTGAGCTTGTGCAGAAGATGTACTGCGGATTCCATTTGAACACGGTTTCAACGCCGACATCAATCCAGTTGTGGTCCTTGCCCTCGTCGGCAACGGGAATTGCGCCTGCCTGCTCAAGCATCCATGTCTGCAGCATGTCGCAGCCTGCAATCCTGCCGAGCTCACCGCCCATAAGCAGGGCGGAAACGCGCGCGTCCTCGGGAATGAGCGAAACGCGCTCGGCAATCATCGCAAATTTTGCGTCTATCCAGTCGCATACCTGCTTGGCGCGTGCCTCAACGCCGAAGTATTCGCCCATCATCGTGAGCGTGGTTTTGATATCGTCGATGTTCTCGACGGTGAT
Organism: Oscillospiraceae bacterium; assembly: GCA_045642545.1. GTDB lineage: Bacteria > Bacillota > Clostridia > Oscillospirales > Oscillospiraceae > F23-B02. Next base: position 23,170 of record JAZUJB010000050.1, read on the forward strand.
GCACAGAACATCAATGCCGAGCTTCTCAACCGCCTCAACGGTCTCAGGGTCGTTTGAGCGGTGGATTAAAACCGTGGGTGCGTAGCCTGCGAGCTTTTCGAGGTCAACCACACCGCGGCCTACTGTGCCTGCCCTTGCAAGGTCGGCATCGGCATCGGTCCAGAATTTCGATTTGACATTGACGGCAAGCACTCTGTCGCTCAAGCCGAGAGCGACAATAAACGGCACCGACACCGCGTAAACCGAGGCGATTGTAGCCTCCTCGGGGTTTTCGGGAATGTCGAGCACTCTGCCCGAGCCGTCAAGAATCTGCCCCTCACCCGCAAAGGCGGGCTGCTCGTTATCCGTGTCGCCGCAGGCGCACAGAGAAAGGCAGAGGGCAATGACGAGTATTAATGAAACAAGTCTTTTCATAGCTTTTATTTCTGATTGAAGATTGAGTTGTCAATCTGAATGTCAATTTTATCGGAGCCTGCAACGGTAACAACAAGCTTTGTGCAGTACTTGACCGATGCGCCCTGATTGGTTTCGGCAATTACTCTGACGGGGCCTGCGGTGTTGCCTGCAAGACCCGTGTAGCCCTCGTGACCCTCGGAGTCAACGAGCGGGTAGCCGTTGATTGCGTAGCAGAGAATGAGCTTTCTTACATCGCCGTTTTCGTCGGCAACGCCGTTAACGAAGCCGTCGCGGTAGAATACGCTGAGCAGGTCATTCTTGTAGCCGTCGCTTGCGTAGGCGGTGATGGCAACGGGATTGTCGATGCCCTTGACATCGCCTGCGATAAGCTGAATGAACTTCCATATGTCAAGACCCTCGCACTCGCCTACATCGAGCACGGAGTACTTGTCGCGGACGATGATGCCCGTGAGGCTTTCAAGCTGCTCAACGGTGAAATCGTGAGTCCACTCGCCCGCATCGTTCTTGACGGTGAGGGTGAAGGCGTCGTCGAGGAACTCCTCGTAAATGCCGCTCATCTTGTGGCCCCAGGTGTCAATTTCGTTTGCGGTTACCTCAACGGCAACAACATTTTTAATGCAAAGCGATGCGTTTGCGCTGTCCTTTTTATCCTGCGGAACGATGAGCTTCAGCGGGCCGCCGTCATTCTTCGCTGCGCCGACATAGCCCTTGTCGCCCTCGGAGGCTACAAACGGAGTGCCGTCCATAAGCTCGTTTTCGAGCGGAGCGGTACCGTAGGCGAGCATTGCGGAAACCTCGGGCTTATCGGGCGCGAGGAAGTTGGAGTAGGCCTTCTTGAGCTGTGACAGTGAGAAGGTCTGCTTGCTGCCGTCTGCTGCGTAGACGATGACATCGCCTGCGTTGTTCTTGATGCCTATTTCGGTGAACAGGTCATAGATTGCAAGGCCGCGGTAGCGTGCCTCGAAGGACTTGCCTGCCTTGTTGAGCATGCTGAAGTCAAGAGTCTTGGTCCTGGTCTGCTTGCTCTCGAGCTCCTTGACCGTGTAGGTCTTTTCTGCATCAAGACCGTCGCCGTAGAAGCGCACGGTTTTGTCTGCAAGACTGTCATAGGGCTTTTCAATGTGCGCGTAGGAGTCGGGGATGAGGTCTACGGTGATTGAGGTAACATTTGAGATGGATTTTGCGTCGCACTTGTCGGCGCTGCTGCTGGGAACGATAACGGCAAGCGGGCCGCCGCAGTTGTCGACCTTGTAGCTTTCGGGGTCGGTGGAGAGATACGGCTTGAGCGCAATGGAGTCAACATAGCCCTTGGAGTCTGCGCTTTCGACCATCGGTGAGCCGTTCTTTGCAAAGGCAATGACGGAGTTTAGACCGCTGCGCTTAAGCTCAGTGTTGTAGCCAACGCGGAAAAGCTCCTCGAGAGTTACGGTGAGCTTGTCCGTGCCGTTTGAGAAGGTGATTGTGCCATTTGTGCCGGGCAGACCCATAACATCCATAAGGAAGTACTGCAGGTCGATGCCCTCGTATATATCGGTGGAATATTTATCTCCTGCGCCGAACTGGTAGGAGTCCTTAAGCCTTGCGGCCTTCTTTACATCGCCCTCAACGCCCTCGGCGTAGACGATGTCCTCAATATCTCCGACCTTTACTTTCTTGTCTATAAGCTTCTTGCCGTCCTCGCTGTTTACAACGAAGTTAAGCTTGGTATCGGCAAGGGCGTTCAGGTCCTTGTTATCGGTGTACTTGTGGGTGTTGTACAGTGTGTTCTCGCCGACGATAATCTCGCTGAGGTACTGCACCTGATTTGAGCCGTTGGCGTGGTTGTACTGAGTCTTACCGAATACAACGCGCATAGGACCGCCCGAGTTCATAAGACCGGAGAGATAGTTGCCATCGGTCTTGCTCACGGTGTAGGGATAGCTGTTAACGCCGTATGAAAGCAGCACGGGGTATCCCGTCTTGACAAGGTCCGCGTTTGTGGGAACATAACTGCCGTCGCCGAGGTCTGCGGCGTTCTTGTTGTAGAAGCCGAAGGCATCGGGATAGGACAGGGTGTCAACGGAGAAGGTCTCGTTTGCGGCAACGCCGTCTGCTGCGATGAAGCTTACGAGGGTTGTTCTTGCGTCCTTGGTGCCCATTGTTTCCGCATCGGGCATACCGAGGTACATAAGCAGCTTGTACAGGTCAAGTCCCTCGTACTGGTTGACATACCAGTAGGCATTGTTTGCAAGGCTGTAGGTATCGCTGTAGCCGATGCCGCCGTCCTTGACATTGCCGTTTTTATCGTAGACAACAAGGTCCTCAAGCTGCTTGACGGTCATCGGGATTTCGCAGCCGAGCTTTGAGCCGCGGAAGGTTACGATGTAGTCGGTGTACTTAGATGCGCCGAAGCTGTCCTCGCTGCACTCGGTGTGCTTGAAGCCGGGCTCGGTCTCCTCGCAGACATAGACATATGCAACATTCGAGAAGGTTCTGTACTTGTTGTCGCCGTATTCCTTGCGGTCATATACGAGCTTTATGCAGCCGTCGTCGTTGTGCAGCTTCTTAACATAGCCGAGGGAATGCTCGCCCTTGCTTGCCGCATCAAATACGAAGGGAGCAACAACGCTCTCGTCGGTTTTGCCCGTGCCGTAGGCAAGCAGAATGGGCCTGCCGTCGTCGTGAGCGCGCTTAATCTCGTCGAGGGTGAACTCGGAGATGGTTTCGCGGTTGCTGTTTTTCATAACGACCTTGAATGCCGAGTCGGTCAGAATGATGCCGTTGTCGCCCTCGACCATCTCGTTGAGCAGATAGTAAAGGTCAAGACCCTCGTACACGCGCTTGCCGTGTGAGTCCTTGTACACTCCGCGGGATAGACCGTCGTTGCGGTTTTCAAGCTCGCGGATGGAGAGGGGAATGCTCGTTACAACGCCGGGACCCTCAACAGTGAGGGTAGCGCCGGTGATTGCATCGATGTTGTACGGCAGGGTTTCGTCCTCGGTAACGCCGCCGTTGTTCAGATGCTTGTACGGGCTTTTCTCAAAGTCCACATCCGAAAAATCGTATTTCTGAGTGCCGCAGCCCGTGAGCAGGGATGCAAGCATCAGTATCATAAGCACAAAGCTGATAATTCTTTTCATATTACACCTCGTAAGCAGGTCAGATTTCCGCGATGATTTTGCCCAAATCTCTGTAATCGTTGCCCGAGATTTCCTCAAGCTCGCGTCTGAATTCAGGCGTTGTGAGTGTTTTCAGCATAAGCTGCACCTCGGGAGTGTTCATGCTCTCCTTTTTGATGACGAGGTCATAGCGCTCCTCCTGCACGGGGACAAACTCAACCTTGTCAAGCTCACCGCACACTCGTTCTGTGCCGAGCGCAACATCGGCTTCGCCTCTGGCTATTGCGTTTGCGAGGGTTACATGGGAGCTTACCTCCTTGTTGTAGCCGTTTATGTCAGCGGCAGCTATACCGAGCTGCATGAGCTTCTCATCAAGCAGAATTCTCGATGCCGAGCTCTTCTTTCTGTTGAGCATATACACATCTTCTCTGCACAGGTCAGTCCAGTCGGTAATCTTTTTGGGGTTGCCCTTGCGGACATAGAAGCCCTGCGTGCGATAGGAAAGGTTCACAAGCACTGCGTGCGTGCCGGGCATGAGCCTGCGCGCGTAGGGGGTGTTGTAGCTGTCGGTGTCCGCATCCCACAGATGCGCCGTTGCGACCTGCACCTTGTCCTGATACAGAGTCAGCAGGCTTTCAAAGCTGCCGACGAATGCGCGCAGAACGGAAACGCCCTGCTCGCGCATATGGCTTGAGAGAATGTCCAGAATCACATCCTGACCGCTTATGATAAAGCTGCTGTTTGTGTCGCGGTTGAGAAGCTCACTGTGCACCTCAACGCTTTTGACCGTCGGCACCTTGAGCTTTTTCGCGTGGTGGGTGCGGGCAATGTAGCTGTCCACATCCTCCTTCGTGAAGCGCATTTTTCTGCCGACGCGGTATGATTTAAGCTCGCCGCGGCGAACCATTTCGTAAACTGTGTTCTTGCTGACGGAAAGCAGCTTTGCAACATCGACTGCCGATAATGCGTTGTCTGCGCCCATAATTATCCCGCCTTTCGTACCAATTGGTACAATTATAATTCGTTTCGCACAATTGTGTCAACAGAAATTACAGATATTTCTCGAACAACAATTAATAATGTGGGCATAGGCGCGTGCAAAGTTGACGGTGCAGGCAAATGATGGTAGATTAAGGGTATGAAATAACGGAGGCGATTTGGTGTGAGTAAGCATGCTTTGGCGGGCTTCCTGCTGGTGGTCGTGATTTGCGGTGTGATTTTTATACCGAAGATGTTCTTGAGCATGGAGTCGGACCTTGATAAGTTTGATGATTTGACGATTTTCGAGGATATTGACGAGCTGAACTTTCTTGCGACCTATGAGGTGGAGAAAACCGAGCCCGAGCTTCCCGACCATGCCCTGAAGGGCTACTGTGCAAAAATCAGCTACGAGGGTAAGAAGTACAGCGTTACGGCATTCACCTTTGAATCCGAGGATCAGGCAAAGCGGTACGGTTGGGGCGCGCCCGAGAGGGAGGGCTTTACCAATTGCTACATCGGCTTAGACGATACAAAAAACCGCGGCTTTGTAAAGGCCTGCGGCGGCGGAAACTATTATGAAATCGAAGGAAACAGCGGGGAAGCCTTCATTGAGTTCGTGAACTTCATGAGCGCAAATATGAAGATGCCCGTATATCAGGGGTAATGACAATGGAGCAGATGAAACAGTTAATTGCGGTAAGGCTTTCGCTTATGACGCTTTTCCGCAAGACATCATTTCTATACGGCGCTATCTGCGGTCTGGCATTTATGCTTCCGTTAATGACATATGAACTTATTCCGAGCCCCATAATCAGAATAATGCTCGCAATTGCGCTTTTGTTTGCAGGCCTTTCATTCTGCGCAAGACGCGCCGAGGATATGATGAAGCGTTTTAACGATGTGCTGTACACCGAAATCGACCCCGAGCGCTTTGTCGATGAGTTTACAGACGAGCTTTACACACGCAAGCCCGAGAAGTGGAACATCGTTGCATCGATAATGCTCGGTCAGGCATATCACGCAATGGGCAGTTTCAAGGAAGAGGAAGCGCAGTATATAAGACATCTCAACGCAATCGCAAAATCGGCAAAGGACGAGGTCGCGCTCAAAAATGAGCTTGCGTTTATCGGCAGAATGGTTATTCTGTATGCCGATTCGGGCAATGCCGAGGCAGCGGAGAAGGCGTTTGCAAGATTCCGCAAGGCGGCAAATGAAATCAGCGAAATGACGCAGGAGCCGGCATTTGAGGACCTCAAAAACCTGGTGTACAACTGCTATCTCAAGGTAACGGGCAAGACCGAGGAATGCATCGGCTATTTTGAGTGGCGCTGCGAAAACTGCAGGGACGAGCTGAGCAGAGTGCTGGGCCATTACCGTCTTGCCGAGGCATACGAGGCAGGCGGATATACCGAGGATGCGGAAAAGGAATACCGCATTGTTGCCGAGCAGGGCAAAAAGCTTTACTGCGCCGAAAAAGCGAGAGAAAAGCTTGCCGCCCTGTGCATTGACGGCGCGGGCAATCAGTGATAAATTACTGCCGAGCGGGCTTGTAAGACCGCTATGACAGTCAGAAATTTTCAGGAGATAATAAAAATGAAGAAAAGACTTTACAGAAGCACAAAAGAAAAGAAGCTTTTCGGCGTATGCGGCGGTATTGCCGAGTACTTTGATACCGACCCCACAATCATTCGTCTTGCATGGGTAGTATTCTGCCTGCTTGGCGGCAGCGGTGTGCTTGCTTACATCATCGCGGCAATCATAATGCCCGAGGAGCAGGAGATACAGCCATGAGCAAATCGTTAAAGACAATTCAGACCCTCTCGAAAATCTGTCGCATTCTTTCCAAGATAGTATTCATCTGCTGCATCGTCGGCGCAGTGCTTTGCATCATCGGCCTTGCAGGACTCGGAATGGGTGCGGATAACTCCGTCAAGCTCGGCGGCGTTACGGTTTACGGACTTCTTCAGGATGTTGAGGGCCTTGACACCAAGCTCATCTGCGCAATATCCGCGCAGGTGCTCGTGTTTGCAATCGCTGAGGCGATTGTCGCAAAGTTTGCCGAGGTTTATTTCAAAAACGAGCTCAAGACGGGCACACCCTTCACCTTCGAGGGCGCAAAGGAAATGCGCCGTCTCGGAATTCTTGCAATTGCGCTTTCGCTGGCAGCAGCGATTATTGCGGGAATCATCGTTACTCCGCTGGGCGCCGAGGAGTATCAGATAAGCGGCGATGTTGCCGTCGGAACGGGCCTTATGCTTCTCGTGCTTTCGGTCATCTTCAAGTACGGCGCCGAGGTAGCTCAGTCGGCAGAGCAGAAAAAGCTCGCAGACGGGGATATGTAACTGAATAAGCGTAAAGCCTCTGCGGATTTGCTTCCGCGGAGGCTTTTTGTCTGTTAAAGAGGAATAATTAGCTATTTTATTTTATCTTTACTTATGATATAATAAACTGAATATCTGTATTTTTGAGTGGCGGTATAATATGAAG
>JAZUJB010000051.1:0-14800 GCA_045642545.1 Oscillospiraceae bacterium
ACGGCTGCAAGAATTTTTATTGCAGGTCTGCGCAGCTTTTTCTTCTGCTTAAGCTCAATTACATTATCCTTGCTCTCGTCCTCTTCATCATATATGGAGGCAAGCTCATCTGCCATAGGCAGATACTCGCGCTTGAACTCCTCAAGTGCAGCCTCGGCATCGGGTATTTCCGCGCCCTGCTCCTTTTCTTTCTGTGCCAGCGCCTGCATAACATAAAGGCGCGTTTCCTCATCGAGAATGCCGTTCGGGTTTTCGAAGTCATCCTTAATGAGTGCCTGCAGCGTTGCTATGCTCATACCGTCAATGACTGAACGGTCTATATTTTTAATTCTGTCGTCAGACATTCCGCATTCTCCTTTCCGATTACTGCGCTACCGCCAAGGCCTTTTGCAGCTTTTGCTTTGCACGCTGCACGCGTTTTCTGCACGCCTCCACGGATATGCCAAGCTCCTTTGCTGCATCGCGGATTGAGTTTTTCTCAAGCACAATGCTCTTGAGCAGGCTGTATTCCTCGGCCACTATCAAGTCCGAGTACTCAATATCGGTATAATTGTCCGTTTCACTCATCCTCGTAAGCTGCGCTTCGTCAGACAGCGACTGAACAACAAGCCTTGTAAGGCTTGCGTAGCTGCGCTTCATATTGCGCACAACATTCTTCATCGTGTTGGTTATCCAGCCCTTCGGGTTTTCCGATGCCGCCAAGGTCTCGGGCTTTGCGCAGGCAATGCGAAATGTCTCCTGCACTGCCTCCTCCGCAAGTGCCGGGCTTTCCAGAAGGCACTTTGCGTATGTAAACAGCATATCATACATTTCGCGGTAAAGCTTATCAATGAATTTGCTTTGCTCGGTGTTCAGTTTATCTCATCTCCTGTTTTTGCTTTCCCGTTTTCCGAACAGGAAGCCTCTGGGAAATATTATATATTTCCCAGAGGATAAATCAAGCAGAAAATTCAATTTTTCAAACTATTCCGTAAATGCAAAAATCCCTTCGCAAAGCGAAGGGATTTTTCGTTATGTTTGTATTCATAATGCACACTCTGCCGCCATTCGCGCTGCCGCGTAGTCCTCCACCTCGGATATCAGCCTCAGTATCGGTCTGCAGCCAAGGCACTCGGGCAGCTCCGACCAGCCGCTTAAAAATGTTGCGGCGGGTATATCGCGCATAGCCGCCGTTTCAATCAGAAGCTGCGCCCACCAATGGTGCTTCGTTTCATTGGATACAACCGCTATAACATCGGTGCAGTTATCCAGATTTTTATTCACAAAGCTTCTGAGCTTCTTATCATTTGCTGATTTAATATCATCAACAACCTCGGAATACGCGTCAACACCGCACCTTATAAATGCATCCTTAATAAGCTGCGCCTCGTACTCGTCCTGCTCTTTATACGCTATAAACACTTTCATCTTTCGTACCCCGCTTTATGTGACAGAGAATATGCCCTGCACTATTCATATGTCGCAAAAGCGCGGATTTGGGACAATCGGGTATAAAAAAATCGTCTGAGCATTGCTCAGACGATTTCAAGCTGCTTTGTTCAGTTATTGATTATGTACTCGGTACGGGTGAGGAAGCTTGCCTGCGCTCCGTTATCCATGGATACAACGAGCTTGCTGCCGTCAGCCGCAAGATATGCCTTTTCGGTGTGAGTTACGCCGAGGAATCTTCCGATGAAGGTGTAGGAGGTCTTAATCTTTGCGGAGAACACACCGTTTTCATAGCTCCATACATAGGGGCTGTCGGAAACAGTCAGCTTCTTGCCGTCGATTGCAAGGTACTTGCCACTCCAGTTTTTGATGGTCCAGCCGCTGCCGCTTGCCTCGAAGGTGAATTCGCCCATTTCCCTGCCGTTCATGACAAGTGTGAGCTCGCCGTTGCCGAGGGAAGCCTCTGCGACCTCAACGCCGAATGTGATATTCACGCTGACGGGGTCAAGAATTGTCTGCGCGGAGGCATCGACCTTGCCGCCGTGGGTGGTGCAGATGGTAACGCCGTCGTTCTTGACGATGCAGCGGAACTGCATACCGTTCAGCTCATCGTCGGCGGCAGCCTTGTATATTGCGCTTGTTGCGCCGTCAATATCGTTCCATGCCTTGCCGTCAGCGGAGCTCTGCCACTGATAGCTGTTTGAGGTATTGCCGGCGGTAAGCTCTGCCTTGAGCTCCACAACGCCTTCCTTCTCGTTCAGCTTCTGTGTGATTGCGCCGGCGGGTGCTTCGGCATAGAGATGGTCGGAAAGCCACATGACGCGCTTTTCGGCAAACTGGCGCATATTGTTTACATAGGAGTTCCAGTTGACAGTTACCTCGTACTGAAGTGCGTAGTCACCGGTGCCCATGGTTACGGGTGCAACAACATAATAAGAGCCGATGTGGTGAGTGCCCCAAAGGTCGTTGTTCATGAGTGCGGAGCCTTCAATGAGTGCCTGCTGAGCATCAATATTATCGGTGATGCTTTCAAACGCCCACTTGTACTCGTTGTAGATTTCGGAAACGCGCTGCATGAAGCTTGCGTGCTTTGCAAGCTCCTGAAGCATGCTGATGGGCTCATCGCTTGCGACAAGACCGATGCTGTCATTGTACCAGCCCTCTGCGGTCATCTGTGTGGGTACGGATACGCCGCAGATGAACTTGTGCAGGGTGCGTCCGAAGGAGTTATCGTAGTCCCATGTCGGGCCTGCAATCAGCTTATCGTTTTCGCTAAGGCCGTCGCGGTGCATGAGAAGGCTGCCCGACAGGCAGTCATAGGTCTTGGACACCTCATACATAAGGAACATCTTTGCCCATGAGTCGATGTCGAAATAATTCTGATAGTCCTCGGAGCCGTAGTCGAGCACGGTTGCCCATGCCTCGCCAAACCAGCTTTCAACAGCAGCTGCGTCAACGCCTGCATCTGCCGCATCGTCGCCGATATCCTTGATGGTTATGCGGTTGCTGTAGTCCTCAAGACCGAGCGCCGCGCCGACCTCGTGCATACCGGGAATGGTAAACTGCGGGTCTGCATATTCGAGGTAGTTGTCGTTTTCAAGGAAGTAGCCGCCGTCGGGTGCCTGATAGTCGCTCTTAGGTGTCATCAGGTAATTGCCGAGGTATTCGCCGTTCATCCAGACATCGACAAATCTTGCATCAAGGCCGATGCCAAGCTGCTGAGCGAGGTCGAGAGCTACCTTGTTGCGGAGCAGCGAGTTATCAAGATAGTTTGCAAGCAGAGACCACTTCTTGGCCTTTACGCCGTCAATGAGGCTGACATTCTGCTTCTTGTCATAGTCTGCCTTCTTGTAGAAGGTGAGGTTGTACGGCTTTTTGTCGAACTTCCATGTGGAGTTGCCGCGGCCCTTCATGCTCATGTAGGGATAATTCTCGCCGTCAAAGCTGACCGAGCCGTAGCACTGAGTTTCATGGTCGGGGTCATCGTTCATCGCGTCAATAGTACCGAGGCTTTCATCAAGCTCAAGGAACATTGCCGCAACATCTGCAGAGCCCTTTTCGGTTTTTACGCTTATGTAGGCAACTGCAAGACCCTTTGTGATTTTATAGCTTATGCTCTGGCCTGCTGCGGCAACGGGTGCGGTGCCGCTTGCATATACAGTGCCGTTATGAGAGACCTCAATGCTCTCGTCGTCCCATGAGAAGAACAGCTGTCCGGCATCAGCCGAGCCGGGGAGATACAGCGTGCCGCTGCAGCCTATTGCGTCAAAGTCGACAAGCACATTGCCCTCAAGACCTGCGGCTGCGTTTGCTTTTACATAAAGATTGGAATTGAACACACTCTTCACATTGCTTTCACTGCCCTCTGCGGCGGCCGATACGGTCAGCCCCGGGAACAGGGAAACAACCATGCAAAGAAGCAAGAATACTGAAATTATTCCTTTTTTCATTCTGCAAATCCTCATATACATCTTTGGATATTCTAATAGTTTCCACAACATGAAAACTTGTGGAAATATATTATCATTCAGAAACCAAACCGTCAAGAAAGCGTTTCCGTTTTGTCACACTTTTGCATTAATTGTCTGATATTTTACCAAAATCATATATGAAGCATTTGTTGACAGTGCATTTTTTCTTTGCTATATTTTTAATAGACCATGTGGAACGGAAAAACTCTTTCAGGAGGAATGTGTATGGGCGAGTGGAAAAAAACCTGGTGCAATCTTTGCTCGGTAACCTGCGGCTTGGAAATGGAAGTTGAAGCCAACAAAATTGTCAATGTCAGACCCGACCCCACAAGCCCGAGGAGCAACGGCTACTGTTGCCGCAAAGGCAGAGCTGCAAAGTATTTTGTTGACCACAAGGACAGGGTGCTCTATCCGCGCAAGAAGGTGGGCGACCGCTATGAGCGCATAAGCTGGGATCAGGCATACAGGGAAATTGCCGAAAAGGCAAACAAAATTCTTGCCGAACACGGTCCCCGCTCTGCGGCTGTTATTGGTGCAGGCACCGCTGCCGTGCAGACACCCGCGGCTACTGCGGCACCTATGCTTATGGCTATGGGCAGTCAGTACATTTTCAACCCCATCGGCGTTGAATTTATGGCTGACTGGTGGAGCCACGGCAGAATTTTAGGAGATCAGGGACACTTTCTTGAGGCGGACGATGAGCGCACCGAGGTCATGATTTACTGGGGCTCGAATGCCTATGTTTCCCATCAGATGCCCAACTCCAAGCGCATTTGCCGCGAGTTTTCCGAAAATCCCGACAAGACGGTCATTGTTATTGATCCCCGACTTTCCGAAACGGCGCGTATGGCGGATATGCACATTATGCCTGCGCTTGGCTCGGACTCACTTCTCCTTCGTGCGCTGATTGCGCTCATACTTGAAAAGGGTTGGGAGAACAAGGACTACATATATAAACACACGAAGGACTGGGCTCTGGCAAAACGCTGGTTTACGGATTTCGATATTGATGAAGCGCTGCGCGTCTGCAAGGTTCCCAGGCAGCAGGCTGAGGATTTTGCAAGAATACTCACCACGAAAAAGTGGGGTATGCACCGTGACCTCGGTCTGTTTTTCGGCAGGCACGCCACATTAAGCAGCTACCTGTGCATAATTCTGACTATTATCTGCGGAATGTGCCTTGTGCCCGGCGGAAATGTTCCCCCCGAAAGAGTCATATTTCTCGGCGGCAGCGATGAAAACGACCCTGCAACCTGGCGCACTCCCGTAACTAACCGTTTCCCCGTTACGCGTATTTTCCCCGAGGGTGTTATCCCCGACGAAATTCTCGGTGATAACGAAGACAGAATTCGCTTTGTAATTACCTCAGTGAACAATCCCCTGCGAAGCTACCCCGACTCTCAGAAAATGGAGGAGGCGCTGCGCTCGCTTGAACTTCTTGTTGCCATTGAAAGCTGCGAAACCGAGGTTGCGCAGTTTGCAGATTATGTACTGCCCTCCACCACCGCCCTTGAAAGCGGCGGCGGCTTCAATATCTTTACTCTGAACTATCCCGAAGTGGTCTTCGGCTGCCGCAGGCAGATAGTAAGACCTATGGGCGAGGCTAAAGAGGACTCCATGATTTTTGCCGAGCTCACTCAGGCTATGGGACTTATCCCGACATTGCCCCAGTGGCTATACCGAGCCGCTGAGGACGCTGTGCTCACGGGCAGCAGAATGAAATACTTTATTAAGTTCGGTATGTGGCTGGCAATGGGTCATATGAAGTACTTTGACCAGGCCCCCGTTGTAATGGCGCTTACGCTCGGCAAGGCCATGGGTTCTGCCGACCGCGCAATGACCTGGGGCGGAATGCTGCTCAGTCCGCTTCCTAAGAACGCCATAATGACCGCCGAGGTTGATAAAAAGAAGTACCCCCTGCTGTCACGCCTGCCCGTTCTTTCTGACCTGTGCAAGATGGATGCCGCATTCCAGCTTGTTGATGATCACCCCGAAGGCGCTGTCATTGCTCACAGCGACGAGGAAAACCTTATGAAGCGCCACATAAAACACAAGGACGGAAAATTCCACCTGTGGTGCAGTGAGATAGACGAATACATAAAGCGCATCACTCCCGAAAAAGAAGAGGCCGCCCTTGAGCTGAAAGGCGGCTGCAATATGATACTCTCAGCGGGCAGACACTCCGACGCAGGCATAAATGCCTCTATGCGAAATCCCGCGACCTTCAAATACCGTCAGCCCTACACTCTTGCTATGAACCCCGAGGAAGCGAAGGAAATGGGCTTTGACGACGGCGAAACGGTGCGTGTATCCACGAAAAAAGGCAGCATAGAAATCCCCGTTGAATACACATGGCAGACCGCGAAGGGATACTGCATGATTCCGCACTATTTAGGTCTTAAATTTGAGGGCCGGACCTACGGCACTCATGTGAATTATCTCACTGACCACAGAGATATTGACGAGCTTACGGGCAACGCAAGATGGCGCTATACGCCGTGCAGAGTTGAAAAAATTGAGGAGCACTTCTATGCCGCAAATAGTCAATAAAGATGAAATCAGAATAAGTATCATGGAAACCTTTATGCGCTTATCCGCCGAAAGACCGCTTACGGCAATCTCCCTGCGTGATATTGCCGCGGCAGCCGGCATGAGCCACAGCAAGATACTCAGATATTTTGAGAGCAAGAATGCACTTCTTGTTTCGTGCATCAACTGGGTCAGCCAGTTGATTATAGATGATGTCGCGCATTGGTTTGAATCGCACAGACTTAAGGATTATTCCTGCAGTCAGGAATACCTCGACTCGTTTTTTGAGTACTTTCAAGCCGAAGATAAAACCGACCTTAAGCCCCGTGATGTTGTTATGAGCTGTGCACTCGGTGCATATTCTCCCGAAATCAAGGCGGCCGTCAAAGATGCTTTTTCCAGGCTGGATGAATTGCTGAGCTTTAAGCTCAGTACGGAATTCGGCTCTGCAATTTCGCAGGAGGAAATCACTGCGGTTTCCGTATTATTCTCCGGTATCTATTTTGCAAAGTTTAACGAATCCATACCAAGCGGCCGGATATGCAGACCCGTTTCTCATATGGCAAAGCTGCTATCACGCTGAATAATCGGGCGTATAAAAATAATCCCTGTAATTAAACAGGGATTATTTTTTATTATTCTTTTTAATGAATGAGCCGATGACCATACCGCCAAGCATACCAAGGGACATACCCATTGCAAGTTGGTCAATTGCCGCGCCTATTGCAGCGCCGACCGACATACCGATGCACAGTCCCATTGAGCTGTAATTGGCTTCTTCCTCATCGTCCTCAAGCTCGTCAGCCTCGGTTTCGGCGTTTTCTTCGGTGCTTTCGCCGCTGACCTCTTCGGCAGTAGTGTCGCTTTTATTCTTCTTTTTATTCTTCGCTGCGTTGTATACTGCTAAAATCGCAATTGCAAGCGCCATGAATACCCACGGCAATGCTGCGGTTAAAAAGTCCTTCATATTATGTATTCCCTTGCGCAAGTTTTCTCCGCTTGACAAGCAAACGGTCTTTCCATATAATTTACAGCCGATACCGATGAATTTCAAGTATTATTTTGAGGCAGGATGAAATGGAGCAATCCAAGATATTTTATACAAGCGACAGAAACGAATGGCGGGCATGGCTTGCCGAAAACTTTGAAACTGAAACCGATGTGTGGTTTGTGTTTCCGATGAAGCAGTCGGGCGAGCCTTCAATGTCCTATAACGATGCCGTTGAGGAGGCTCTCTGCTTCGGCTGGATTGACAGCACGATAAAGCACTTAGACCCCCTGCACAGGATTCAGCATTTCACGCCGAGAAGAAAAGGCAGCCCGTATTCAAGACCGAATATTGAACGGCTCATATGGCTTGATGAGCAGGGTATGCTTCACCCGAAGGTAAGGCAATCCGTGCTTGACTTAATAACTACCCCCTACGAATTTCCCGAGGACATCATCGCCGAAATAAAAAAGGACGAAATCGCATGGGAAAACTATCTGCAGTTTTCCGAGTCCTACAAAAGAATTCGCGTTGCCTATATTGATGCGGCACGCAAGCGCCCTGAGGAATTTGAAAAGCGCCTTAAAAGCTTCATCACCAAAACAAGAGCAGGCAAGCTCATTGTCGGCTATGGCGGCATAGATAAATACTACAAATGAAAGCACCACGGCAAAAGCCGCGGTGCTTTTATTTTTGTCAGATTAATTTTTAAGGTCTTACGGTTTCGTCAAATTCTTCCTCGCTCAGACAGCCGAGTGCAAGCACTGCCTCCTTGAGGCTTGTGCCCTCCGTCTGCGCCTTCTTTGCGCATTCCGCCGCCTTGTCGTAGCCGATTTTCGGCGTAAGGCAGGTTACGAGCATAAGAGAATTGTTCAGATAATAGTCCATACGCTCCGCATTGGGCGCAATGCCGTCAGCGCAGTGAATGCGGAATGAATCCATTGCATCGGCAAGAAGCCTCGTTGACTGCAGGAAGTT
The DNA here is from genome assembly GCA_045642545.1 of Oscillospiraceae bacterium. Classification (GTDB taxonomy): domain Bacteria; phylum Bacillota; class Clostridia; order Oscillospirales; family Oscillospiraceae; genus F23-B02. The sequence goes on from JAZUJB010000051.1 coordinate 8,395, forward strand.
GTATGCCATAACGGGCTGGAAGACATTCAGTTGGAAGTTGCCCTGAGATGCTGCAAAGCCGATTGCGGCATCGTTGCCCATTACCTGCACCGCAACCATTGTCAGCGCCTCGCACTGAGTGGGATTGACCTTGCCCGGCATAATGCTGCTGCCCGGCTCGTTTGCGGGAATTGTAAGCTCGCCTAAGCCGCAGCGAGGACCGCTTGCAAGCCAGCGGATATCGTTTGCAATCTTCATAAGATTTGCAGCAAGCGCCTTAACCGCACCGTGAGCATATACCAGCGCATCGCGGCTTGTGAGCGCGTGGAATTTGTTTTCGTCGGGGGTGAAGCCCATATCGTCGGACTCATTGAGATACTTGCACACGCAGGCATCGTAGCCCTTGGGCGCGTTAAGTCCCGTACCGACTGCGGTGCCGCCGATTGCAAGCTTTTTAAGCTCGGGCAGGCTGCCCTTAATCATACGGCAGGGTGCAAGCACCAATTCGCGCCAGCCGGATACCTCCTGCGCAAAGCTCAGCGGTACGGCATCCTGCAGATGTGTGCGGCCGATTTTTATAAGCTCGGGATATTTTGCCTCAAGCCCGGCAAAGGAATCGGCAAGCTTTTCCGCTGCGGGCAGCAGAGTTTTTTCAAGCTCGTTTGCCGCGGCGATATACATTGCGGCGGGATATGTGTCATTGCTTGACTGGGAACGGTTGACATGGTCATTGGGATGAAGCTTCACGCCGCGCTCGGCGGAGATATTTGCAATCATCTCGTTGACATTCATATTGGTCTGAGTGCCGCTGCCTGTCTGCCATACGGCAAGGGGAAATTCACCGTCCCATTTGCCCTCGAGAATTTCATCGCAGACGGTGCATATCATATCCGCCTGCTGCTCGGTCAGTCGACCTGCCTCGCAGTTTGCCTTAGCGCACGCCGCCTTGAGCTGTGCGAAGGCATAAATGACGGGCATCGGCTGCTTTTCCGAGCCGATTTTGAAGTTTTCAAAGCTGCGCTGAGTCTGAGCGCCCCATTTGTGTTCTGCGGGCACCTCAACGGGACCCATACTGTCAAATTCCGTTCTTGTTTTCATCGTTATCACTGCCTTCAGCAAATTTGTGCTACTCCGTCTTTGACTGCCGCATCTGCCGCAGCCTTTGCGACTGCGCCCTTGATGCGCTTGTCAAACGCGGGAGGAAGTATATTCTCTGCGCTGAGCTCGTCATCGCTCACAAGGTCTGCCAGCGCATAGGCGCAGGCTATCTTCATCCCCTCGGTAATCCTGCTTGCACGCACATCGAGCGCACCGCGGAATATGCCGGGGAAGCACAGAACATTGTTAAGCTGGTTGGGATAATCGCTGCGGCCTGTTGCCACAACGGCAGCGCCTGCCGCCTTTGCCTCATCGGGCAGAATCTCCGGCACGGGATTTGCGCAGGCAAAGATTACGGGGTCTTTTGCCATTGACTTTATCATCTCACCCGTGAGCTGACCGGGTGCGGAAACGCCGATAAACGCATCAGCGCCGACAATCGCATCTTTTAGAGTGCCGCTGACCTTAGCTTTGTTGGAAACCGCGGCAATCTCCGCCTTTGCGGAGTTGAGTCCCTCGCGTCCTGCGTATATGCAGCCTTTGCGGTCAACCATTATAAGCTCACCGAGGCCCATGCTGATAAGCAGCCTTGCAATTGCCATTCCGGCTGCACCCGCTCCGCTTATTACAAGCTTAATATCCTCAATTTTCTTGCCGACAAGCTTGAGCGCGTTGAGAAGTCCTGCGAGCATAACAACCGCAGTACCGTGCTGGTCATCGTGGAAAACTGGGATATCGCAGCGCTCCTGCAGCTTTTTTTCAATCTCAAAGCAGCGCGGTGCGGCAATGTCCTCAAGGTTTATTCCGCCGAAGCTTCCCGCAAGAAGCGCAACGGTGTTTACTATCTCGTCAACATCCTTTGAGCGAACGCACAGAGGAATTGCGTCAACATCGCCGAAGGCCTTGAACAGCACGCATTTGCCCTCCATAACGGGCATTGCCGCCTCGGGACCGATATCGCCGAGACCGAGCACTGCTGTGCCGTCGGTTACAACAGCAACGGTGTTCCAGCGGCGGGTAAGCTCGTAGCTTTTTGACGCGTCCTTCTGTATCTCAAGGCAGGGCTGAGCGACACCCGGAGTGTATGCAAGCGACAGCGCATCCTTGCTGTCAACGCTTGCGCGGGGCGTTACCTCAAGCTTGCCCTTGAGCTCATAATGCAGTTTAAGCGATTCCTTAGCGTAATCCATTTTCTCTCACAGAGTTGCAGCCATAACGGCCTTTATGGTGTGCATACGGTTTTCAGCCTCATCGAATACGATGGACTGCTCCGACTCGAACACCTCGTCTGTAACCTCCATACATTCAAGTCCGAATTTTTCGTATATCTCACGGCCTATTTCGGTTCCGAGGTCGTGGAATGCGGGCAGGCAGTGCATGAAGCGGCACTGTGCGCCTGCGTTATCCATAAGCTTTTTGTTTACCTGATACGGCAGAAGGTCATTAATTCGCTCTGCCCATACCTCGTCGGGCTCACCCATGGACACCCAGATATCGGTGTAGATAACATCTGCGTTCTTTGTTGCCTCCATGGGGTCGGTAATGAACTCAAGTGTTGCGCCGGTCATCGAGGCAATTGCCTGACACTCGGCAACAAGCGCCTTGTCGGGGAAGTACTTTTCAGGTGCGCAGGCGACAAAGTGCATGCCCATCTTTGCGCAGCCGACCATAAGGGAGTTACCCATATTGTAGCGGGCATCGCCCATATATACAAGCTTCTTTCCCTTAAGGGAGCCGAAATGCTCGGTGATGGTGAGGAAGTCGGCGAGTATCTGAGTGGGATGGAACTCATTTGTAAGGCCGTTCCATACACGAATGCCCGAGTACTTTGCGAGGTCCTCAACGATCGACTGACCGTAGCCGCGGTACTCAATACCGTCAAACATACGGCCGAGCACGCGTGCGGTGTCGGCAATGGATTCCTTCTTGCCTATCTGCGATGCCTTGGGGTCAAGGTAAACTGCGTGCATACCCAAATCCGCCGCCGCAACCTCAAAGCTGCAGCGTGTGCGGGTGCTTGTCTTTTCAAAGATAAGGGCAATGTTCTTTCCCTCGTGCATACGGTGGGGAATGCCCTGCTTTTTCTTGCTTTTAAGCTCGGCTGCAAGGTCAATCAGTCCCTGAATTTCCTCGGGGGTGAAGTCCAGCAGCTTAAGAAAGTTTTTGCCTTGTATATTCATAGTACATCTCCTAGCGGTTAATATCAATCAGACATGTGTTTTTCTGCGAATAGTGAGCGCTTACAACATCTGCAAGTGCCATTGCGGTATCAATTGAGGTCATGCAGGGAATGCGCAGATTCATTGCCTTGCGGTGCAGCTGCCTGAAGTCGCCTACCGAGCTGTCCATAACAGCGCCCGTGTAGACGATGTAGCTTACCGTGCCGTTTTCAAGCAAATCGTAGATGTCGTTGTTTTCCCATACATTGCGTGCGGTGGTAACATCCATACCACGCTTGCGGATTGCCTCCGCCGTATCGGGCGTTGCGTAAAGCTCCATACCCAAATCGGTGCACTTTTCGGCAAGCTTTATTGCGTCGGAATAGTCGTAGTCCTCAACGGAAATGAGAATGCCCTGCTTGCCGCTGTTCTCGGTTGCGTGGACATCGATTCCGCTTGAGGCAAGGCCCTTGTAGAGCGCCTCGGTGGGAGTTCTGCCTATGCCGAGAACCTCGCCCGTGGACTTCATCTCGGGGCCCATTATCGAGTTTGCGTCCGCAATCTTCTCAAAGCTGAATACGGGTACCTTGACCGCGTAGTACTTTGCGGTGGGCGCAAGGCCCTCGGAGTAGCCCATATCGGTGAGCTTTTCGCCGAGCATGGCGCGGCTTGCAAGCTCGACCATGGGGATACCCGTTACCTTGCTGATATAAGGCACCGTGCGGCTTGCGCGGGGGTTAACCTCGATTACATACAGCTCGTTGTCATAGACAAGATACTGAATATTTACAATGCCCTTGGTGCCGAGGCCCTTTGCCATTTTGATTGAAACCTCGCAGACCTTTTTGGTCATGGAGTCGGAAAGATTGTACGGCGGATAAACCGCAATGGAGTCGCCCGAGTGGATGCCCGCGCGCTCAACATGCTCCATAATGCCGGGAATAAGCACCGTTGTGCCGTCGGAGATGCAGTCGACCTCAAGCTCTGTGCCGGGCATATACTTATCAACCAGCACGGAGTTTGAAACGCCGCCCGAGAGGATAATCTTCATATACTCCTTAACATCCTCAGCACTGCGGGCAACGCTTATGCCCTGACCGCCGATAACATAGGACGGACGCAGAAGCACGGGATAGCCGAGGATTTTTGCAGCGATAAGAGCCTCCTCGGTGGAGTTTACGGACACTGCCTTGGGGCGCTTCATACCGATGGATTCAAGGAAGGCATCGAACTTTTCACGGTCTTCCGCAAGGTCAATGCCCTCTGCGGAGGTACCGAGAATCTGAATGCCGTTTGAGTCGAGATACTCAACAAGGCGGATTGCCGTCTGGCCGCCGAAGGCGACAACAACGCCGATGGGCTTTTCAACCTTGATGATGTTCATAACATCCTCGGGAGAAAGCGGCTCAAAGTATAGACGGTCTGCGGTATCGTAGTCAGTGGAAACGGTTTCGGGGTTGTTGTTTACAATTACAACATCGTAGCCCAGCTTGCGCAGGGTCATTACGCAGTGAACGGAGCTATAGTCAAACTCAATGCCCTGACCGATGCGGATGGGGCCAGAGCCGATGACCATAACGACGGGCTTGCCCGAGCGCTTGAAGCTGCGTGACTCGCAGTACTTATCGCAGCTTGAGTAGAAATACGGCGTCTGAGCCTCAAATTCCGCTGCGCAGGTGTCAACCATCTTGTAGCTGAAATCAACGCTGCCGATTTCCTCGCGGCCCGAGATGCGCTTGATTGCCGCATCGGTGTAGCCGAGTTTCTTTGCCTGCAGGTATATCTCCTCGCTGTATTCCGAGGCGAGAACTTCCTCGAAGTCGGCAAGCTTCTTGAGCTTTGCGAGGAACCAATTGTCTATCTTGGTAATCTCGTGGATATGCTCAATGCTCACGCCTGCCTTCAGCGCCTCGAAGATTGTGAAGATGCGCCTGTCATTCTGCTCGTGCAGACGCTCCTCAAGGCTCTTGTCTGACAAGGGTGCGCAGTTGAGGGTGTCGAGGGAGATTTCCGCGCCGCGGACGGCCTTCATAAGCGCCATCTCGAAGCTCGGCGCAATTGACATGACCTCGCCGGTTGCCTTCATCTGAGTGCCGAGCTTGCGGCTTGAGCCGATGAACTTGTCAAACGGCCACTTGGGGAACTTGACCACAACATAGTCAAGCGCAGGCTCAAAGCAGGCGCAGGTCTTGCCGGTTATATCGTTCTTAATCTCGTCAAGGGTGTAGCCCAGCGCGATTTTGGTGGTTATCTTCGCAATGGGGTAGCCCGTTGCCTTTGATGCAAGCGCTGAGGAACGGGATACGCGGGGATTGACCTCGATTACGGCATATTCAAAGCTGTCCGGGTTGAGCGCAAACTGGCAGTTGCAGCCGCCGACGATGCCGATTGAGCATATGATATCGAGCGATGCGCTGCGCAGCATCTGATATTCCTTGTCAGCAAGAGTGAGCGCAGGTGCGACAACGATGGAGTCGCCCGTGTGAATGCCGACGGGGTCAAAGTTTTCCATGGAGCAGACGGCAATTACATTGCCTGCCGCATCGCGCATGGTTTCAAACTCAATCTCCTTCCAGCCGGAGATGCACTTTTCAACGAGCACCTGGCTGATGGGCGAAAGGTCAATTCCATTCTCGGCAATCTCTGCAAGCTCCTCGGGATTTTCGGCAATGCCGCCGCCCGAGCCTCCGAGGGTGTATGCGGGGCGAACGATTACGGGGTAGCCGATTTTTTCGGCAGCTAAGAGTGCGCTCTCAACATCGTTTGCAATGTCGGAGGCTACGACGGGCTGGCCTATCTTCTCCATTTCCTTGCGGAAAAGCTCGCGGTCCTCGGCCTTGCTGATTGCCTCCTCGTCGGAGCCGAGCAGGCACACGCCGTACTTCTCTGGGATACCCAGCTCGGAGAGCTCGGTTGCAAGCGTAAGTCCCGTCTGTCCGCCGAGTCCGGCAAGAATGCCGTCGGGGCGCTCTTTTTCAATTATTCGTGTAAGTGTCTGCACATCAAGTGCTTCCAGATATATCTCATCAGCAAACTGGCCGTCGGTCATTATGGTCGCGGGGTTGGGGTTTACGAGCACAACATTGATGCCCTCGTCCTTCAGCACCCTGCAGGCCTGTGCGCCTGCATAGTCAAACTCTGCAGCCTGACCTATGACAATGGGGCCGGAG
>JAZUJB010000052.1:0-14489 GCA_045642545.1 Oscillospiraceae bacterium
TCAACCGCGACGGCATAGATGTAGCCGAGCTTAGTTACTAAATTATCAGCCCTTATGAGCTCTGCATGAAGAACATATGCCGCACCGAAAAGCTCGCCGCTGCTCTCTGCAATGAAGCCCTTGCCCATAGAAGGAAGCAGCTCGAAGAAGCTGTCAACAAGCTCGGGCTCGTCGTGAAAGGTTTCAATCCAGAGCCTCTTGAGAAAGGGAATGTCCTCTGCCTTGTATTCGTTTATTTCCAAATCATAATACATATTATTTCAGACTCGCAGTATATTTTGTAAGTATGAATTCGGGCTTGTACGAGAGCTTTGATTTTCTGAGCGCAGGGTTGCCCATATCGTCCTCTCGGTTAACATAACATATTTCAGGGTGAGCGCAGATAATCTGCTTTGCCATTTCGCGGCATACCATGGGATAGGCGCCGTCAATGTCGGTAAAGGCCTTTTCAAAGTGAATGCAGAAGGTGTCGCTGCTTATTTTTTCGCCTACTGTAAAACCGATTATTCTGCCCTCGGCAAACAGAACTCCGCCCTCAAGGCCGAGCTCGTAGAAGTGCTCGAAGCCGCGAAGAATTGCAGCTTCCTCGTATCCGTAGTCGCAGCTGAGCCGCTCGGCAGACTGAGCCTTCCACTCATCGAGCATCTTAATACAGTCGGGAATGAGCGCCTTGCTAAGCGGTACAAAGAGCCACTCGTGCTCTTTTTCAAAGCGGTTGCAGAAGTTTCGCTTGGAATGCAGATGCTTTCCGGGATAGGCGGCCAGCTCGTTTATGTCATACAGATAATCAGAATAATCGCGGTCCTCTGTAATCTCAAACAAATCGGGGTAGGCATTATTAATCAGCTCAAGATGCTCATCACAAATGCCGCATAGCCTTAAAGAAAAGCTGTTTTCCTCGCAATAGCTCATCATCTGCTCAAAGGCGGGCTTAATATCTCCGACACCGACGGGGAATGCAAAGTAAGGCTGTCCCTTGCGGCTGAGTAAAGTGATTAGTCTGTCACCGCAGGGGGCGACAGACTGTCTGAATCGGTTATCCCACATATATATGTTGCCGAAGTTGAAGTCTGCACTGCGTGAGTTTTCAAGCTCAAAAAAGCGGTCCAGCTCAGATTTCCGGCTGAGGGTTATATCTTGAAGTGTAAGCATAGTCAGTAGGTTTCTTTACAAATTTTTTTAATCTCGCTGCGAATGGAGCGCAGGTCGGCAAAGGTTTCGGGGCGTTTGGTGATGTCGCGCAAAAGGGCGGAGGGGTGATAAATAGCGGTGTATCGCTTGCCGTTAATATCAAACCACAGTCCGTGCTCGCGTGTAATGCGGAAGTCATCGCGTATCAGTGTTGTGGCGGCAATGCGACCTAGGCATATAATTATCTTGGGGTCAACGAGTTCAATCTGCCTTTCAAGCCACGGATAGCAGGCGTCCTGCTCCTCCTCGCGCGGGTCGCGGTTTTTGGGCGGACGGCACTTGACAATGTTGGCAATATATACCTTGCTTCGGTCGAGGTCAATCATTCGCAGCATATCGTCAAGCAGCTGACCTGCTCTGCCCACAAAGGGAATACCCTGTAAATCCTCCTGCTCACCGGGTCCTTCGCCGATGAACATTACCTCGGCGTGCTCATTGCCCACACCGAAAACGAGGTTGGTGCGGGTAGCTCCGAGTTCACAGTTGTGGCAATTAAGGCAGTTTGCCCTAAGCTCTTCCATGTTTGCGCACTGCATCAGCTTTCCTCCGAATACTTTGCAAGCTCAAGCAAAATTTCGCGTTTATTATTATCGGGATATTCCATAACATAATCGAGCAGGAATTTAAGCATCTCTCCGAGCTCGGGTCCCTTTAAGCCGAGACTGAGCAAGTCATCTCCCGTAACGGCAAGGTGCTTGAGCGAGAAGCATTCGCCGCTTTTAAGCACTGCTTTAAGCTCCTTCTCGCAGTCAAGACCGAGTATTACGGAAAACGCATCGACCGCACAGGTAACAGAGTCAACGCCGTACTGATTGAGAAGCCTTTTCCAACCGAGAGTGTCGGTAGGAAGCTCTGTTTTAAGCATCTGCTCGGCGTGAGCGCAGCAGCGCAGTGTTCTGCCGTCAAGCCTCAGCGACTCAAGAAAATCGTGCGCTGAGGGGATATAGCCGTATTTTTGGAGCATTATACTGAATGCAACCCAACGCGTTAAAGCCTTTTTCGGCATACTTGAAATGTCGGCAAAGTTAGGGTTAGACCAGCCGCTGCCGGGTATGTACTTTTTGAGCAGACCGAATTTTATTGCAATTCCGAGAGTGTCGGGACGGGGAGATAGCAGAATTTTCTCAAGCTCATCGTGCACGCGCTCCGGCGCAAGCTCAGCGGCAAGATGCGCGCAGCTTTCAATGGCGGTGCAGGTTTCGTACTCAATCGTAAAGCCGAGCCTTGCGGAAAAGCGCAGCGCTCTGAACATACGCAGAGCGTCCTCGTTAAAACGAAGTTCAGGCTTGCCAACGCAGCGAATGGTGCGGTTTGCAATATCTCTTACGCCGTCAAAGGGGTCGGAGAGCATTCCGTCAGCCGAGAGCGCAATTGCGTTCATCGTAAAATCGCGGCGGCTCAGGTCACTTATCAGGTCGGAAACAAATGTGACGGAATCGGGTCTGCGATGGTCGCGGTAATCCCCGTCGGTGCGGAAGGTCGTGACCTCTGCGGTGTGGTTTCCGATGACAACGGTAACTGTGCCGTGCTTAAGACCCGTCGGCTTTGAGCCGGGGAATATTTCCATAACCTGCTCGGGCAGAGCACTCGTGCATATATCCCAGTCCTGCGGCGTAATATCCATAAGCACATCACGGACGCAGCCGCCGACAAGGTATGCAAGATGAGCCCTGGCCTGCAGGCCAAAGAGAATCTGTCTTACATATTTAGGTGGATTTATTTTAGGCATAGAAAAACACTCGTAAATAATGTGGAATTTCACTACTTGTAATGTTCTGGTTACGGTATTATAATATCATTTGCAAAAAGTAACATCAATACTAAATTGTAAATTCGAAGGTGCCGTATAAGGCGCTGATTGGAGATAATATGTCAGATTTCACTCAGTTTCTTTCACAGGGACGCCGCGGCTTTCTCATTGGCATCGGCGGAGTATCAATGTCTCCGCTGGCAGAGGTGCTGACCGATGCGGGACTTATAATCAGCGGCTCGGATATCGCCGAGAGCGAGAGAACCTCAAATCTCAGAGAAAAGGGCGTCGAGATTCATATCGGACACGACGCAGCACATATCACACCCGAAATAGAGTTCGTTGTAAGAACCGCCGCCGCGCATGACGACAATCCCGAGATTATGCGCGCTCACGAGCTGAGCATTCCCGTTTTTGAACGCACTCAGGCATGGGGCGCAATTATGAAGGGCTATAAAAACGCACTGTGCATTGCAGGTACCCACGGCAAAACCACTACAACCTCAATGTGCACCCACATTCTCATGGCTGCGGAAAAGGACCCCACTGTTATGATAGGCGGTACTCTGCCTCTGCTGAAGGCAGGCCACCGCGTAGGCAACGGCGATACCATCGTTATGGAGTCCTGCGAGTACTATAACTCCTTCCTCGCATTCTATCCCACCGTTGCTGTAATTCTCAACATCGAACCTGACCATCTTGATTTCTTCTCCGGAATTGAGGACATCAAGGCAAGCTTCCGCGCCTTTGCAAATAATGTTCCCGAGGGCGGCTACATTGTAGCAAACTACGATGACGAGAACACGATGGATGCCATCAAGGGCATTGACAGAAACATAGTTACCTTCGGCCTTTCCGCAAAAGCCGATGTGTATGCAAAGAATGTTGTAAAAATCGGCTCTCTTACAAAGTTTGATATCATGTACCGCGGAAAGTGCATTGAAACCGCAAGCATCCATGTCCCCGGCGAACACAATCTCAAGAACGCACTTGCAGCAGCCGCCGCAAGCATCTGCCTCGGAATTAAGCCGACTTCGATTAAGTACGGCCTTGCGGGCTTCTCGGGAGCGGGAAGACGCTTCGAGTTCAAGGGCAAATTCAACGGTGCAGATGTGTTTGACGATTACGCCCACCATCCCGGTGAGGTCAAGGCACTGCTCGATGCGGTTGAGTCTCTCGGCTACAAGAGAACAATTGTTGTTTTCCAGCCGCACACCTACTCACGCACCTTAGCTTTGTTTGACGAGTTTATCCGCCAGCTTAAGAGACCCGATGTGGTTTACCTCGCAGAGATATTTGCCGCCCGTGAAAAGAATATTCACGGAATAAGCACGGCAGACCTCGCGGAAAAGATTGACGGAGCAAAATTCTTCAAAACCTTCGGCGAGATAGAGCAGAGCCTGCGCGAAAACGCAAGACCCGGCGATATAATCCTCACCGTCGGCGCAGGCAATGTCTATAAAATAGGCGAGCACCTGCTTGAGGACGATTACGAGTAATATAAACAAAAATATTCCGAGCTGAATGCTCGGAATATTTTTTTGTTATGTTGCAGGCACATTTGACATTGAGAATGCAAGAATGTAAAATGATTGCAATAACAAACTGAACGGAGACTCAAATGGAAATTAAATGGCTTGGACATTCCTGCTTTAAAATATCTCACGAGGGCTACAGCGTAGTTCTTGACCCGTATGACCTCACCAATGCAAATTATCCTCCGCTTTCCGTCGAAGCTGATGCGGTGCTTTGCAGCCACGAGCACCGCGGTCATAGCTACCGCGAGGGCGTCAAGCTTTCGGGCACATCGAAGCCCTGCCCCTATGAGCTTTCGGTAATCGACGCTTTCCATGATACGAGCTGGGGCTCTCTGCGCGGCAAGAATAAAATCCATATACTTAACTGGGACGGCTATAAAATCGTCCATATGGGCGATATGGGCAGCATCCTGACTGATAACGAGAAGTCTGAGCTTTTCGGCGCAGATGTGCTTATGATAAATGCGGGCGGCTTCAGAGCAATGCCCAGCGATAAGACAAAGCAGCTTGCCGATGAGATTTTTGCAAATGTTGTTATCCCCATGCACTACGCGCATGACGGCTGCGGCAGCCGCAGAATGGAGAGGGTGAATGCCTTCACCGATCAGTATATGCCCCTGCCGATAGTGCATTTCTATGACACGGATACAATCGAAATTGACCGCAACACACCTCAGCAGGTTGCGGTACTGAAATTCATGAGAAAGTAATATGAAACCGTTGATAAATCAAGGGAATAAACACAATTCCCTTGATTTATTTACATTTATGGTATATATTACTTTAAGCTTAAAATCAGCATTTAGGGGGACAGCCCGTGGCTAAATCTAAAGAACAAAACTATCTGCACGGCGCGGCAATTCTGACCGCCGGTGTTATCATAATGAAAATCCTCGGCGCAATCTATAAGATTCCCATCAAGAATATGATAGGCGATGACGGATATGCGCTGTTTCTGTCGGCATACAATGTTTTCAGCCTGTTTCTGATGCTTGCAACCGCAGGTCTGCCCGTTGCGCTGTCGAGAATGATATCCGAAGCGCGCACAAACGGAAGACCGATGCAGGCAAGACGCACCTTCTCGGTCGCGTGGGTGACATTCTTTGTGCTTGGCTTTGTCAGCAGCGCAATAATGTTCTTCTTCCCCGAGTGGCTTGCAGCAAGACTCAACAACCCCGATACCGCACTCAGCATAAAGGTGCTTTCACCGTCTGTGCTTCTCGTGTGCCTTATTTCGTCTTACCGTGGCTTCTGCCAGGGCCATGAGAATATGATACCGACAACAGTCGGCCAGGTAATCGAGGTGCTTGCAAAGGTCGTTGTAGGCCTTGCGCTTGCATGGTATATGATGCACGCCGGCTTCGGTAAGCCGGAGGCCTCCGCAGGCGCAATATTCGGCGTTACGGTCGGCTCGGCGGTGTGCCTTGCGTACATGATTATCTACAAAAAGCGCAATTACTCCGACGATGCGGTGGCTGAGCCCGATGTACCCGATGAGCGCGGTGAGATTTTCAAGAATCTGCTTCGCATCGGTATCCCCATTGCACTCGGCTCAATTGTTCTTTCGTTTATAAACCTTATTGACTCAAGTCTGTGTATGGGCAGACTTCAGGAGGCGGCAGGCTTTACATATAGCGAGGCAAAGGTGCTCTACGGTGTATACGGCGCTGCACAGACTTTGTTCAATGTCCCCGCAGCCTTCATAACCCCGCTTACAATCTCTGTTGTTCCCGCAATTGCCGCATTTATTGCTGCAAAGAGCTTCAAGGACGCATCTAAGGTCGCAGAGGACTCACTGCGAATCTCAACCGCGCTTGCACTGCCTATGGCGGTAGGCCTTGCTGTTATGGCTTATCCCATTATGAATGTCGTTTATGTTGACAGCCACGAGTCGGGACCCGTTCTGCTGTGTCTGCTGGGTATAGCATCATTCTTTGTATGCTTCTCTCTGATGACAACCGCAATTCTGCAGGCACAGGGACGCGAAAAGCTCACAATGTATTCAATAATTGCAGGCGGTCTGGTTAAAATAGCAGTTAACTGGTTTTTGGTTGCAAGACCCGAGATAAACATCATCGGCGCACCTATCGGCACAATAAGCTGCTACCTCACCATGTGTGTGCTCAACTACATCTTCATGTGCACGGGCAAGGATATGCGCCCGAACATCGTAAAGATTTTTGCCCGTCCTACATTGGCAAGCGCAATCATGGGCGTAACGGCTTGGGGCGCATATAATCTCAGCGCAATGTTCATCACACCCGACAGCAGACTTGCCATGGCGATTTGTCTGTGCGTTGCGGTCGCAGCAGCTATGCTGGTGTATTTTGCTGCAATCATAATGCTTCGCGGTATTACCGCCGAGGATATGAAGCTTATTCCCAAAGGTGAAAAAATCGCGAAACTTCTTCATATGAAGTGAAAATGAAAAAATGTCTGCAATCTTAAGGCTTTTTTGAAAAAAACACTTGATTAACGATGCAAAATGTGGTAGATTTTCAATGCGCTTTCGCAAAAGTGAGCAGATAACCCGAAAGCCCTGCGGCGAGTACGGGTTATATATAAACACAAGCAAAATTTTAGGAGGATAACACATGAATAAGGCAGAACTTATCGCAGCTGTTGCAGAAAAGACCGGTCTTTCCAAGAAGGATTCCGAAAAGGCTGTCAACGCCGCTTTTGATACTATCGTAGAGACTCTGGTATCCGGCGAAAAGGTACAGATGGTCGGCTTCGGCGTATTTGATGTCAAGGAGCGCGGCGTTCGCATCGGCCGTAACCCCAAGACCCGCGAAGAGATCGAGATTCCCGCAACCAAGGTTCCCTTCTTCAAGGCAGGCAAGGCTCTGAAGGACGAAGTTGCAAAGTAATTTCTGAGTTTTACAGCCGACGAACTCTCGTCGGCTGTTTTTTATATCAACAGAGGAAACGCTATGAGACTTGATAAATATCTTAAGGTATCGCGCCTTATTAAGCGCAGAACGGTAGCAAATGAGGCCTGCGACGGCGAGCGCGTGAGCGTCAACGGCAGACAGGTAAAGGCAAGCTATCAGGTTAAGGTCGGCGATGTAATAGAAATTGCATTCGGCCAGCGCACGCTCAAGGTTGAGGTGCTTGCAGTAAATGAAACTGCGAAAAAAGACGAAGCCCCCGCAATGTACAGAGAAATTGAGTAATAAAAAAAGACCGCCAGTGGCGGTCTTTTTTGTTGTTCAATTATTCGCCGAAGTCGAGAACGCGAAGCATACGGACTAAGGTCAGTCTGTTGCGGATTGCAGCGGAGATAGTCAGCATTTCATCGGCAAGCTCGGGCTTGATTCCGACATGCTCGGGCAGATACTTTGCGTTGCAGCCCTTGTACAGAGCCTCCATTTCCTCGGTGGAGGGGATTGCATCGATAAGCGCCTTTATCTCGTCCCAGTGGTCAACAATGTTCTGCGGGTCAAAGGTGCTGAGAACATCGTTTGCATTTTCCTTGATGATACCGGCAGCAAGTCTTTCACCGAACTTCTCGGTAATCCACTCATCAGTCAGCGGCTCAAAGGCCTTTGCCTTGGGCGTACCCATAGCTGCGAGCTCGTGATACTTCTTGATGCATGCAAAGGTTCCTACACCGACGCATTCGCCGTGGATACCCTCAGCGCCCTCAAAGCGAGGCGGCTGCATCTCAACAAGGTGAGCCATGAGATGCTCTGCGCCGGAGGCTGCTCTTGAGTGGTTGAGAAGCTGCATGGTAATGCCGCTCTTCATCTGAGCCATGGTCATCGCCTCGTGGTCTGCAACGCCCGTTGCGGCGTATTTGTCGGCGGCTTCACGCATGATGGCAAGAGCCTCCTCGGCAAGCTCTGCTACCATGGGGCAATAGTACTCATCGGCAACGATTTTTGAGATTTTCCAGTCGGTAACGGATATGTATTTTGAAAGAATGTCGTTAATGCCGCTTGCAACGAGTCTTGCGGGTGCGCCCTTGATGATGTCAAGGTCAGCAACAACGAGGACGGGTGCGCACATGGGTGTGGACTTCTTCTGACCGTTGAGAATAGCCGAGCAAATGTTAGCGGTAAAGCCGTCGGAGGAGGCGAGGGTGGGGACAGCAACAAAGGGAATGCCCAGCTTGAAGGCGGGGTAGCGTCCGAAGTCCATAATGGTGCCTGCACCGTAAGCCACGATAACCTCGATATCTTTATCCAATTCAGCCATCATCTTTTCAATGATAACATCCTCGGCGCGCAGACCCTTGGACTCGAGAACGATTTCCTGGTCGGCCTTGACATGCTTGCCCTCAGTGAGCTTGTAGATTACATCGTCATAAACGACAGCGCGCTTTTTGTCGGCAAGACCGACATCTGCCATATACTTTTCAAAATTTGCGATAGCGCCGTACTCAACGGCAACGAGCTTTGTCTCGAGCACATGCTCTCTGCCGCAGACGCATTTGCCCACATACTTTTCACAATCCATTATCATAGATAAACAACCTCTTTTCAGTGTGACTTGTCTGAGATATGTATAAATTCAGCCGCATAATAAACGGGAGAGGCATCGCTGCATCTCCCGATATTATGAAAAATATATCTTAAATCGCGTATTTCTTAATATCTTCGCCGACGGCGTCGGGGTCGATGGAAACGCTGATAACAAATTCGATATTCTCTTTGACGGAGAAGCCTTCAAGCCAGCTGAGGAATTCGCTGAAAGCTGCTGCGTCCTTGTTGCTTACGATTTTGTAGAAATTGTCAACAAAAACATGGGTTATGTCGTAGTTGCCGGAATGAAGACCGCAGATAAAGCCTCTGATAAACTCATAAGAGCCGATATCATAAGCACCTGCTTCAATAAGGCGTGCCTGATAAGGAATGTCATATGTGAGCTTCTGTTCCTTTTCAATGCATACAACATCGCCGTCGTCCTTGTTAACTGCTTCGCGTACGAGCTCAACAAGGCGCTTTGTCTTGCCGGTACCCTTCATACCCATAATCAACTTAACCATTGTGACCATCTCCTTTAATATAATGGTTTGTTTAATTATGCTTAGATTAACATTTTTCTCAATACAAAGCAAGAGCAAAAGTGTAAATAATCATAAACCCGAACCGGTAGTATATGTCTATCGGTTCGGGTAATAATCATTCGGGTTTGCCGAGCATTTTGAACATATTCTTTTTGTAAGCCTCAACGCCGGGCTGGTCAAAGGGATTTACACCGGACATATATCCCGAGATTGCACAGGCAAGCTCAAAGAAGCATACCAAAGAAGCAAAGCCTGCCTCATCTCTTGCAGGAACAGAAATGCCGATGTTGGGAACACCGCCGGAGATGTGAGCAGCCTTGACTGCCTCGGTTGCGGTTTTGCAGATATCTCCGAGGTCCTTGCCTGCAAGATAGTTAAGTCCATCGGCATCGCCCATCTCAAAGGGAATGCTGAAGCCGCGGCGCGGAGCCTCAAAGCTTACGATGCTCTCCATCAAGGTACGGGGGCCGTCCTGAATGTACTGTCCCATAGAGTGCAGGTCAGCGGTGAATTCAACGGAAGCAGGGTAGATGCCGATGCCGTTTTTGCCTTCGCTTTCGCCGTAAAGCTGCTTCCACCACTCAGCCATAAATCTGAAGCTGGGCTCGTAGCAGCCGAGAATTTCAATAGACCTGCCATTGCGGTACAGATGCTGTCTTGCGGCGGCATACTGCCACGCGGGATTTTCAGGAGAACGCAGGTCAAGTGCCGCAAACTCTTCAATTGCACAGTTAATGACGGTCTTGATATCAATGCCCGCAACAGCCATCGGCAGCAGACCGACTGCGGAAAGTACGCTGTAGCGTCCGCCGACATCATCGGGAACAACGAAGCACTCCCAACCCTCGGCATCTGCAAGGGACTTGAGCACACCGCGGCTTGAGTCGGTAGTGGCAAAAATGTGCTTCTTAGCAGCGTTGCCGTACTTCTCCTTCAAAAGCTTGCGGAAGATGCGGAATGCAAGAGCGGGCTCAAGCGTAGTGCCGGATTTTGAAATTACATTTACATCAAAGTCCATATCGCCGAGCTGCTCAAGCGTGTCGTTGAGAGCGTCGGGGGACAGACCGTTTCCGACAAAGAAAATCTTCGGGTCATCGGCAGCGGGAATGGGGCGCAGAAGCTCAATCGCTCCGCGAGCACCGAGGTAAGAGCCTCCGATACCGATAACGACAAGTGCCTTTGAGCGAGCACGAATGCGCTGAGCGGCGCTTAAAATGCTCTTAAGCTCAGTGTCCTTAATGCGCTGAGGCAGACCGAGCCAGCCGGTGAAATCGTTGCCTGCACCGGTGCCGTCAACGAGTGCTCTGTGAGCCTCGGCAGCAGCTGCATAGTCAAGCTCGGCGGGGTCGCAAAATGTTGCAAGACCTGATAAATCAACCTTAACCATAAATTCCTCCATAGTTGAAGTAACTTAATGATTAATTATACACCCAACAGTGAAAAATGCAAGCGAATTGTGGCTGCGTGGGGGACTACAATCTAAAATTCGACATTTTTCACAGTAAAGTGGTGGGAACTACCTGCTTCCGAGATAGCTTAATGCAAGATTTGTGAATATTCCGAGCAGATTGGCGCGCTCAACCGCGCTTCCCGCAACCAAAGGTACCTCGCGGAACACCTCTCCGTCAATCTTGACAGTCAGCTTTCCGAGCTGCTGACCTTCCTCAACCGGCGCGGATACCGACTCGGGAAGCTCAATGCTGTATGAGATATCCGCAGTGCCGCTCTTGCCTATAAGCGCAGTTTCCTCGCCGCTGTAAACGGGCTGCACGGAGTCTGCACTGCCGAGCCTTACGGCAACGGGCGGGAGCACCTCATCGCTGCGCAGGGAGCAGAGCTTATAGTTTGCAAAGCCGTAGTTGAGCAGTGCCTTTGCGTCGTTGTTTCTTGAGTCTATTGTGTCGCCGTGCATTATTACGGCAATGTACTCAACTCCGTCACGCTCGGCGGTAGCGGACAGACAGTACATAGCCTCGTTTGTAAAGCCCGTTTTTAAGCCCGTACAGCCGTCGTAGTAATACACGAGCTTGTTGGTGTTTGAAAGTCCGAATTCACCGTTGCGTATGGAATCCATCCAGATTGTAGAATACTTCTTGATAAGGTCGTGCTTTATCAGCTCGCGGCTCATAACCGCAAGGTCGTAAGCGCTTGTGTAATGCTCGGGGTCATTGAAAAGTCCGGTGCAATTGCAGAAATGAGTGTTTTTCAGCCCCAATTGTGCCGCGCGCTCATTCATTCTCTGCACAAAAGCCTGCTCTGAGCCGCATAAAAACTCGCTCATTGCAACGGCACAGTCGTTGGCGGATACAACTGTTATACATTTCAGCATCTCGTCAACGCTCATTTTTTCGCCCTCCTCGAGAAAAACGCAGCTTCCGCCGAAGGACGCTGCCCGCTCAGAGGCGATAACAGTGTCGTCGAGGCTTATATCGCCTCGCTCAATTGCTTCGACAATGAGCAGCATGGTCATAACCTTTGTAACACTCGCAGGCGGACGCTCTTCGTGAGCGTGTTTTTCGTAAATTACCTCACCGCTGGTTTTCTCCATGAGTATTGCCGACGGTGCGGAGATATCTATTGCGTCATCGCACAGAGTTTCTATGGCATATGCCGGAGCTGAAAAAATCAGCACGGCAAGCACGGTGCAAAGCAGTTTTTTCATGGCTTATCCCTCCGTAAAAAGCTTATGCACCGAATGCGGAATAATGAATTCAAATAAAGACATATCCCAAGTTGCAAAATTATGCTTTATTCGACAAAATACGAATACCATCACTGTTACCGCAAATGCGAAATATCATTGAAAAACCTTGCGTTTTGAACATTGTCAACAGGTTTTTCAACATTTACTGTTCGAATAATATGCAAATTTAGTTTACATAACAACAAAAATGTTAAAATGCAAAAGGAAGAATATAAAATTTACATAATAACTGTTGACTGTGAAAATAAGTGATAGTAAAATCAAAAATGCAAAACTCGGAGGTGATGCGATTGAAGAATATGAGCAACAAATACGGAAAATATATAGCCTTTGGATTAACCATGTTTGCGGTGCTTGCATGTGCAATCCTGTTTTACTTTGGGCTTGACTATATAGGCTCGTTTTTTAAGGCATTAGGCTCGTTCCTCGGAATTCTCAGTCCGTTTATCTGGGGCTTGATTATTTCGTATCTGCTGGGACCTCCGATGTCGATGTACAAGAACAAGGTCTTTACACCGCTTTGCGAAAAGTGCAATAAAAAATGGCCGAAGCTTAAGATTGGCGAAAAGCTGCCTAAGGTACTGGCACTGATTTTTGCTGAGATAAGCCTGCTTTTGGTTATAACCCTGCTGATTTATCTCATCGTGCCTCAGGTTTACGAGAGTATCGCGGCAATTGTTGCAAACAGTCCGCAGTACTTTGACTCTGCCTACAGCGCAATGGATAAGCTTCTTCAGGAGCATCCTGTTATTGAGGAATACGCAACCAAGGTGTTCGGTAATATGACCGATGCACTTACATCCTGGGCAAAGAACACACTGCTGCCCGGTATGGATAACATCCTTGCTAATATCACCACCGGTGTATACTTTGTCATCAAGGCGGTTTACACCACGGTAGTCGGCATCGTGGTTTCCGTCTATGTGCTTTCAAACCGCGAAAAATTCCAGGCACATGTCAAAAAGCTGATGTACTGCATATTCAGTTCGGAAAACGCAATGAGTATCAGCAAGGCCGTCAAGTTCGCAGATAAGACTTTCATGGGCTTCATAGTCGGCAGACTGCTTGATGCGGCAATAGTAGGCGTAATATGCTATATCTGCTGCCTTGTGCTCAAGATGCCCTACGCGCTGCTGATTGCGGTTATAATCGGCGTAACGAATATCATTCCGTTCTTCGGACCGTTCATAGGAGCAATTCCGTCCGCACTGCTTATTCTCCTCGTAAATCCGTGGAAGTGCGTGATATTCCTGATATTCATCTTGATTTTGAAGCAGGTTGACGGCAATATAATCGGACCGAAGATTCTCGGTGAGTCAATCGGAATTAACGGCTTCTGGGTAATATTCTCCATCATTCTGTTCGGCGGTCTGTTCGGCTTCTGGGGTATGCTTCTGGGCGTTCCCGTGTTTGTAATAATCTACACCGTTATTGAAATGATTATCGACAAAAAGCTGAGAAAGAAGGGTCTGCCCAGCGATGCCGCGGAGTATATGCATCTTGATTACATTGACCCCGAGTCGGGTGAAATGGTAATGCTTGATTCGCAGCAAGAAAACTGAAAATAATAAAAACAGCTTTGTATCAAACGATACAAAGCTGTTTTTTCTTTTATTATCTGTGAGCAAGATTGTCGTGCGCATCCTTAAGCGCAGAGCAGAGAGCATCAATGTCGCCCTCGGTTGTGAAGCGTGAAAAGCTTATGCGTACCGCACCGTCAATGACCGCTGATGAAAGTCCGAGCGCCTCAAGCACATGGCTTCTGCCGCCCTTTTTGCAGGCGGAGCTGCGTGAGATGTATATGCCGCGTGCCTCCATAAAGTTCATAAGCACCTCGCTGCGCCAGCCGGGGAGGGAAACGCTGAGAACATGGGGAGAGCCTCCGCCGATTATGACAGCCTCGGGAATGGAGGCGGTGATTTTCTCAACGGCAGTTGCGCGAAGCCTGCTCATCCTTTCGGTGCTTTCCACCATGCAGGCCTTTGCGATTTCGCAGGCAGTACCGAATGCGGCAATCTGAGGCATGGGCTCAGTGCCGGCGCGCATACCGCTTTCCTGAGCGCCGCCGATGATATAGGGCTTGATTTTAACCCCACTTTTGATATACAATGCGCCTATGCCCTTAGGTGCGTGGATTTTGTGTCCGCTGACGGTAATCATGTCCGCACCGAGCTTTTTTGCGCTGAAAGGCACCTTCATAAAGGCCTGAACGGCATCGGTGTGAAGCAGCGCCTGCGACTTTTTTGCGCGCAATGCCTTGGCAATTGCGGCAATGTCGGTAACGGCACCGGTTTC
>JAZUJB010000053.1:0-13366 GCA_045642545.1 Oscillospiraceae bacterium
GGTATTAAGGGCAGAGTCGATGTAAGCGAGCTCATGGGCTCAAGCGTGCATCTTCACATTACCGCAGAGGGCAAGGATATAATCGTAATCGTGCCCACGAACGGTGCAGCGGCAAGCTTCCCGATGGGCAGCGAGGTAAACTTCACCTTCGGCGGCAATGTCGCCCATGTGTTCGGCAAGAACGGCAAAAACCTCGAATGGTAATAAGCGTATAGAAATCAAAACAGCAAGTCTTTTGACTTGCTGTTTTTTTATTGCGCATTATTTTCGCCAAAAGCCTCATCCCGTTGCACCGAATACCATAGCACCTATACCTGCTCAAAGCTCAGCAGGGAGTGGTCACTCAGAATGAAGGAAAACTATTAGGAGAAGCTTGTTGTTAAAGAACTGAGCTTCTGAATAAATAAGAAAACCCCTTCTGATGCGTAATTGCTCACACGATGGGACTGATTTTGTATAGCGCCGTTGTCTTGAAATCCGGCATTTATTTGGTATAATTGCAATAGATTAGAAAGAGGAGGATTGAAATTGTATGAATAAAACCCGTTTTGAAAAATACCGTTTTATCTGCAGCATGATTTTAGCCTTCTGTATGATAATAGGCTGCCTGACGGGCTGCTCGGATAACAGTCTGCAGGAGCTCACCAAGATTGGCGATAACATTTACGAAACAACCTACACCGAGGACTTCAACTGGGATTGCGTTGCGCCCGTTGATCTGTCGGGCTTTGCCTGCGCAGGTGTGCAGAACGGTCAGTACCGCGGCAGAAACTATGACTGGGTTTACGCGGACACCGACATTTGCGTAATCCATGCAGCAGTAACCGAAAACCGTCCGCACGCAAGCGTCGGCGTTTCGGATATGAGCTTCATACTCAACGATGACGGCTCGTATGACATCGAGCAGCTTCCGTTCGTTACCGTTGACGGCATTAACGATGCGGGCATTTGCATTCAGGTCAATGTAATGCCCTACGGCGAAAACGGCGAGCTTAACCACACCGAGACAGAAGATGACGACCTCCAAGGCGGCGTAGTCGTCAGGTATATCCTCGACAATGCCGACAGCGTAGAGGAAGCTGTTGCGCTTCTCAAGGAAAAGGATATTCACTCCGAGATGGGCGAGGCAGAGGAACTGCACTGGCTGCTCTCGGGTCCTGCAAGCAGCACTGACAGCACAAAGAAAACCGTGGTCATCGAGGTGTTCCCCGACGGTCTGCACATCACCGAGGACTTCATTGACGACAAGCCGATTATGACAAACTTCAATGTGTCTAACTTTGACGGTACGGCAGACACCGTCGGCATCGGTCTCGGCTATGAGAGATGGCAGCTTCTAGATAAGTACTACGAGCAGGCAGACTCCGTTATGGGCACCTTCGACCTGATGGAAAAGGTGTACTATTCCAAGAACTATGACCTCTACGGCGAATTGTTCTGGTATTCCGAATGCGCGGGAACGGACCTCACTAAGTACTACGATGAGGCAACTCTGAAGGACCTCATCGGCGAGGAAACCTATGACTACTACATAGAAAACTACGGCGGTGTTTACTACACCCTCGCGCTCAATGACGGTGAACCGACCATAAACGGCGATATCTCCAAGACCGGCGTTCTCTCCGCGGTAGTCGAGAGAGAAATGGCAGCATACCACGAGCAGAACATTGAGGGCGGCAGTCTGTGGCTTACCGTTCACACTGCGGTTTACGACCTCGACAATCTGACGCTTGACCTGCAGGTTCGCGAGTCTCAGGACCATCTCCACTTCACAATTGACTAAGGCTTGAAAATAAAGTCCCGACAGAATTGCTTCTGTCGGGACTTTTGTTTTTTCGTGTATATCTCATCTTAAGCGCGCGAAGTCCTCCGCGTCATAATAAACAAGTTTTTTCTTGTCAAACGGCGGAGATATGTATATACTGACATTGTTAAGATGTATGCAAACTACATTGGAGGTACACAGATGAGAAAGAGACTTTTAGCACTTCTGCTCTGCCTTGTGATGGTGCTGTCGCTGATGCCGACAGTGGCACTGGCAGAGGACACAAAAACGGAAATCTCAGTAATCCGTGCAACATCGGATATTATGACACCGGTATACGGCGCTGCTGTTAAAATACCGAATTTCACCATTACGGAGGGTGCCGGCGCATACTTTGCCACCAATAACGGTGGTTGGATGCCCGGACAACTGTGGAATGGCGCAATCTTTGGCGTAGCGGATTATTATTATTACACACAAGTCAGAATTGACTACGAAAATGCGAATTACTACAAATTCAGCACATCTTTAAAGGTCTATGTCAACGGCGTGGAATGGGAAGTCAGTAACATTCAAAACAACGACACCTATTCTATGCTTTGGGTCAAGTCCCCTGTCACGACTACCACCGAACCTGTCGGCATGCCGTTTACCGTAGACCTGCCGAGCAGTTATAAGGTAGCTGCCGGAGGGGCCGGAACAAAAGCTAATGTTCTGGATTTTGCCAAATATGTTTCCGGTGGCACCAAGCCGTATACCTACACCAAGGTGTCCGGTCCTGATTGGCTGACACTGTCTGAAGACGGCATTCTCAGCGGTACACGCCCCGACACCGCAAGTGCCGCCACCTCCTTCGTGCTGCGCATTGCCGACAGCAAGGGCGCGTCCGAGGATATCACGGTTCCCGTTGGTGCAGTGAATGTCAAGACAGAAATTTCGGTGATCCGAGCCACCTCGGATATCATGACGCCGGTATACGGTGCTACTGCTAAAATACCGAATTTCACCATTACGGAGGGTAACGCCGCATGGTTTGCCACCAATAACGGCGGTTGGTTCCCCGGTCAGTTGGATAATAGTGATATCTTCGATGTAGCGGATTATTATTACTATACACAGGTCAGAATTGACTACGAAAATGGCGCACTTTATAAGTTTAGCCCAGGCTTAAAGGTCTATGTCAACGATGTGGAATGGGAAGTCGAAAGCGTGCTAAACACTGACACCTATTCCATGGCGTGGGTCAAGTCCCCTGTTACCACTACTGCTGAGCCTACAGAAACGCGTGCTGTTGCCTTTAACATGAACGGACGCGGCACAGCTATCGATGCACAGACCGTTGAAATCGGCAGTAAGGCCACCAAGCCTGCCACGCCTACCACCAGCGGCTACACCTTCGGCGGCTGGTATACAGATTCTGCCTGCACTACCGCCTTTGACTTCAACACGCCCATTACAGATAGCATCGTTCTGTATGCCAAGTGGACGAAGAATATAGAAGCAGTCAACAAGATTACGATTACCGCACCCAAGCCTATTGCAGGCAAAACCCGTGCAGAGGCAGCGAAGATAGCCACCGTCACATCAACACCCGCTAATGCGATTGTCATCACCGACGGCGATTGGTGGAATCTCGACGGCAACTATGCGACAACCTTTGAGGCGGGCAAGACCTATTGCTACGGCTTATATATCAACCCGAAAGACGGCTACAAGTTTGAAATGTCCGGCGATGATTACCTTGGCGAAATCAATGTCACCAATGGTGTCGTTGACTGTACGGAAGCAAATGGCAAGGGCGGCTTCTTCCTGTCTGTATTTGTCGAATGTGAGGACAACCGCGAAGCAATTCCCACGCTGCAAATCACCGTGCCTAAGCCTGCTGCAGGCAAAACCCGTGCAGAGGCTGATAAAACCGCCACTGTTGTGTCAACACCTGCAGGTGCTGTCACAGTCAGCGACGGCGATTGGTGGTATCTCGACGGCAACTATATGACAGGCTGCTTTGAGAACGGCAAAGCCTATTCTTACGGTGTATATATCAACCCGAAAGACGGCTATAAGTTTGAAATGTCCGGCGACGATTACCTCGGTGCTATCAATGTAATCGGCGGCGCCATTGAGTATACCGAAGCAAGTGGAAACGGCATCTTCCTTTCCGTACGCGTTAACTGCGTGGATACCCGGACAAACATCACCGGGATTGACCTGTCTATTGACAAGCAGCCCGCTGCAGGTCAGACTCCCGCAGAGTGCATGTTTGTGCCTACCGTCACCACCGATCCTGCCAATGCCGTAGATATCAATATGGCGTGGGCAGGTTGGTACAATCATGGCGGCAACGGCTTGGTTACCGGCACCTTCCGGCCCGGTACAGAATATATCTATGAAATCTGCCTTATGGCAAAGGACGGCTACCGCTTCCCGAGCGGAAATTGTGATGACATGGCACTGGCAAACGGTGAAGCTGTACTGTATGTGGATGTCAGCACAAATGGCGAGTATGCCTATATCGGTATTGCGATGACGCCCACCGCGCCCATCGCACCCGATGCGCCCAATGTGAAAATCACTACCTCGGCAGGTCACCCCAAGCTCACATGGGACGCGGTTGACGGTGCGGCAAAGTACTGGATTTACCGCTCAACCGACGGAGTAAACTTCAAGTACTACGATTCAACCACCAAGACAAGCTACACCAACAGCTCAACCACTATCGGCACAACCTATTACTACAAGGTCAAGGCAGTCGCGGTTCGTGACGGAGAAAATGTAGCCTCCGAGCTAAGTGCGGCAAAGAGCGTCAAGTGCGTACCCGCCGCACCGAGCATCAGCATTTACCGCACAAACGGCAAGCCGCAGCTTAAGTGGAACGCGGTTTCGGGCGCAACCAAGTACTGGATTTACCGCTCGACCGACGGTGTTAACTACAGCTACTACGACAGCACCACCAAGACAAGCTATACCAACAGCGGCGCTTCCTCGGGTACAACCTATTACTACAAGGTCAAGGCAGTTGCGGTTGTAAACGGCAATAATGTCACCTCGGCATACAGCAACGCAAAGAGCCTGCTCACCACCCTTGCAGCGCCCTCTGTGAGCATCACAACCTCAAACGGCAAGCCGAAGCTTTCGTGGTCAAGCGTTAAGGGCGCGGATAAGTATTACATCTACCGCTCCACCGACGGCAAGAACTTCAGCTACTATGACAGCACCACCAAGACAAGCTACACCAATAGCGGCGCATCCAAGAATACCAAGTACTACTACAAGGTTAAGGCTGTCTGCTCGTCTAACAGCAACGCAAACTCCGCACAGAGCTCGACTGTGAGCATCAAGGCAACCAAATAGCAATAGCAAACGCACCCCGAAAGCTTCGGGGTGCGTTTTTTGTGTGCTTGAAAAAGCTCAGAACGGCATACCGTCCGAATTGACAAGGATTTGCGTACATAGTATAATTTAACGGTAAGTTATTCAACAAAACCAAACAGTTTCGGAGGCTCGGCTTATGAAAAAGATTGTATCAATCCTTCTTGTTGTCTGCTGCGTGGCGGCGCTTTTCTCCACCGCGGCTCTGGCAGCAGAGCCCGTCGGCGATGTTGTAATTGAGTTCCGCACCAATGTTTCGGGTATGACCGCGCAGGACTATGACAAGTACATTTCCGTCAAATCCGGCAATGTTTACATCAACCCCGCATACTTCCAGATAAATAACTGCGTGGGCAATATATGCACCGGCAAAATGCAGGCAGGCCGCACCTATGACCTCACCTGCGTGTTCTACGCAAGCTCCGGCTGCGAGTTCGGCAGCGACTTCTCCGCAAAGGATGTTCAGTTTATCTGCCCCTCCGGCTGCAAGGTTTACAGCTGCCAGGTAGCGCAGGGCGCTGACGGTCTCGTGCTGTGCGTATCTGCTCAGATTCGCGTTGACGGCAGCCTTCTGCAGCGCATCTCCGGCGGACTTGCCGACCGCGTCAGCAAGCTTCGCGCATGGAGTCCGTACTGATAGCACAGATATTAAAAAGCCCTCGACTGTCGAGGGCTTTTTAATATTTAAGATAGAATAAAAAACAGTGGCCATATATCATTTTGCATCGTATAAAAATGCAGGAACGAAAAAGGAGAATGACCATGGAAGATAGGAAAAATCTGAACGAGCAGGAGCTTGGTAAGGTCAGCGGCGGAGCAGGCGAAGGCATCTGCATAAACGGCGGAATTGTTACAGCTAACGGCGGTACTACAGACAGTATAAACGAAAAGGGACTTGATATCGAGTTTGATCCGAGACCTACCGAATTTAACAAGGATTAATTGCAGATTAAAACAAAATTCCGGTAATACTTGATGTATTACCGGAATTTTTTATGCCGTTACTTTCCCTTTTCCTCAATAAGAGGAAGGAATTCTTTGTACTTGGTTTCGTATGCGCAGGTGTATTCGGCACAGGCGGAGAATTTCTCAACCGCCTTGGCGGATTTGTCGATGGGCTGAAGCGTACCCGCGCCTGCAACGCAGCCGCCGGGGCAGGCCATACCCTCAAGCAGATAGCCGTCGTACTTGCCGGCCTTTGCCATAAGCAGAAGCTTGCGGCACTCGTCAAGACCGGTTGCCTTTGCAACCTTAATCTCGCGCTCGGGGTCCATTGACTTTATTGCGTTGACAACCGCCTGAGCAACGCCGCCGGACACTGCGAACATTCTCGCATCGGTGCCGGACTGCTGCAGGGGCTGAGCCTCGGTCATGGGTATGCACTCCTTGTCGATGCCTTTTGCTGCAAACATACCGAGCACCTCCTCGAAGGTGAGGACAAAGTCAACATCGCTGCGGACTGTTCTGCGGCTTGCCTCAAGCTTCTTTGCATCGCAGGGGCCTACGAATACGACCTTGCAGCCGGGGTGCTGCTTTTTGACAAAGCGTGCGGTGAGCACCATCGGTGTCATTGCAACGGAGATATTCTCCTTCATCTCGGGGAACATCTTCTTAACTAGGTCTGACCATGACGGGCAGCAGGAGGTAACCATAAAGGAATGCTTTGAGGGGACCTCCTCAAGGAAGTCGGCAGCCTCCTCAATTACGCACAGGTCTGCGCCGATTGCGGCCTCGTATACGCCTGCAAAGCCGAGACGCTTGAATATTGCGTCCATCTTCTCGGGAATTGCATCGGGACCCCACTGACCGACGAATGCGGGAGCGAGAACAGCGTAAACGGGAGTTTCGCTCTTGATTGCCATAATGGTCTGGAAAATCTGGGACTTATCGGAGATTGCCCCGAAGGGGCAGTTTACAAGGCACTGACCGCAGGAGGTGCACTTGGAATAATCGATGTTTGCTCTGCCGTGGTCGTCAGAGCCGATTGCGTTAACGCCGCAGGCCTTCTTGCAGGGACGCTGCTGACGGATAATTGCGTTGAAAGAGCATACGGAAATGCACTTTCCGCAGCGAATGCACAGGTCGGGATTGACATATGCCTGACCTTTTACGCGCGAGATTGCATTTCGGGGACATACAGATGAGCAGGGACGCTCAAGGCAGCCCTGGCAGCGGTTGGTTACGACAACAAGGTTGTCCGGACACTTGTTGCATGCGAACTTGATTACATTGATAAGCGGCGGCTCATAGTACTTCTCGGCAATGACGGACTCCTCAACACCGTCGCGGATGTTGTTGTAAACACCCAACTCACGGGTGGGCAGACCCATTGCAAGACGCAGCCTTTCGCCGATAACGGCTCTCTCGTAGAGAATGCTGCCCTTGTAGCTGCCGGCATCGTCCGGGTCGCCCGGACGGATTTTATAGGTCAACTGCTCGAGAGCCTCGGCGTAGTTGCCGCCCTCATAGGCAAGTCGGGCAATTTCGGTGAAAACCTCGTGTCTGATTTGTGTCTTACCTGTTTCCATTCCTCGCATAACGGAAACACCTCCTGAAGCAACAATTTCTGCAAACTGCGTGCAGGGCAAAACACATTATACAAGCCTGAATTTATTTGTCAAGGCGCTGACAAAATTTTGTCAGAAATAAAATCTGAAATTTAACAATAATAATAAAGGCACACAAAATTTTACATTTTGTGTGCCTTGAATCTGTATTAATTTGTCAATTGTCAGATGAGTCTCTGTACTCCTTGAGAATGTCCTCAACCTTGTCGTCAAGGCGGGGCTTGTACTCGGGAGCCTGAATGGTCGGCTCGGGCTCGCTCTCGGCTTCACCTGCGTCAATTACGGTTTCGGCCTCGGTTTCCTCAGCCTCAACCTCCTCGGCCTCGGGCTGGGTAATCTCGGGCACGGCCTCGGGCTTTTCCACGGACTCCTGCATATTGCAGATTATCATGCAGGCCTCCATTATAAGCATACCCGCGGTGCCTGCCATAATAAGCTGCAGACCGAAGCTGCGGCTGTCGGCAAGGGATACGATGCACATAAATGCAGCGAGGATTGCGGAGTAAATTGCGTGGTAGGGCTTTGCACTGCCGTAGGGGTAGCCTGCCGTGAAGTAGAAGGCGATTATTACTGCGCATACGGTGAGTATCTCAATGCAGTATGCCCAGACGGTCGGATTTGAGGCGCTGACCTTGTAGCAGACGATGAGCCACAGGCAGTACATAACGATGGGCAGAGTCATAAACACGCAGACGAGCGAGGGCGCGTACTGCTTGCGCGAGGAAATGCAGATGAGGGGGAAGGTAACGCCGCTGAGAATTGCAAGCAGGGAAATCAGTCTGTACGCGCCGGGAAGGCTGTGCTTGCCTGCGGTGAACAGAACTGCAAGACCGCCGAGCACGGTTATGCCTGCAATGGCGTAGAAGGCGATGGGGTATATAAGGCTCGTCCCGCGGAAGGCGGACTTGATGTCGGTGGGCGCATCAAAGCCCTCGGCCTTAAGCTTTTTAATAAGGTAGAAGAACACAACGGCAGAGCCGATGAGTATAAGCGGCAAAAGCACATTCAGTGCGCTGGGCTTTATAAGTCCCGTTTCCTTTTCAAATGCGGACTGAAGCTGAAGCCAGCGGAAAAAGGAGCCGAATGCACCCAATACGCCTGTGTATGCCGATATTTTTAAAGCGTTTTTCTGCATAATACCAATCCAATCAGAATATTTTTAATCGATACTGATTTTATACTTGTTTGACTTAACAGTCAACCGAAAAGATGAGAAAGGGTGCTTTAGGATGAAAAGAATGCTGCTGTCCTCGCTGCTGCTGACGGTCATAACGCTTGCGGCGGTTATCATTGTCGGAAAAAATCAGCCGCAGACAAGCCGGACTCCGCAGCCGACAAGCGTTACGGCGCAAAAGCTCAGCGCAGACGAAAAGCGCAGGGTGACGGTGCTTATAGGTGACAAGCCCTACGAGATGTCGGTGCACGATTATTTAATTAAGGTAGTGGCTGCCGAAATGCCCGTATCCTTCGAGCCCGAGGCGCTCAAGGCGCAGGCGGTTGCCGCAAGGACTTATCTTCAGCGCGCGCTTGCCTCGCCAAAGCACGATAACGCCGATATCTGCGCATCGTCCGAGTGCTGTCAGGCATATAGCACCGAGAAAACGCTGCGGGAAAAATGGGGCGAGGATTACGAGCAATATCTTGAGAAAATAAGCGCTGCGGTGGAGGATACCGACGGGGAATACCTAAGCTATGAGGGCGCGGCCGCGCTTGCGGCGTTTCACTCGTCCTCGGCGGGAGTAACCGAAAACAGCGGCGCAATATGGAATGAGCTGCCCTATCTCGTCAGCGTGAGCTCACCCGAAACGGCGGAGAATGTGCCGAACTACATAAGCAAACAGACGCTTAAGGACATCGACTTCCGCGATACGATTTTATACTTAAAGCCCGAGGCGGATATGACGGGCGAGGCCTCCTCGTGGGTGAGCAGCATCGAGCGTAATGACTCGGGCCGCGTTGAAAAGGCGGTTATAGGCGGTGTGGAATTCACGGGCGCGGAGTTGAGAAAGCTGTTTTCGCTGCGCTCAACCGCGTTTGAGCTTACCCACTCGGACGGACAGTTTACCTTCACCGTCACAGGCTACGGCCACGGCGTGGGTATGAGCCAGTACGGCGCGAATACAATGGCGAAAAACGGCTCGGATTACAGAGAGATTCTCGCACACTACTATCCCGGCACAACGCTGTCATAGTGCAAAATTATCTTGACTTTTCCGCTCCTTTGCATTATTCTCAAAAGTGAGAATAATGCAAAGGAGTTTTAGCTTTGCGGTCAAAAACAGTAATGAACCCGTCAAGGCTTCGCATACTGGAGTGCTTCATTCAAAACGGCGACGCTACTGCGGCTGAAATTCAGACTCAGCTGAGCGACATACCCACGGCAAGCCTTTACAGACATATTAATATTCTGCTTGAGGACGGCTGGCTTGAGCTTGTGTCAGAGCGAAAGGTGCGCGGCGCAACCGAACGCAGGTATAAGCTTGCGAGCACGAGAGCAAACGAAAACTACGAGATGCAGATTGCGGATGTTCTGCTGTCGCTGCTTACAACCTTCAAGACCTATTTTGCCGACGAGAGCAAGGACCCCGTGCAGGATATGTTGCTTGTAAGCACGGCAACGCTGATGCTCTCCGACGAGGAGTTTGAGCAGTATTTAACCGAGCAGGCGGAGCTTATGCAGAGGTATCTCGGCAGGCAGCCCGACGGAATAAGAAAACCGAGAAGACTTACATATATATCATCCCCGTGCGAAGAGGAGGAGCAAAATGCTTAAAATTCAGAATCTGACCAAAAAATACGATGACAAGGCAGCGGTCGACAATCTCAGCCTTGAGGTTTCGGCAGGCGATATCTATGCCTTCATCGGCCATAACGGCGCAGGCAAGACCACCACGATAAAAGCCTGCTGCGGCATACTGCAGTTTGAGCAGGGCGACATTTTCATAAACGGAATGTCGATTAAGGAAAACCCGCTTGAGTGCAAGAAGGCAATTGCCTACATTCCCGATAACCCCGAGCTTTACGAGTATCTGTCGGGCATCAAGTATCTCAACTTTGTCGCTGATGTGTTCGAGGTGTCGAAGAAGGACCGTGCCGAGCGCATTGCAAAGTATGCCGATATCTTCGGTCTGACCGATGACCTCGCTCAGCCCATTTCCGCATACTCCCACGGCATGAAGCAGAAGCTTGCAATCATCTCCGCATGGCTGCACGAGCCTAAGCTCATTATAATGGACGAACCCTTTGTCGGCCTTGACCCCGTTGCAGCGCACACGCTGAAAACCATGATGCGCGAGCACTGCGATAACGGCGGCGCAATCTTCTTCTCAACCCATGTCCTCGAGGTTGCCGAAAAGCTCTGCGACAAGGTCGCAATCATCAAGAGCGGCCGCCTTGTAACCTGCGGCGATATGGATACCGTCAAGGGCGATGCCTCACTGGAATCGGTCTTCCTTGAACTGGAGGGTGACAATGCTTAAATCACTGATAAAAGTCAATTTCGGGGCATTTCTCAGCTGGTTTTTGAAAAACTCATCATCGGGCAGCAGCAAAAAAGGCAAGAGCGGCAAGGGCAAGCTGATCGCCTACGCGCTGCTGATGGTCTATGCCCTCGGCGTATTCTGCTGGCTGTTTGCGCAGATTTTCGGTCTGCTTGCCGAGCCTTTGTATTACGCAGGCTGCGGCTGGCTGTATTTTGTCTATGTTTTCATAATGAGCTTTGCTCTTATGTTCATTCTGAGCGCATTTGCGGCAAAGAACAGACTGTACGAGTCAAAGGACAACGACCTGCTGCTGTCAATGCCCATTCCGCCGTCATATATTCTCGGCACGCGTATGCTTATGCTGCTGACGATTAATCTCGTAACGGGTCTGCTGGTTACGGGCCCTGCAATGTATGTGTGGCTGACGACAGTTCCGTTTGATGCGGGTGCGCTTGTTTCGACAATTGTTCTGTTTGTTGTCTTGAGTCTGTTTGCGCTTGCATTCTCCGCACTGTTCGGCTGGCTGCTTTCAAAGGCATCGGCAAGAATGCGCAGAAAGGCACTGCTCGAAACCGCACTGTCACTTGTGTTTCTTGCGGCGTATTTCTACGGCTACAGTCAGATAAACTCAATCATCACGAAGCTTATTGCAAATAACGACAGCATTGCAGCATCAATGAGCGCCATCGCACCGCTTTACTGGATTGGTGCAGGTGCCGTAGGCGAGTTTTCCAAGCTTGCGCTTGCACTGCTTGTGCTGATTATACCTTTTATAATTGTATATATCGTTCTGTCCCGTACATTTATTAAAACCGCAACCGCAAAGCGCGGTACGGCAAAAATCAAGTACGAGGCAAAGGAGCAGAAGGAAAGCTCCGTCAGCCGCGCTTTGCTCAAGCGCGAGGCAGGCAGATTCTTCTCAAGCTCCACCTGCATAGTCAACAACGGTCTGGGCGCGGTGTTTCTCATTGTCGGCGCGGTGGCACTCCTCATCTATCGCGGTGAAGTAACTGCGCTGCTTAATCAGCTTCCCGAGCTAAATGAGTTCGCAGCCGGGATATTTGTACTCGCAGCAGCAATGATGGCGGGTATGGTTGTGCCTACAAGCTCCTCGGTTTCGCTCGAGGGTAAGAATATCTGGATTATCCAGTCAATGCCGGTAAGCTCTGCGCAGGCGCTGCTTGCAAAGCTGAAGCTTGCCCTGATAATGTACATTCCGCCCGTAGTGCTGTGTATGCTTGCGGCAAACTTCGTGTTTAACCCCGGCTCCGAAATCGCGGTGCTTACTGTGCTTCTGCCCGTTGCAATTCTCGTCGTAATGGCGGAAATCGGATTGATTGTGAATGTAAATCACCCGTCGCTCAACTGGACAACAGAGGCGCAGGCGGTCAAAAGCGGCATCTCTGTGCTGATTTCCATGCTCTACGATTTAGGTATTGTTGCCGCTGTCGGAATAGGCGGCTACTTCATGCTCAAGGCGGGAGTTTCGCTTGAAATCACGCTGATGGCATTCCTCGTTGTAATGCTGCTCGCGGCAAGGCTGCTGTACGGCCACATTGTCAGCGTTTCTGCAAGCAAATTCGCCAATCTTTGATAAAAAATTGCTTAGCGCGTGCAATTGTTCACAGAATGTTCACAATTGTGCGCGCTATTTATGTATAATATGTTAACAAGAAAGCTTTACATATAATGTATAAGTGTCAGAAAAATTAGCAAAAAACGGATAAAAAGAGGCTATGACCAAAAATAATGTAAATTATTTGTCATTTTTTCTTTACTATTTCGTTACAGTATGCTAAACTGCCAAAGAAAAGACAAACTTTACAATTAAGTAATCTTTTTTATACAAAAACTTTATCAGGGAGGATTATCATGAAAAGAGTATTACTTATGATTTGCAGCATCTGCCTGATTCTGGCATGCCTTTTCGGCCTGTTCGCTTGCGTAGCAGGTGTTAAGGATGTTCTGAACATCAAGGACTACAAGGAAACTGATAAGCAGACTGCAGTCGACGGCATCGCTACCGCACGCGATGGCATTAAGCAGCTTATGGAGAACGAAGATGCATACCTCACAGGTGTTGGCACCTACGAGGCAGGCCTCATTGACTACTCCAAAGGCAAGAGCCAGCTGAATGACGGCTATGCACAGTACTACGCCGGCAAGAAGGCACTTGAAGAAGG
>JAZUJB010000054.1:0-3530 GCA_045642545.1 Oscillospiraceae bacterium
GGCGTATGGAGCCCCTACTCCCTGTACTCCGAGGAAATCGCAACCTTCGGCGAAAGCGATTACAACCAGAAGGACGCAGAAGGCTTCATCAACCTCTACGGTCTGCCCATCAAGGTTCAGGCAATAGTAGACGGAAAGAAATAATAAATCAGTCAATGCTTCGCAGGGGATACTCTGCGAAGCATTGTTGAAAGGAAAGCATTATGGCAAAAATGTGGGCCGGCAGGACCGCCGGACAGACAGATAAAATAGCAGACGATTTCAACTCGTCCATTTCCTTTGACTGCCGTATGTATAAGCAGGATATCACCGGCAGTATGGCTCACGCGGCAATGCTGGGCGCAAAGGGAATAATTCCGCAGAAGGATGCCGAGATACTCATCGATGCGCTCGATAAGATACTCACAGACCTTGACAGCGGCGCGCTCAAGTTCGATATGAGCTGCGAGGATATACATATGTTTGTTGAGCAGGTGCTCACCGAGCGCGTAGGCGATGTCGGCAAGAGACTGCACACCGCAAGAAGCCGTAATGACCAGGTCGCGCTTGACCTGAGAATGTATCTGCGCGACGAGACCAATGAGATTATCGAGCTTGTTAAGGAGCTTGTTGAGCAGATAACCGTGATGGCCGAAAAGCACAAGGCATCGATTATGCCCGGCTACACTCATCTGCAGCGCGCTCAGCCCGTCACCTTCGGTCATCACCTCATGGCATACGCAATGATGCTGCTGCGTGATATTGACCGCATGAAGGACGCGCTCGTGCGAATGAATGTTTCGCCCATCGGCTGCTGCGCACTTGCGGGTACAACCTATGACACCGACCGCTATATGGAGGCTGCAAAGCTCGGCTTTGACAGCATTGCGCTTAACTCCCTTGACGGCGTTTCAGACCGCGATTTCTGCGTGGAGCTTCTGAGCGCCTACTCGGTGCTTATGATGCACCTGTCCCGCTTCTCGGAGGAGATAATCCTCTGGTCGAGCTGGGAGTTCAAGTTCATCGAGCTGAGCGATTCCTACACAACCGGCTCATCCATTATGCCGCAGAAGAAAAATCCCGATATGGCGGAGCTCTGCCGCGGCAAAACGGGTCGCGTTTACGGCGAGCTTATGGCAATTCTGACAACTCTCAAGGGTCTGCCCCTTGCATACAATAAGGATATGCAGGAGGACAAGGAGGGCATATTCGACGCAATCGATACGGTCAAAATGTGCCTGCAGGTATTTGCCCCGATGATAGCAACCATGACGGTGAAAACCGAGAATATGAAAACCGCAGCTCAGAAGGGCTTTATCAATGCCACCGACCTTGCCGACTATCTCGTCAAGAAGGGCCTGCCCTTCAGAAGCGCATATAAGATTTCCGGTCAGATTGTTGCAAAGTGCATTGCCGAGGGCAAGGTGCTTGAGACTCTGACAATTGAGGAATACAAGGAGTTTTCCGAGTTATTTGAAAACGATCTGTATGCGGAAATTGACATTGCCGCCTGCGCGGAAAAGCGTATATCCGTCGGCGGTACATCAGTAAAATCAGTTGAAAACCAGATTGAATATGTAAAATCCATAATGAAAGGGAACTGAGCCATGAAGAAAACACTTGCACTTGTTCTTGCAGTTGTAATGCTCGCGCTGTGCCTCACGGCATGCGGCAGCGGCGAAAAGACGGTTGAGGACATTCAGAAGGAAGGCGTCCTTACCATTGCTACAAGCCCCGACTTCCCGCCCTTTGAGTCTCTCGGCTCCGATGGCTCTGTTCAGGGTATAGAGATTGAGATTATGAATCTCATCTGCGAAAAGCTCGGCGTTGAGCTTAAGATTGAGCAGATGGACTTTGACTCTGTCATTGCCGGTATTCAGGCTGACAAATTCGATGTCGGCGTATCCGGCATTTCCGTAACCGAAAAGCGTCAGAAGAATATGCTCTTCACCGACCCCTACTGCCTCGCAGCACAGGCAATCGTTGTTCTCAACGGCAGCGATATCACCTGCAAGGCTGACCTTGAGGGCAAGAAGGTATCCGTTCAGACCGCAACCACTGCAGAGAGCTTCTGCCTTGAAAACGGCTATGAGGTCAGCTCATTTGCCGCAAACAGCGATGCAGAGCTTGCACTGACCACCGGCAAGGTTGACGCATGGGTCATCGATGACCTCACCGCAGCTGAGATGTGTGCAGCCTACAACGACGACAACGGCGATGTGCTCATCATTCTCGACGAGGCAATGACCACCGAGCCCTACGCCTTCGCATTTGCCTTCGGCAGCGAAAACATTGTTGATGCTGTCAACGCAATTCTCAAGGAGCTTGTTGCTGACGGCACCGTAGCATCAATCTTCGAAAAATACGGCGCACCCTACACCGCACCTGAGATATAACACCGCGGATGTACCTCCCGCGGTATTATATAAATACATCTGGCCAGACACTCGGAGGATTTCACTCCGAGTGCTTGGCGGTTATAAGGAAATAGTTTTATGAATGCAATGATTACAGCTTGGTTTGAAAAATTATACGAGACCTTCATCGAAACGGGTTACTACACCATGCTCATCGAGGGTCTTAAGAATACTGCAATTATGACTGTCGGCGCTCTGTGCATCGGTATCGTTATCGGCACGGTCGTGGCAGTTGTCAAATACTTCTCCGAGGATGTCAAGCCGCTTAAGCCGCTGGCGTGGCTGTGCGACCTGTATGTTACCGTTATCCGCGGTATCCCCATCGTTGTCCTGCTGCTGATATTCTTCTTCATCATCATGACCTCGGCAGACGGCATTGTTGTCGGCATTATCGCCTTCGGTATAAACTCCGGCGCATATATGGCGGAGCTTATCCGCAGCGGCATTAACGCGGTTGACAAGGGACAGATGGAAGCAGGCAGAAGCCTCGGCATGAACAAGCTTCAGGCAATGCGCAAGGTCATTTTCCCGCAGGCTATCCGCTACATTCTGCCCGCAATCGGCAACGAGCTTATCGCACTGCTCAAGGAAACCGCCGTTGCAGGCTATGTCGCGGTTGTTGACCTCACCCGCGCGGGCAACCTCATCCGCAACAACACCTATGATGCGGTAAATCCGCTGCTGACCGTTGCGGCAACATATCTGATCATTGTCATCATTCTTACTCAGCTTCTCAAGGGCTTTGAGAGGAGGCTTGCAAAAAATGCTAAAGGTTAAGAATCTGTGCAAAACCTTTGAAGAGACCGAGGCGCTTAAAAGTGTAAGCGTTGAAATAAACAAGGGCGATGTCATGTGCATCATCGGACCCTCGGGCTCGGGCAAGTCCACACTTTTGCGCTGTCTCAATCTGCTTGAAAAGCCCGACGGCGGTCAGGTAATCTTTGAGGGCGACGACCTTATGAGCAAAAAGGCCGACCTCAACCTGCACCGTCAGAAAATGGGCATGGTTTTCCAGCAGTTCAATCTGTTTCCGCATATGACGGTCATGGAAAACCTCACCTGCGCACCCATGATGCTGAAGAATGTCAGCAAGGAGGATGCGGAGAAAAAGGGCATGGAGCTTCTTGAGCGCGT
>JAZUJB010000055.1:0-7009 GCA_045642545.1 Oscillospiraceae bacterium
TGCTCCTGATTTTCAGCCGTACCGCCTGCAAGACCGTCGTTTACGGTGGTGGAGATGAAGTCGAGAATCATCTTGTTGATGTGCTCGCGAAGGTCCTCGCCGTTGAGCACCTTAGCGCGCTCCTCATAGATGAGCTCGCGCTGCTTGTTCATAACATCGTCGTACTCAAGGACGGATTTACGGGTCTGGAAGTTGCGGCTTTCGACCGTTTTCTGTGCCTGCTCGATTGCGCCGGACAGCATTTTATGGTCAAGCGGAGTGTCCTCGTCGACGCCGAGGGTTTCCATCATATTCATTATTCTCTCCGAGCCGAACAAACGCATGACATCGTCGGTCATGGAGATGAAGAAGCGGCTTTCGCCGGGGTCGCCCTGACGGCCCGCACGGCCGCGCAGCTGATTGTCAATTCGTCTTGACTCGTGGCGCTCGGTGCCGCAGATATACAGACCGCCGACCGCTCTGACCTTTTCGGCCTCCTCGGAGCAGACGAGCTTGTGCTCGTCGAGCTTCTCGCGGTAGAGAGCTCTTGCCTTGAGGATTTCCTCGTCCTCGGTATCTGCATAGCCGGTTGCCTCGGCAATGATTTCATCGGCAAAGCCTGCCTTGCGCAAATCGCTCTTTGCAAGGTATTCCGCATTACCGCCGAGCATAATGTCGGTGCCTCGGCCTGCCATATTGGTCGCGATTGTTACCGCGCCGAGCTTGCCTGCCTGAGCAACGATTTCCGCTTCCTTTTCGTGGTGCTTTGCGTTGAGCACATTGTGCTTTACGCCGC
The DNA here is from genome assembly GCA_045642545.1 of Oscillospiraceae bacterium. Lineage (GTDB taxonomy): Bacteria > Bacillota > Clostridia > Oscillospirales > Oscillospiraceae > F23-B02. Next base: position 776 of record JAZUJB010000055.1, read on the forward strand.
GGCGCTTGAGCAGTGCCGAGAGGTACTCGCTCTTTTCGATTGAAATGGTGCCGACCAGAACGGGCTGACCCTTTTCGTGGCACTTGACAATCTGCTCAATGATTGCTCTGTTCTTGCCTGCCTCGGTCTTGTAGACAACATCGGGCTGGTCAATTCTCGCAACGGGCTTGTTGGTGGGAATTTCAACTATATCGAGCTGATAGATAGCCGCAAACTCCTCGGATTCGGTTACCGCAGTACCCGTCATGCCCGAGAGCTTGTCGTAAAGTCTGAAGTAGTTCTGGAAGGTAATCGTTGCAAGGGTCTTGTTCTCGTTCTGTACATCGACATGCTCCTTCGCCTCGATTGCCTGATGCAGACCCTCGCTGTAACGGCGGCCGAGCATAATGCGGCCGGTGAATTCGTCAACGATGAGAATTTCGCCGTCCTTTACGACATAGTCAATGTCGCGCTTCATGATGCCGTGTGCGCGGAGTGCCTGATTTATATGATGGGTGAGCGTGGAGTTTTCAATATCGGAGTAGTTTTCAAGTCCGAAGGCGCGCTCTGCCTTATCGATGCCGCGTGCGGTGAGGGTTGCGGTTCTCGCCTTTTCATCGACAACATAGTCGGCATCAATGTTCTCGTCTTCCTCCTCCTTGGAGTCGGTGCTTGCAAACACCTTGACCTTGAGGCGTGCAACGAAATCGTCTGCCTTGCGGTAAAGGTCGGTACTCTCGTCGCCCTGACCGGAGATGATAAGCGGAGTTCTCGCCTCGTCGATGAGAATGGAGTCAACCTCGTCGACGATTGCAAAGCTATGACCGCGCTGTACCATACGCTCCTTGTAGATTGCCATATTATCGCGCAGGTAGTCGAAGCCCATCTCGTTGTTGGTGCCGTAGGTTATATCTGCATTGTATGCCGCCTTGCGCTCCTCGTTGGTGAGGCCGTGGACAATGAGTCCGACGGACAGGCCCATAAAGCGATGCACCTTGCCCATCCACTCGCTGTCGCGGCGTGCGAGGTAATCGTTGACGGTTACGACATGAACGCCCTCGCCGGTGAGTGCGTTGAGGTATGACGGCAGAACGGCGACAAGAGTTTTACCTTCGCCGGTCTTCATCTCGGCAATTCTGCCCTGATGCAGAACGATGCCGCCGATGAGCTGAACGCGGAAGGGCTTCATGCCCAGCACGCGCCATGCTGCTTCTCTTGCCGCGGCAAATGCCTCGGGCAGCAGGTCGTCAAGCTCCTCGCCCTCGTTGTAGCGCTGCTTGAACTCCTCGGTCTTGGCGCGCAACTCGTCATCGCTCAGCGCCTGAAACTCCGGCTCAAGTGCCTCTATCTTATCGACAATAGGATATATCTTTTTTAGCTCATGGTCTGTGTGATTTCCGAATATTTTACTGAATAAGCCCATTTTATTGCCTCTCGTGGTATAGATTAATTATGAAAATATATACATTATTACTCAGAGTGCAGTATACCACATAATTGTGAATAAAAAAAGAGAAAACGAGGCAAGCTGAAAAATAAAATATTGTTCCCTTGACATACTCAAAAATTACTTTAAAAACTGAAATTTGACTAACTATATACTTGAACAGAAAATAAAAGTGTTGTAGAATAAAGTTTGATAATTTTTTGTGTGGAGGTGTACACAATGGAGGACCGTAAACGACATACGCTGCTATGGAAGGGTATAAGGCCATTATCAATCATTACCGCAAAGCTTCTGTTCAATTTTGATGCAGATATCTGCCGTGAAAAGGGCCCTCTCATCATCCTTCCCAATCACAATGCAGACCTTGACCCTCTGCTCGTTTCCTACGCATTCCCCGAGCCCGTATATTTTGTCGCAAGTGAGCATATCATGCGCGGCAAGGCAGGCGATTTCCTGCGCTGGGCAACCGACATTATCCCCCGTCAGAAGGGCGGTAATGCCTCGGGCACAGTCCGCAGTATTCTCCGCCATCTCAGCAACGGTCACAATGTGTGCCTCTTCCCCGAGGGCAACCGTTCATGGGACGGTGAAACCCGTCCGATTACCCCCGCAACGGGTAAAATGGTGCGTATGTCGGGTGCAAAGCTCGTTACATACCGCACTGAAGGTGTTTACTTCTCAAGCCCCCGCTGGTCAGGCTTCTCGCTGCGCCGAGGCAAGGCTCGCGGCAGAATTGTCGGCGTGTACGAGCCCGAGTATCTCAAGTCAATCACCGCATCTGCGGTTCAGGAGCTCATAGAGCGTGACCTCTATGAATCCGCATACACAAGACAGCGCAAAAAGCCCGTGAAGTTCAGAGGCAGACATCTTGCCGAGCATCTCGAGACCTTCCTGTTCATGTGCCCCCACTGCCACGCAGAGGGCAAGATGCACAGCGAGGGCAACTACTTCTACTGCGAGGAGTGCGGCACTAAGCTGCGCTACACCGAGGAGGGCTTCTTCGCCGGTGAAAACTGCATTTTCGACTCCGTTCTCGACTGGAGCATATGGCAGCGCGACCGCATTAAGGAAAAGTGCAACGCCGAATCCGACGAGCCTATTTTCGTCGATTCCGACCTTGAGCTGCACTCGGTAAGCACCGCAGAAAACAAAAAGCTTCTCGCCTGCGGAACAATGAAGCTGTTCCGCGACCGCCTCGAGCTGCCCGACGGAACCGTCATCGGTGTCCACAACATTTCGGGTATGTCAATCCTCGGCGCTCAGAATCTTTACTTCAGCTCGAACAACCAGAATTTCCTCATTACCAGCAAGAAGGTTCGCTGCACCTCCAAGTATTTGACAGCTTGCAAAATATTTGACAAGAGCCTGCAGTATGGTATATAATCCTTCTTTGTTATTTTTATAGAAAAGGGGATACTGTTATGAACGCAATCGGATTTGATAATGCCAAGTATGTGCAGCTTCAGTCACAGAATATCCGCGACAGAATTTCTAAATTCGGCGGCAAGCTGTACCTTGAATTTGGCGGCAAGCTTTTTGACGACTACCACGCTTCTCGCGTACTGCCCGGCTTTGAGCCCGACAGCAAGGTAAAAATGCTCCTCGAGATGAAGGACGAGGCTGAAATCGTTATCGCAATCTCCGCTGACGACATCGAGCGCAACAAGCGCCGCGGTGACCTCGGCATCACATACGATGAGGATACTCTCCGACTGATTGCCGCTTTCCGCGGCATCGGTCTTTATGTCGGCAGTGTTGTTATCACTCACTACCGCAATCAGCCCGCTGCTGAGCTGTTCCAGAAGCGTCTGGAAACCCTCGGCATCCGCGTCTACCGCCACTACATCATTCCCGACTACCCCTCTAATGTTGAGCTTATCGTTTCCGAAGCAGGCTTCGGCAAGAACGACTACATAGAAACCGAGCGCAGCCTCGTTGTTGTTACCGCACCCGGCCCCGGCAGCGGCAAAATGGCTACCTGCCTCAGCCAGCTTTACCATGAGCACATTCGCGGCATCTCCGCAGGCTATGCAAAGTTCGAGACCTTCCCCATCTGGAATGTTCCCCTTAAGCACCCCATCAACCTCGCTTACGAGGCAGCAACCGCAGACCTCGACGATGTCAACATGATTGACCCGTTCCACCTTGAGGCATACGGCGAAACCACCGTTAACTACAACCGCGATGTTGAGATTTTCCCCGTTCTGAATGCTATCCTCTGCCGCATTTTCGGCGAGAGCGCATACAAGAGCCCCACTGATATGGGCGTTAATATGGCCGGCTACTGCATCTCCGATGACGAGGCCTGCCGCGCAGCCTCCAAGCAGGAGATTATCCGCCGCTACTACAGCGCCGCATGCTCACTGCGTCAGGGTCTCGGCACTGCTGAAGAGGTCCGCAAGATTGAGCTTATCATGAACTCAATCGGTATTTCCTCCGCAGACCGTCCCGTTGTTGCCGCTGCGCTCAGCAAGGCTGAGGAAACCAAGGCTCCCGCAGTTTCCATCGAGCTGCCCGACGGCTCCATCGTAACCGGCAAGACAAGCTCCCTGCTCGGGGCAAGCTCTGCCTGCCTGATGAATGCGCTCAAGAAGCTCGCAGGAATCGACAAGAAGCTTATGCTTATTGCACCCGGCATCATCGAGCCGATACAGCACCTCAAGGTTGAGCATCTCGGCAACCACAACCCCAGACTGCACACCGACGAGCTGCTGATTGCTCTTTCAATCTGCGCTGTAACCAATCCCCTCGTTGAGCTTGCAATCGACCAGCTTGACAAGCTGCGCGGATGCGAGGCTCACTCCTCGGTTATCCTCTCAAGAGTTGACGAGAATCTCTTCTCAAAGCTCGGTGTCAATATAACCTACGAGCCGCGCTATCAGGCAAAGAAGCTCTACCACGCAAAGTAAGATAAACGACAAAGCCCTATGGCAATACGCCATAGGGCTTTTTTTATTCGCTGCGGTATAAAACCATAGTCTTCCTAAGCGCTGCGGCGAGGCGGTGTGAGGGCTTGACTTTGCGTGGGAGGGCCGTGTCAGACGAAGCGAAAAGCTCAGGGAATACTTTGTGTATTGCCGAACATTTTCACGATGTATGACGCGGACATAGCCGCAACGCATTCCCAAAAGTGCTGCGGCGAGGCGGTGTGAGGGTTTGACTTTGCGCGGAATATTCGTGCCGGACGATGTGAAAAGCGCAGGGAATACTTTGTGTATTGCCGAGCATTTTCGCGATGTTCGGCGCGGATATAACCGCAAGGGCTGCCCGATATACTGCCTCACCGCAGCACAAGAACAAAAAAACCGCCCGCAGTTTCCTGCGGGCGGCAACAGCCTTTGAATATCACGTGCTATTCAATAACCAAAGCGAGATCTGAATATCCGCTTTTGACGGTCACGGCTGTGAAATTTTTCAATTATTCAGCAACGGTTTCAGCTTCTGCTGCCATGCTTGCAACCATTTCCTTGAGAGCCTTGTTTTCAGCCTCGAGGTCTGCAACCTTGTCGTCTGCTACAGCTGCTGCTGCGCCGACTGCTGCTGCCTCGTTTGCCTCTGCAACGGTCTCTGCCTCTGCCTTCTTAGCTGCCTTGCGAGCTGCTGCTGCGGCGAGAACGAAGATGATTGCTACGACTGCGAGAACGATAAGTGCATACATCTGCATATCGCCAGCGTAGTGGTACTCTCTGATACCGTCAACGAGTTCCATGGGCTGGTATGCGTAATCGTGGTAACCGAAGATGAGGCCTGCAACATTGCCCAGAACTGCGAGAACTGCGCAAATGATGCCTGCGACCTTGCCGGTCTTCTTGCCACCGGTGATGGAACCGATGAGACCAACGAGACCTGCGATGAGGCCGAATACGGAAGCTACGCCGAGAGCGATGTACATGCCTACACGGGGATAGAGCTCACCGGTGGTTGCTTCCTCGGAGAGGTCGAGGTAGTGCTCTGCTTCGTCGCAAAGCTTGGAGCATGCTTCGAGGTCGAGGTACTGGCAACCGCGCTCTACCTTAACCTTGCCGTTGGAGTCGAGCATCCAGATGCTGAAGTCATCGCCGAGGAGTTCCTTAAGACCGGTGCCGAGCTTCTTGCCGCTGCGGGTGTAGTCTGCGGTCATCTGGTCCATGAGCTGGTTCATGCCGGCTGCGAGCTGAGCTGCGCCGTTCTCGAACTGGGAGAGCTGCTTGTCGCCGTCAGCCAGCTGTGCGCCGCCTGCTGCGAGCTGCTTCTCGCCGTCAGCGAGCTGCTTCTCTGCGTCCTTAAGCTGCTTTTCGCCGTCAGCAATCTGCTTCTCTGCTTCTGCGAGCTGCTGCTTGCCTTCTTCAAGTGCTGCGAGGCCGTCCTCGTACTGCTTGAGCTGAGCCTTGCCGTCAGCTACCATCTGCTGCATGAATGCGGGGAAGTCGGTAACATCTGCGGGAATGTCAATGCCGAGGTTGGAAGCGATGGGACGAACAACAGTTACAAACCATGCCTGTGCATTGGAGAAGCCGGGGAGAGCCTTGAGGTTGCCATCACGGAACTCAACATATCTGTCAACATAGGGCATGAGGGGCTCGATCTTTGCGAGCTTTTCCTTACCTGCGTTGTATGCCTCAGTGTTGGCATCAATCTGGGCCTGGCCTTCAGCAAGCTGCTTCTTGCCTGCTTCGTACTGCTTCTTACCTTCTTCAAGTGCCTTCTTGCCGGCGTAGTACTGTGCATAGCCGTCATTCAGCTGGCTCTTGCCTTTGGAGTAGTCAATGAGGCCTGCCTCGTAGGTGCCAACACCTGTGAGGTATGCATCTTCGTTCTCCATAAGCTGC
>JAZUJB010000056.1:0-34113 GCA_045642545.1 Oscillospiraceae bacterium
CGACAACATCTTCAGATTTACTCAGGCAGGCTCTGAGGTTTCCGCACTGCTCGGCCGTATGCCCTCCGCAGTTGGCTACCAGCCCACCCTTGCAACCGAGATGGGCGCTCTTCAGGAGCGTATCACCTCCACCAAGGACGGTTCGGTTACATCTGTTCAGGCAATCTATGTCCCCGCAGACGACCTTACCGACCCTGCACCTGCAACCGCATTTGCTCACCTTGACGCAACTACCGTTCTGTCAAGAAGTATTTCCGAGCTGGGCATCTATCCCGCAGTTGATCCGCTGGAATCCACCTCCCGTATTCTCGACCCCCTCGTTCTGGGCAAAGAGCACTACGAGACCGCACGCGCTGTTCAGGCTGTGCTTCAGAAGTACAAGGAGCTGCAGGATATTATCGCAGTTCTCGGTATGGACGAACTCGGCGTTGAGGATAAGGCAATTGTTAACCGCGCACGCCGTATCCAGCGTTTCCTTTCTCAGCCCTTCCATGTTGCTGAAAACTTCACCGGTCTTAGCGGTAAGTATGTAAAGATGGAGGACACCATCCGCGGCTTCCAGGCCATCCTCGGCGGCGAATGCGATGACCTGCCCGAGCAGGCATTCATGATGGCAGGCACCATCGATGATGTGCTGAAAAAGCGCAATGAGATGTAAGCTATGGAAAATAAGATTCATTTCCAGGTAACAACCGCAGACGGAGCAATCTGCGATGAAATGGTCAATTATGTTTCTGCACCGCTCGTTGACGGTGATGTAGGCATTCTTGCAGGCCACGCACCCATGATGGCAGCTCTCAAGGAGGGCGTCGTCAAGTACAAGGTAGATGACGAGGAGCATTATGCTGCAATCAGCGGCGGCGTACTCAGCGTTGCGGATAACGAGCTTATTGTGCTCGCAAGAAGCGCCGAAAAGGCGGAAAGCATTGACCTTGCCCGTGCTCAGTCAGCTGAAAAGCGTGCAAGAGAGCGTATCGACTCAAAGTCTGCAGAGTGGGATATGAAGCGAGCCGAGCTCAGCCTTCACCGCGCACTCGCCCGTGAAAAAGCTTACAGCTTCTTGAATAAGCAATAAAATAAAAACGGAAGTACTTGGGCGGCGCACCGCCCAAGTACTTCCGTTTTATTTTGCGATTATTTCGTATAAAACCTTGATGAAGAAAATCGTCAGCACCATAATCATTACGGGCTTGACGGATTTTGCGCCGCCGCGTTCAAAATACCGCGTTCCCATATAGTTGCCTGCAAGTGAAAATAAACCCGCGGTAAGACCTATTACAAACATTACCTTTGCGTTTACAATGAAAACTGTGAGCGCGGCAAGGTTTGTGCTGAGGTTAATCACCTTGGCAGTACCGTTTGCCGAGGTAAGACTCATATGCGCAAGGGCGGTGAGCAGTAGAATGAGAAATGTTCCCGTACCCGGCCCGTAGAAGCCGTCGTACACGCCTATAATGAGCGCAACCGCGCAGCTGATAACAGTAGTCCTCGTAAAGGAAAGCGGCTCCTTCTCGTGCACAAGAGCCTTGCTTTTGAATACATACACGGCAGTTGCCGGTAGTATTATAAGCATCAGAATTTTGAATATGTAAGCATCAAGCAAAAGCGCGAGATTTGCACCGCAGGCAGAGCCCGTCAGTGCAAAGATAACGCACAGAAGCGCCTGCTTCCACGGAATATAGCCGTCCTTAGCATATCGTGCGGTTGCCAGAGTCGTGCCCATTGCGGAGCTTAGTTTGTTTGTGCCGATTGCAAAATGCGGCGGAAAGCCCGCAATCAGATACGCAGGCAGGGAGATAAGTCCGCCGCCTCCTGCCACGGCATCAACAAAGCCCGCGAGAAATACGAGAGGGCAGACAATCAAAAACTGTACAAGTGTTATATTCATCAGATAGCCGTCCAGAGAAGCATATTATTTTCAAAGCTGACGCTGAGCTTACCGCTATCCTTGAGCCAGCTCAGATATGATCGGACGGTGCTGCCTACGAGCGCGTACTGCTCAAAATTCATAACAAGACCGTAGTCTGTGAATATGCGCTGCAAAACAGTCTCAAAGCTGACGGGGGAGGCGCAGATGGCAAGAATGTCGTCGGCAATCTTAAGCACCTTGCTGCGATTTATCTGTGCAAGCTCGTGTATGTCCTCGGTTGCGTCAGCGTGAGAGGGTACAAACACCTTCGCGGTGAGTTCTTCAATCTTGTCGAGCGTATCAAGATATGCTGCGACATCGTAAATAAAACCAATCTGATATTTCTCAAGCGTTGCAGGGCTCGATACACAGTCGGCGAGAAACACAACATCATCGGGGGTGCGGAAGCCTACCATATCGAAAAAATGTCCGTGAAGCGGTATAATCTCAATCTCCTCGGGAAAATCGGGAGAGCTAACATCGCAGCAGTCAGATTCCTGCGCCATAAGGAACTTGTGACGCAAATCCTTGCAGGGATAGCCGCCGTAGAGAAATGCAGGCTCAAGAATGGGGTGGCGGGTGATATCAGCCTCAATACCGGGCGCAAAGATTTTGCAGCCGGTGTTATGCTGAAGATGCTTGTTGCCGCCCACATGGTCGGCGTTTGAGTGCGTATTCAAAATGGCCTTAAGAGTCCAGCCCTCAGCCTCAAGAATACGGCGCAGCTTGCGGCCTGCGTCCTTGTCGTTGCCGCTGTCGATGAGATACACGCCGTTATCCTCGCAGCGATAAATGCCGATTTTGGCCGGACTGTTAACATAATATGTGTTATTTGCAACCTGAACGAGCTCGTACATTTCATTCACCTCGCTGATATTTTATCATCACAATGTTCATTATTCAATAATTTTCAGCCTTGAAAAAACCTGGATAAGTGCTATACTTGTCGAAGTCTGAAATTTTTCGTAATAAGGCGAGATTATGAGCAACAAAAAGAGTATTGATTTTTACCGACATCTTTCGTTTGCCGCGGTTGGCGGATTTTTCGGGGCATATGCAATACTGTGCCGCTGCGGACTGCTGGCAAGCGCACAGACAATGAATCTGCTTGAGCTGGTAATGAGTGCGCTCAGAGGCGATGCAATAGCTGTGCTGCTGCACTTCGGTGCGTTTGCACTATATGTTCTGGGGACAATGCTGACGGTGCTGCTGCCGCACTGGCTTGGAATTAATATGCATAGAGCTGTGCCGGTGATTGATGCGATTGCCTGCGTGATTCTGTGCTTCATTCCCGCTGATGCCAATGTTCTTTTGGGATTGTACCCCATATTCTTTGCAATGAGCGTGCAGTGGAGCAGTTTTTCGGGTGCAAGGGGCTATGTCAGCTCCACAATATTCTCAACTAACAACACCAAGCAGGCTTCGCTTGCATTTGCGGAATACATAGCCGACGGAGATAAAATGCATTTTGACAAGGTGTGGTTTTATGTGTTCACCTTGCTTGCATTCCACATAGGAGCAACGGTAAGCTTCTTTGCGGTGAAGCTAATGGGAGTTCGCGGTGCGTGGGTTAATATTTTCCTCATTGCTGTGGCATACTATATGGTGGTTTTAGAGGAAAAGTCATGAGAGGGCAGTGCTTGCTCTCTCAGTTTTTTATATAAAAAGAAAAATCCCGCCGCAAAAGCGACGGGATTATGGAGGCGTCACCCGGATTTGAACCGGGGAATCGCGGATTTGCAGTCCGCTGCCTTACCACTTGGCTATGACGCCATATGAGTTTGCAGGCCCTTGAGCCTGCAAACGAAGAATATTGGAGCGGGCAACGAGACTCGAACTCGCTACCTCCACCTTGGCAAGGTGGCGCTCTACCGGATGAGCTATGCCCGCAAATGGTGCCTCCGGTCGGAGTTGAACCAACGACACGCGGATTTTCAATCCGCTGCTCTACCTACTGAGCTACAGAGGCATACGCCGTAAAAATGGTGGGAACAATTGGACTCGAACCAATGACCCCCTGCTTGTAAGGCAGGTGCTCTAACCAGCTGAGCTATGCTCCCTCATCAGCGGCTTGTTTATTATACTAAAGCTTTACTCGATTGTCAACATCAAATTTCAATTTTTTATTCTTTTTTGCCCTCTTCGAGTAAGACTTTCAAATCATCGGGTGTGAAGCTGTAGATTGTATCGCAGAATTGGCAGCTTACATCAACGGTCTGACCCTCGTTAATCATGCTCTCAAGCTCGTCAGCGCCGACACCGAGAATTGCCTCGGAAACACGCTCGCGGCTGCAGTAGCAGCGGTAGCCGACCTCGTCCTCACCGACAATGTGGTAGGGAAGACCCTTTAAAACCTGCTCAAATACCGCCTCAAGTCCGTCCTCGGCAAGTATGGTGGTCAGCTGGTCCATCATGAAGATGTTTTCCTCGAGAAGGTCAATGTACTTCTCGGGAGCGCCGGGCATAAGCTGAACGATGAAGCCGCCTGCCGCTTTTACGGATAAATCGGTGTCAATCAGAACACCGAGACCGCAGGCAGCGGGAATCTGCTCGCTTTCAAGCATATAGGAGGTGAGGTCCTCGGCAATCTCGCCCGAAACAAGCTGGGTTGAACCGATATACGGCTCCTTAAGACCTATATCGCGGCTGACGGTCAGAAGACCGTTTCTGCCGACAGCGCCGCCTACATCAAGCTTGCCGTCTGCTCGAAGGGGCAGGTCAACCGACGGGTCGGTAACATAGCCGCGCACAAAACCCTCGGAGTCAGATACTGCGATAACGCTGCCGATGGGGCCGCCGCCGTTGATGCGAATGGTAAGGCTGCCGTTTTCCTCCTTGAGAAGGTTGCCGAGCATAGATGCGCCGCAGAGAGTGCGGCCGAGTGCGGCTGCGGTTGTGGGTGTGCAGTTGTGAATTTCCTTTGCGCGCTGAACGGCATCTCTTGCCGTAACGGCGGACATTTTTACAAAGCCTTCAGCGGCTGTTGCTCTTAAAATTCTATCCATTTCATTATCCTCAATATATGCTGATAAAAATACTTTATGTTGCTTAATCAATGCGGCAGGTTTTCTGCAACGATAAACATTCTGCCCTCATTGCCCTGCGGACAGTCGCTGCACAGACGAACATTTGCAAAGCCTGCGTCCTCAAGCAGCTTCTTCAGCCACAGCGGCTCGTGGGCATATTCGATATGCTCTTCTGACTCACGCCGCCAGAGCTTTGCTTCCTTTGAAAAAATGTCCATGCCGTAGCAGATGCATTTTTCCTCTTCGTCAAAATCGGCGCGCCACAGGCAAAGCATGTTATCTGTTTCGTCAACGAAGATTTCACCGTCAATGCTGCGGAACCATTCGGGTGTCTTGATATCGAAAATCAGCAGACCCTCGGGGCGGATAAACAGATGCAGTCTGCGGTAGACCTCCGCAAGCTCCTCGGGAGGAATGTAATCCATACCGTCAAGCGAGCATACCGCGGCATCAACCGTTCCGTACAGGTCAAGCTCCGAGGCCTCCTGACATAGGAACAGCGGCGGAACCTTGACTTCCGCCGCTTTGTTTGCCGCCTGCATAAGCATATCGGGGGACGCGTCGGAGGCAATAAGCTCGTAGCCGCGCTCCGCCATAAGCCATGTCAGCGTGCCTGTGCCGCAGCAGAAGTCGAGAATTGTGTGAAATTCGCCGTTTGCCGAGGCAAACTCCTGCTCGTAAAAATCAACAAAAGCATCGTAAGGTATGTCAAGCGTAAGCCTGTCATACCAAAGAGCTAAAGGACCGTATGCACAGCTCATTTTTCTTCCTGCTGCTCCTTCAGACGATTGAAAACAATCTCATAGCCGTCCTTGCCGTACTGCAGGGAGCGGTTGTCGCGGCTGATGGTTGCGCTGGAAGCGCCGGTTTCGGCGAGAATATCGTTGTAAATCATGCCCTTTGAGAGGCAGACTGCGACCTGATAGCGCTGCTCCATGGCCTGAATTTCGGTAACGGTGCACAGGTCGTCAAAAAAGGCCATACACTCCTCAACGGTTTCAAGAGTGAGCATTGCCTTGTACATATCGAGATTACGGGGCTTTCTGTTAAATTTGTTCATTAATGATAAACCTCCTGTAAACGAAAAAGCAGTAAGCTTATAGTCATTTTACATCAATACTGTACAAAAGTAAAGCGTTAATGAGTAGAAATTTAGCGTGTTAAAGAAAGACTGCGGACGCAATACTGTTTGGTTTACTTTCCTATTGATAATTTGATAAAAATGTAATACAATGAAAGCAGAAAGATGGAGGTGAATACTATGCCGATTTTTGAAGGAATGTCGATGATAACATTTTGGATTATCGCGATGGTAGTGTTCCTCGTGATAGAGGCGGCAACAGTCGGTCTTGCGTCTGTATGGTTTGCAGTCGGTGCGCTTTTTGCAATGATTGCGACTATGTTCAAGGCTCCCGTATGGCTTCAGATTGTTGTGTTCATTGTTGTTTCGTCCGCAACACTTTATTTCACAAGACCTCTCGTGAAAAAGTATATAAACAACAAGGTTCAGCCAACAAATGCAGATATGATCATCGGCAAGGAATGCCGCGTTGTCGAGAAAATTGACAATATTGCGGGAACGGGTGCTGTATATGTCGGCGGCAAAACATGGACTGCCAGAAGCATTACAGACGAAGCAATACCCGAAGGCGAGCTTGTAAAGGCTGAGCAGATTCAGGGTGTAAAGCTTATTGTATCCAAAGCTGCTGTAGCAGCAGAATAATAACGGAGGAAATATTATGGGAGATTTTGATTTTATTGTATGGTGTATTCTCGCGGTTTTAATCCTTATAATCATCGTGAGAAACATCCGCGTTGTTCAGCAGAGTAAGGTTATGATTATCGAGCGCCTCGGTAAGTATCAGGCAACATGGGGCACAGGCATCCACCTCAAGATTCCTTTCTTTGAGAAGGTTGCAAAGACCATCTCCCTCAAGGAGCAGGTTGCAGACTTCCCCCCTCAGCCCGTTATCACCAAGGATAATGTAACCATGCAGATTGACACGGTTATCTACTTCCAGATTACCGACCCCAAGCTGTACACCTACGGCATTGAGCATCCCATGGTAGCAATTGAAAACCTGTCCGCAACCACCCTGCGTAACATCATCGGCGACCTCGAGCTCGACCAGTGCCTTACCAGCCGTGATATCATCAACGCAAAGATGCGCAATATCCTCGACGAGGCAACCGACCCCTGGGGCATCAAGGTTAACCGCGTTGAGCTGAAGAACATTCTGCCGCCGAAGGAAATCCAGTCTGCAATGGAAAAGCAGATGAAGGCAGAGCGTGAACGCCGTGAGGCAATCCTTCGCGCAGAAGGTGAAAAGCGCGCAGCAATTCTTGAGGCAGAAGGCGAAAAGGAATCCGCAATCCTTCGCGCAGACGCAAAGAAGCAGCAGCAGATTCTCGAGGCAGAAGGTCAGGCAGAGGCAATCCTCAAGGTTCAGACCGCAACTGCAGAGGGTATCCGTCTCATCAACGAGGCAGCACCCGGCGAGGGCGTTCTTAAGATTAAGGCTCTTGAGGCATTCACCGCAGCTGCAAACGGCCAGGCAACCAAGATTATTATCCCCAGCGAAATTCAGGGTATTGCAGGTCTTGCAGAAGGCGTTGTAGAAGCAGTTAAGAAGTAATAATCAACAATTAAAAGTCGGCGGCTTTGCCGCCGATTTTTTTAGGAGTAACTATGATAAAAGCCGCAGAATTTATGGTCAGCCACGGCATGAACGCCGATAGAATTGACCTGGACCTATACAGCAAAATGTGCTGCGAGTATATGCAGCGCGGTCTTAATGAGAAAACGGACATCGTCCCTATGATACCCACCTATCTCAGAGGCGATGCGCAGGTGCCTAAGAATAAGAAGGTCGCGGTAATCGATGCGGGCGGTACAAATTTCCGCACGGCACTCGTCAGCTTCACAAAGGACGGTGTCAGCTTTGAAAACCTTCAAAAGCACAGCATGCCCGGCACAACCGAGCCTGCAAGCTGGGAGAAATTTATCTCCCACACCGCCGACTGCGTAGAGCCGCTTATGGCGGAAACTGAGGAGATAGGCTTCTGCTTTTCCTATCCTGCCGAGGTTACGGAGAATATTGACAGCCGTGTTTTAAGTCTTACAAAGCAGGTTAAGATTGAAGGCGCAGAGGGTAAGCTTTTAGGTGCAGACCTCAGGAAAGAGCTTGAGGGCAGGGGAGTCAAGGTAAGCAAAATAGTTGTACTAAACGACACCCCCGCAACACTTCTCGGTGGCTCTGCTCAGCTTAAAAAGTCGAGCTACGGCGGATTTATCGGTATGGTAGCAGGCACGGGCGTTAACAGCTGCTGCATGGTACCTGATAAGGCCGTCAAAAAGCTCGGACTTAACGGCGACAAGAGAATGCTTATTAATCTGGAATCCGGCTCGTTTGACGGATTTTTCAGAGGCGATTTCGACATCGAAATGGACGAAGCTCTTGCCGATACCGGCCATTACATAGGCGAAAAAATGTGCTCGGGCGCATATCTCGGAGAGCTGTGCCTGCACACCCTTAAGGCCGCCGCAAACGAGGGTGTGTTCTCCGACAAGGGCCGCGATTTTGTTCTCGGTCTTGAGTTTATGAACAGCGCAACTGCCGATAAATGGGGCACGGGCAAGCTGCCTAAGGGTCTTTGCGGCGAGGACGGAGTCAATGCGGTTTACATAATATGCGAACTTTTCGAGCGCGCTGCACGCTGCATGGCATGCATACTGTGCGGAATTCTGCTTCTCACAGGCGAGGGCGAGAGCAAGCCCGTATGCATCTGCGTTGACGGCTCAATGTTCAACAAGGGCAAGCTGTTCAGACCTGCGCTTGAGGACTGCATGGCAATCTACGCAGGCGAGATTATGGAACGCAAATATGAGTTTGTAACCGGCGAGGAGCTTTCACTTCTCGGTTCGGCAGCGGCAATTCTCCTCAACTGAGTTTAATCAATCAACAGACGGCATTTCTGCCGTCTGTTTTTTGCTGTTTTTCTTGACAAAACGGCGGCATTGCCGTATTCTAAACGAGCAAAAATGAGAAAATTTCTCAATTTGGAGGAGCTATGAGAACAAGCTACCAGACACAACAGAAGACTGCGCTGCTTGAATTCCTCGAAGCTAATGCAGGCAGGCAGTTTACAATAGATGAGATAATTGCGGCAATGGGCGAAGCTGCGCCCCCGAAGAGCACGGTGTACAGACTTGTAAAAAAGCTGTGCGATGACGGGCAGGCGTGCCGCTTTACGCGCGAGGGCACGACAAGTGCGGTGTATCAGCTTTCGGGTAAAAGCTGCTGCGCCGAGCATCTGCACATCAAGTGCGTTGACTGCGGACTGCTCATTCACCTTGACGGTGCTGCGCAGGAGGCGCTTTCAAAGAATACGGGCTTCGTCATTGACGATGTGCGCAGTATGCTCTACGGGCGCTGTGCCGCTTGTGCGGGGAGGTCAAAATGAAAAGACTGACCGCTATGATAATTGCAATGTGTCTGCTGCTTACCGCCTGCGGCTACGAGCAGCAGCCCGTAAGCGACAGCTCAAAGCTGCAGATTGTCTGCACAAGCTTTCCTGCGTATGACTTTGCGCGTGAGATAGCAGGGGACAGGGCAGAGCTTACGCTGCTCATAAAGCCCGGCGCCGAGGTACATTCCTATGAGCCCACGCCAAAGGACATTATTAAAATTCAGGAATGCGACCTGTTTATCTGCAACGGCGGCGAATCCGAGGAATGGGTTGAATCGCTGATATCGCCTGAGCTGAATGTTATATATATGATGGACTGCGTTGACACGGTTGAGGAGACTTCGGAGGGCATCTATACTGCGGAAAACGAGGAAGAAGCAGAGCTTGACGAGCATGTGTGGACCTCACCGCTGAATGCCGCTGACATTTCCGAGGCAATATGTAAGGCTCTGTGCAGGCTTGATGAGGCCAATGCGGCGGAATATACGGTGAGATTTGAAGCCTTTAACGCAAGCCTTCTTGAGCTTGACGCTCAGTTTGCCGCAGCAGTCAGAAACGCAGAGCACGACACGCTGATATTTGCCGACCGCTTCCCGATGCGCTATTTCACACTCCGCTACGGACTGAAGTACTATGCGGCATTTCCGGGCTGCGCATCGGAAACCGAGCCCTCGGCAAGGACAGTTGCGTATCTGATTGACCGCGTGCGCGAGGACAATATCCCCGCAGTTTTGTATATGGAGTTTTCAAACGAGAAGATGGCAGATGTAATCTGCGAGGACACGGGCTGCAAGAAGCTGCCGTTTTATTCAGCGCACAGCGTTACGGCGCAGCAGTTTGAGGACGGCGTAACATATATAGACCTTATGCGAATTAATCTTAAATCACTGAAGGAGGCTCTCGGCTGATGGCACAGATTACCTGCAAAAACCTGAGCTTTGCCTATGACGGCGAAACAGTCCTGAGCGGGATTGACTTTTCAATAGAAGCAGGCTCTTATCTCTGCATAGTCGGAGAAAACGGCTCGGGCAAGTCAACTCTTATGAAGGGACTGCTCGGACTTAAAACCCCCACAAGCGGCAGCATCGAGCTCGGTGACGGCCTTAAGCATACCGAAATCGGCTATCTTCCGCAGCAGACTCAGCTGCAGCGAGATTTTCCTGCCTCGGTTTACGAGGTTGTGCTGTCGGGCAGACTCAACTCAATGGGCGGCAGACTTTTCTACAATGCAGAGGATAAGAAGGCCGCGCAGGAGAATATGGAGCGCCTCGGCATTGAGGATATAAAAGACCGCTGCTATATGGAGCTTTCGGGCGGACAGCAGCAGCGAGTGCTGCTTGCCCGCGCAATGTGCGCAACGAAGAAGCTTCTGCTGCTTGATGAGCCGGTAACCGGACTTGACCCCGTTGCGACAAATGAGATGTACAACCTTATAAAGCTTGTCAATCTCTGTGACAATACAAGCGTTATTATGATTTCGCACGATATACACGAGGCCGTGCGCTACGCAACGCATATTCTGCACCTCGGCAACCGTCAGCTGTTTTTCGGCACAACCGCCGAATACCGCGAGAGTGCGCTTGCCCGCAGATTTGTAGGAGGTGGCAGAGCATGATTGAGCTTATCAGCGAAATGTTTTCCTACCACTTCATGACCCGCGCGGTTGTTGTCGGCATTCTCGTATCGCTTTGCGCGGCACTTCTGGGCGTATCTCTTGTACTCAAGCGCTATTCGATGATAGGCGACGGACTGTCTCATGTCGGCTTCGGCGCGCTTGCAATTGCGGCGGCGCTCAATGTCGCACCGCTTGCACTGTCGGTACCCGTGGTGATTGCCGCGGCGTTTCTTCTGCTTCGCATAAGCCAGTCAAGCCGTATAAAGGGCGATGCCGCCATTGCGCTGATTTCCTCAAGCGCACTTGCAATAGGCGTTGCCGTAGTATCGGTAACAACGGGTATGAACACAGATGTTTCAAACTATATGTTCGGCAGCATTCTGTCTCTCAGCAGGGCAGACGCGGTGCTCAGCGTAGCACTGTCGGCAATAGTGCTTATTATGTTCGTGATGCTGTATCCGAGAATTTTTGCAGTTACCTTTGATGAGAGCTTTGCAAGGGCAACCGGCACAAATGCTGACAGATACAACACCGTGCTTGCCGTTCTGACCGCGGTAACGGTGGTAATAGGAATGCGAATGATGGGCGCACTCTTAATCTCAAGCCTCATCATTTTCCCTGCGCTTACGAGCATGCGAATCTGCTGCAGCTTTAAGTCCGTTGTTATGTGCTCGGCGGTTGTATCCGTGGTGTGCTTCGTGCTCGGAATGGTGGTATCTTATGCACTTGAGCTTCCCTCGGGTGCAAGCGTTGTAATAATCAATATTATTGCATTCCTGGCCTTTTCTCTTGCAGCCTTACTAAAAAGAAGAGCATAAAACTGTACAAGTATAACAAAAAATCGGACCTGTTCACCAAAAACAGGTCCGATTTCTGTTGAAATTATATTCAAATATTCATTATACAATGAATATTCACGGGAAAATGAATAATATTCATAGAAATGCAACCAAAACAGAAAAAATACGAATATTTTTTCAAAAAAGTGTTGACACGCATGAATATATATGCTAATATTAGCAGCGTTAACAGAAGCGATGTTGAAAGCATCGCAAACTATTAAAATTGAGGTACATAAAAATGAAAAAATTCATCTCCCTGATGCTTGCACTCGTTATGGTGTTTGCACTTTGCGCATGCGGCGGCAACGCTGGTAAAGACGCAGCAGACGAAACCGATTACTCCACCTGGACTCTTGACCAGCTCAAGGCTGAGCTCAAGACCGTAAACGACGGTAAGTTCACCGTTGCAACCAGCCCCGACTTTGCTCCCTATGAGTTCTATGCACTCGATGCAGACAACAACCCCACTCTCGCAGGCTTCGATATGGCATTTGCTCAGTACATCGCTGACAAGCTCGGCCTCGAGCTCGAGGTTATCCCCATGGACTTTGACGGCACCATTTCCGAGCTCGGCGCAAAGAAGGTTGATGTCAGCATGGCTGGCTACTCTCCCGACCCCAAGCGTGAGTCTCTCATGAACTTCACCGATATCTACTACGAAGGCACTCAGTCCTTTGTAACCACCAAGGCAATGCAGGATGTTATCACTTCCATGGAAGTTGCAAACGATGCTCAGTACCAGATCGGCGCACAGACCGGTTCCATCCAGGCTGACCTCGCAGTCAAGAACACTCCCGATGCTGATATCCTCAACCTCGCAAAGGTAACCGATATCGTTGCAGAGCTCGTTTCCGGCAAGCTCGACGGCGCATTCATGGAGACCGTTGTTGCTCAGAGCTACCAGAAGAACTACCCTGAAATCGTAATCGTAAGCGATGTTCCCTATGACCAGGCTGGCTCCGCAATCGGTGTCAACAAGGACAACGCAGTTCTGCTCGCAGCACTGAACCTCATCATTGCAGAGGCTAAGGAAGACGGCTCCCTCGCAAAGTTCGTTGCAGATGCAAACGAGCTCGCAACCGGCAACAAGTACGAAGGTCTGCTTGACGAGAACGGCAAGGTTGTCGAAGGTTAAGCTTTAGGTAAAGACTAAATATTCATTCTCCCCGGAGACACTCCGGGGAGAATTTCCCGTTTTAGAAAGGATAAGCATATGATTACTTCCGAAGGTTTTGCGCTGACATGGAAATATATCAGCATGTTTGTGGACGGTCTTGTCTGCACAATTTCACTGTCATTGCTTACTGTTATATTCGGTTTCATCCTCGCGCTTGTACTTGCAGTTATGCGTATGAGCGGCTGGAAGCCGTTTAAGAAGCTCGCACTTGATAAGAACGGACATCTGCGCGAGCAGGGCGTAATTACTGCCATCAGTAACTTCAGACCCCTCAACTTCATCTCAAGCATTTATGTAGAGATTTTCCGTGCAACTCCTCTTATTGTACAGCTGTTCGTAATCTACTACATAGTAATGGGCGATATGACTCTGCCCAGCTTCAAGCTCTTCGGAAACATCCGATTTGAGCGCTTCCTGCCCGGTGTTGTTGCACTGTCCCTTAACTCTGCAGCTTACCTGTGCGAGATTATCCGCTCCGGTATCCAGAGCGTTGACGGCGGCCAGACTGAGGCGGCACGCTCCCTCGGCCTCACTCAGGCACAGAATATGCGCTTCATTGTTCTGCCGCAGGCAATCAAGAACATTCTCCCCGCAATCGCAAACGAATTTGTCACCATAATCAAGGAGTCCTCAATCTGCTGGACCATCGGTGTTCAGGACATCATGTACGCTGTCAACAGCATCAAGGGCGCGACCTATCGAATTGCCGAGCCTCTTATCATTGCAACGGCGGTTTACTTCTGCCTGACTTACCCCACCTCCAAGATTATTGAACACTTTGAAAGGAAGATGAGCGTCGGTGATAAACGATAAGATTATTCAGGTCAAAGACCTTAAAAAGTACTATAAAAAAGGCACCATCAAGGCTCTTGACGGCGTCAGCGTAGATATCAACCGCGGCGATGTCATGGTCGTTATCGGACCCTCCGGCTCCGGTAAGTCCACTCTTCTGCGCTCTCTCAACCTGCTTGAGGAGCCCACCGGCGGCACCATCATCTTCGAGGAAACCGATATTACCGACAAGAAGATTGATATCAACCTGCACCGTCAGAAGATGGGCATGGTTTTCCAGCACTTCAATCTCTTCCCCCACAAGACCATTCTTGAGAATATGATTCTTGCACCCGTTGAGGTCAAGAAGGTCCCCAAAGAAGAGGCAATAAAGAAGGCAATGGCACTGCTCGAGCGCGTAGGTCTTGCCGACCGCGCAGATGCATATCCCATTCAGCTTTCCGGCGGTCAGAAGCAGCGTGTCGCAATAGTGCGCGCACTGTGTATGGAGCCCGATGTAATGCTCTTTGACGAGCCCACCTCTGCACTCGACCCCGAAATGGTCGGCGAGGTTCTCGATGTTATGAAGGAACTTGCAGTTGAAGGTATGACAATGGTGGTCGTTACTCACGAGATGGGCTTTGCCCGTGAGGTCGGCAACCGTGTTCTGTTTATGGCAGAAGGCAAGCTCATCGAAGAGGGTACTCCCGAGGAAATATTCGAGCATCCTCAGAGCGAGCGTCTGCAGGACTTCCTGTCTAAGGTGCTGTGATGAATAGTAATAAAAAAGCTGCCATAGAGTCCGTTGACTCTATGGCAGAGCTCTACAAAGAAATAGCCGATGAAATCTGGGAAAACCCCGAGCTTTCCCTCAAAGAATATAAGGCAACCGAGCTTTATTGCCGCGTCTTGCGTGAAAACGGCTTTGAGGTAACCGAAAAGCTGAGTGGCATTGACACCGCATTCTGCGGCTCGTTCGGCCACGGCAAGCCGATAATCGGTATCCTCGGCGAGTTTGACGCGCTGTCAGGACTTTCTCAGAAGGCAAACGCAATGAGTAAGGAAGTACTTGTACCCGACGGCAACGGCCACGGCTGCGGCCATAATCTGCTTGGCGTAGGCTCACTTGCCGCAGCATTCGCGGTTAAGAAGTACCTCGAGGAAAGCGGTAGCGAGGGTACTGTCGTATTCTATGGCTGCCCCGGCGAAGAGGGCGGAAGCGGTAAGGCATTCATGGCCCGTGAAAATCTGTGGGAGGGCCTTGACGCAGCTTTGTCGTGGCATCCGGCAAGCGTAAACGAGGTGCGCACCGGCACTAACAACTCATGCATTCAGGTGCTGTATAAATTCAAGGGCATTGCCGCGCATGCAGCAGGCTGCCCCGAGCAGGGCAGAAGCGCGCTTGACGCAGTTGAGCTTATGAACATCGGTGTTCAGTTCCTGCGCGAGCACATGACCGACGATTGCCGCATTCATTATGCAATCACAAACGCAGGCGGTGTGTCTCCGAATGTCGTTCAGTCCGAGGCAGATGTTCTGTATATGGTGCGTGCAAACAAGGTCAAGCAGTCTATCGAACTGCAGAAGCGAGTTGACAAGATTGCAGAGGGGGCGGCCCTTATGACCGAAACCACCTTTGAGCGCGTGTTCATTGACGGAACTGCTGAGCTTGTGCCGAACTATACTATTGAAGAGCTACTTTACAAGAACTTTGAGGAAATCGGAGTACCGCAGTATTCCGAGGAAGAGCTTGAGTTTGCGGCAAAAATGAAGGCAACCTTCCCCGCGGGAGTTTCCGTTCCGGGAATCGGCGCTGCATTTGATTCGGAAATTGCGGATTTCGTCATTGAAAAAACCGAGAATATGACAAAGCCCATATATGATTTTCTTATGCCGCAGTATTCGGGCACGGGCTTCATTGCAGGCAGCAGCGATGTCGGTGATGTCAGCTGGCAGACTCCGACCTCGCAGATAAATGTTGTAACATGGCCCGGCGGTATGCCCGACCATTCATGGCAGACGGTTGCCTGCGGCAAAAGCAGCATTGCATACAAGGGCATGCTTTGCGCGGGCAAGGTGCTTGCGGCAACGGCAATCGACCTCATTGAAGACGGTGAAGCTCTCGCAAAAGCCAAGGCTGAGTTTGAGAAAAAGGCCGCGGGCGGCTATGTCTGCCCCATTGAAGAGGGTGCAGTTCCCATAGCGCTGTAAACTAAGTTTACAAATAAGTACTTTTATTTTTCTGATATATATGCTATAATTCTTCCACTTATGCGCAAAAGCGCAGGAGGCAGAATGATGAGAAAAAAGCTTCTTACGATTGTAATCGTACTGATTTTTGCAGTATGCCTGTCGACCGTATCTCTTGCAGCTCCGATAAAGCCCATTGCAGACCCGTGGGATAATCCCGAAAATCTTGAGATTGACGGCGCAACCTACTATGCAAGCAATAAGGCGGGCTATGTTGTTGCATGGGAGACTCCCGAATGCAATGTTGACGGCAAGTATATGCTGCTGAATAACGACACCGAGGTCGTAATTGAATATCGCGTGGCATATATGGAAAGCGTTCCCTGGGGCCATGTAACAGTTGAGCTTGAGCCCGACGAAAATGGAAATGCGCAGAGCTTTTCCGGCTGGATTCTGATGTCAGACCTCGTTGATGCGGAGGGTGTTCCCGCTGCGGTAATACCGCCGAAGGTGCCCGACCATCCGATGATACTCAATCCGCTTCCCACGGAGACTCCCGAGCCCGAGCAGACCCCCGAGCCTACTCCCGAGGCAACTGAGCAGCTTCCCGAAAGACCGCAGCAGGCAATCACGGTCAGCAATACATATAATAATGCAATCGTGTATACCTCGGTTGTCATTGCGGTAATTGCGCTTGCTCTTGTTGTGTATGTACTTATTAAACATAAGGCCTTAAACAAAAACGGCGAATAATAAATCACAAACCAGCCATACTGATAATATGGTGAGCTTGTTGTATACTAAGAAACAGTAAACCTTAGCACTCTGCAATAAAGAGTGCTAAGGTTTACATTTTGTTCACACAAAATACTATATTTGTTCATAATTATATGATATTTTATATACAACAAGAAACAAAAGTTATAAACACATAAACGAGTTATTAACTATCACCAATATTATAGGAGGTATTTACAATGTTTGAACTTATGCCTTTCGGCTATCGCCGAGTATCCGCTTACAACCCCTTCCGCGAGCTTGAGGAAATGAGCCGCAGCTTCTGGAACGACACAGATATATCCGCATTCCGTACCGATATCACAGAAAAGGACGGAAGCTATATCCTCGATGCAGAGCTTCCCGGCTTCAAGAAGGAAGATATCACCATTGATATCGACAAGGATTGCCTCACCATCAGCGCAGAGCGCAAGAGCGAGGAAAACGAAGAGGACGGAAACAACTTCATCCGCCGCGAGCGCTATTACGGCTCCTACAGCCGCAGCTTCAATGTCAAGGGCATTGACACCGATGCAATCACCGCTGCTTACAACGACGGTATCCTCACTCTGACGATGCCCAAGAAGACTCCCGAAGTTCCCGCAGCAAGAAGACTTGAAATCCAGTAAACTAAAAATCAGATGCTTTAAATAACTCTCTCTCTTTTTTCATCCCCAAAAAATGCACGGCCTTATTCAGGTCGTGCATTTTTAATGTTATGTTAACTTGAATATCTCCGCGGACATTGCAGGCACACAAGTTGAGTTATCAAACAGTAAAGACTTGCAAGCAGCAAAAGGCAGCTCGAAGTAATCGGTAGAACGGTTGATAACACAAGCAATTTTCTCGCTTTCGCTTGCTCTTGTAATAATCAGAATATCGGGCGAGGGAGTGCTTAACTCCATTGCGCCATCTGCAAGCGCGAGGTGTTTATTGCGAATGTCGGCAAGTTTTGCATAATATTTATGTAAACCACTTTCGCTCGGCTCAAACGCGGCTCTGTTAAACGGGTCGCGCGCACCGTCAAGGCATTCCTCGTCACCGTAGTAAAGGCAGGGGACGCCGGGAATGCAATACTGTATTGCAGCGCAGAGCATCTGCAGCTTTGTTGCGCGCTCACTTTGCTCAGGCGTCAGGGCAATAGCAGACTGTTCGGCGCGGTCGAGGGTGTTTACATTAAAGTCAAATGCAAGTGCGGTGTGAAGCCTTTCAACATCGTGCGAGCCTAAAAGATTCATAAGCGAGCGGTACATAGGCGCGGGATAATTTGCCTGCTGCGAAAGCAGAAAATTCCTCAACTCAAACGAGGTGCTTCTGCCAAGCGCAAAGTTAATTACCGCAGTGCGGAAGGGGTAGTTCATAACCGAGTCGAGAGAATAGCCGAGGGCGTAATTACGCCGCTTGCCGTAGCTTTCCTTGATAACCGCATCCTCCCAGACCTCGCCGATAATAACGCTGTCGGGCTTTTCGGATTTTGCGGCGCTGCGTATAAGGCTCAGCACCTCATCGGGCAGCTCGTCAGCAACATCAATTCGCCAGCCACGAGCACCGAGCTTCAGCCATTTGCGCACAATGCTGTCCTTGCCGCTTATAATGAACTCCTGCCACGAGGGGTCAAGCTCGTTTGTTTCGGGCAGGTCCTCAAAATCCCACCAACAGCGGTACTTGTCCGGGAAGCGCCTGAAGTCGTACCACTTGTAAAATTCGGAGTCCTCGCCCTGACATGCGCCGTAGGAATCATAGCTTCCATAGCGGTTGAAGTAGATACTGTCAGCGCCCGTATGAGAGAATACGCCGTCATTTATAATAGAAATTCCAAGCCTCTCGGCTTCAGCACAAAGGTTTACATAATCCGTGACACTGCCGAGAATCGGGTCGATTTTGCCGTAATCCGAGGTATCATAGCGGTGGTTGCTTCGCGCCTCAAATATGGGATTGAGATATATAACGCTTATGCCAAGCTCCTTAAGATAAGGGAGCTTTTTTGCTATTCCGCGCAGAGTTCCTCCGTAGAAATCATCGGGAGCGTAGTCCTTTTCGAACGCACGCGGCAAAAAGCGAACGGGCTCACTGATGCTTTCGTGCAGCTCGGGGGTCTGACCGAGAGCCTTATGATACTCAATTCCGCGCTGCGCAGTGCCGTCATCGGAAAAGCCGAAGCGGTCTGGGAAGATCTGATACATAATCGAGCGCTTGAACCAATCGGGAGTTTCGAAGCCACGCTTGAATACGGTCAGTCTGAAGCCCTCGGCGGGTGAATCTGTGATAACAGAATAGCCGCTATTGTCGGCGCAAAGCCACTTATCATCAAGCTTGAAGCGATACCAAAGCGCAGCAGGAGTATTTGGGGTGAATTCGCAGAAAAATTCATTTCCACTGCGCTCCATAGAAAGCTCTTGACTGAAATCATCGCCGTAAATGCAGACGAAAGCGCTGCTGACTCCTCCGAAGCTATGCACGGTCAGCTTTACCGATGTGCCGTCCTCAATTGCGCCAGCAGGGCAGCGGCAGCTTAAGTCATACGCATTATGCACCG
Organism: Oscillospiraceae bacterium; assembly: GCA_045642545.1. Taxonomy (GTDB): domain Bacteria; phylum Bacillota; class Clostridia; order Oscillospirales; family Oscillospiraceae; genus F23-B02. Next base: position 19,314 of record JAZUJB010000056.1, read on the forward strand.
CAAAGCCCAGGTCGCGCAGGGCATCCTTAAGTACAAATTCAAGATGTGCGGTTCTCGGCTGAACGGAATAGAGCCAGACTCGCTCGGGCTGCGTGCTTAATTCAGCGCCAAAGCAGCGGACAACGATTTTGCAGGCATCGTATATGCCTAAGCCGCAGTCGTCCATAAGCAGCCTCAAAAGCTCGGACGGTATAAGGCTATTGTGGTCTTTAGGTATGAATTCGTGAATTTCAGAAAGCTCAAAGCCGTATTTTCTGCACTCAGACAGTGCATAGTCAAACGCTGCGGCAGAGCACAGATACTGAGCAGTTTGCTCATCCTCGCAGCCTTTAGCACACCAAGTCTTCCCATCAAAACCTACATTGTAGCTGCGCTCGCCGTAATAGCTTATGCTGAGCTTTCCGTCATCCGACCAGAGCTCATCATAGCCGGCATAGGTTTTTACGCTGCGCGTCAAAGCATACATAGATACAGCCTCGCGTATTCTTCAGCGGACTTATCAAAGCTGAAATCAGCCTCCATAGCGCTGCGTACAAGCATTTTCATGACCTCGGGCTTGCCGAAGCAGTCAATTGCAAGCAGGATTGCATCCTTCATCTCGTGTGCGTTGAAGTCGGCAAAGGAAAAGCCTGTGCCCTCACCGGTGAATTTGTTGTACGGCATAACGGAATCCTTAAGGCCGCCTGTTTCACGCACAATAGGCAGAGTGCCGTAGCGCATGGCAATCATCTGAGACAGACCGCAGGGCTCAAAGCGAGAGGGCATAAGCAGAAAATCAGCGCCTGCGTAGACCTTGTGCGATAACTCTTCGTTATAACCGATATAGGCACAGAGCCTGCCCTTGTAGCGCTCCTCAGCGCCGCGCATGAAGTCCTCATATTCCTTGTCGCCCGTGCCGAGCATAACAAACTGCATGTCATTGTACTGCATAAGCTCATCGAGCATAAACTCAACAAGCTCAAAGCCCTTCTGTTCGGTCATACGGGTAACCATTGCGAAAACGGGCACATCCTCGCGCTGCTCAAGCCCCATCATCTCCTGCAGCTTTTGTTTACATAATTTCTTACCACTGGGACAATCGGCACTGTAATTCGCTGCAATTGCAGGGTCGGCAGACGGATTGAAGCTATTGACATCAATGCCGTTTATTATGCCCGAAAGCTCGTGCGAGCGTGCACGAAGAATGCCCTCAAGACCCTCGCCGAAGTAAGCGGTTTTTATCTCCTCGGAGTAGGTGGGGCTGACGGTATTTATGCGGTCAGCGAATACGCAGCCTGCCTTGAGGAAGCTTGCGCAGCCGTTAAGCTCCATGTACTCGGGCGTGTAGTAGCGCTCATCAACTCCGAGCAGGTCCTGAACGCAGTCAAAGCCGAATTTTCCTTGGAATGCAATGTTATGTATGGTGAGCAGCCACTTGCACTTTTCCTGGATTTTTCCCTTATACTGCGTCTTTGCAAGCATGGGCAGCATAGCGGTGTGCCAATCGTTGCAGTGGACTATTCCGGGCACAAAATCAAGCTGCGGCATCGCATCGAGTACGGCGCGGCAGAAGAACGCATACTGCTCACCCTCCTCGAAACCGCCCTTATAGATTTTGTCACCGAAGTAAAACTCATTATCAACAAGATAGATGCACACGCCGTCAAGCATAAGCCGCTCAATGCCGCAGTACTGAGTGCGCCAACCGAGGCTTACATAAAAATCAAACAGATGTTCGACCCTATCGGCATATTTATCCTTAATGCAGCGGTGATAGGGGGTTATAACTCTTGCATCTATGCCAAGCTCCTTGAGCGATTTGGGCAGAGTGCCCACAACATCGGCAAGGCCACCGGTCTTGGACAAGGGGGCGCATTCAGCTGCCGCAAGCAGAACATTTGGAAGTACTGCAAGGCCTTTGTTGTTCAGAATTTCCTTGAATTCCTTATTCATCGTCTTCAGACACCCTTTCCGGAATGTATTCAAAATATACGGTGGACAGCGGCGGCAGATTTATCTCCGCGCTGTACGGCAAATCGTTAAAGCCAATATCGCGGCTGTTAATAATACTTACATTATGTAAACCGCTTCCGCCGAAGCGAGCATCATCACTTGAGAGAACTTCGCGCAGGGTGCCGCGGTGCGGCAGACCGATTACGAAGCCCTTGTGCTCATTTGGAATGAAGTTGCAGGCGCAGACAATGTAGCTTTCGCTTGCGGCTTTTGCTGAGCGCAGAAACGCAATTGAGCTTCTGTCCTTGTCGTTCACATTCAGCCATGTAAAGCCATCCCATGATTTCTCGCACTCGTACAGCGCGGGGCAGCTTCGGTAGAGCATATTGAGCGCCTTGCAGTACTCACGCAGCTTATCGTGCATGGGATAGTCAAGCAGCAGCCAGTCAAGCTCCTGCTCATAGTTCCACTCGATGAACTGACCGAACTCCGAGCCCATGAAGATAAGCTTCTTGCCGGGATGGGCGAACTGATAGCCGTACAGACTGCGCAGGGTTGCAAACTTCTGCTCGTAGCTGCCGTACATCTTGTCGAGCATCGATTTTTTGCCGTGTACTACCTCGTCGTGCGAGTAGGCGAGAATGAAGTTCTCGGAAAAAGCGTACATCATCGAGAAGGTGAGCTTGTCGTGATTTCCCGAGCGAAACAGCGGGTCGAGGGAGAAGTAATCGAGCGTGTCGTGCATGTAGCCCATATCCCACTTGAAGCTGAAGCCGAGACCGTTGAGCGCAGGCGGCATTGTAACCATGGGGTAGGAGGTAGCCTCCTCGGCAACAGTGATAACACCGGGGTACTCGGTCATAACGGCGGTGTTCAGTTTCCTAAGAAACTCAACAGCTCCGAGATTGATGTTTCCGCCCTCACGGTTGGGTGTGTATTCACCCTCCTTGCGCGCGTAGTTGAGATACAGCATGGAACTGACAGCATCAACGCGGATGCCGTCAATGTGGTAGTTTTCGAAAAATGAGCATGCCGAGGATACGAGGAAGGACTGTACCTCGGGCATGTCGTAGTCAAAAATTAAAGTGCCCCACTCGGGGTGGTCTGCCATACGCTTTTCCTTGCACTCAAAAAGCCGCGTGCCGTCAAATTCGGCAAGACCGTGCTCATCGCGCGGGAAATGCGCGGGTACCCAGTCCATAATTACGCCGATTCCCGCAGCGTGCAGGGTGTCAATAAACTCGGCAAACTCGTCGGGGTTGCCGTAGCGCGCGGTAGGGGCATAGTAGCCGGTAACCTGATAGCCCCACGAGGCGGGGTAGGGGTATTCCGTCAGCGGCAGCAGCTCAATGTGAGTGTAGCCCATTTCGAGGCAGTATTCAGCGAGCCTGGGTGCAATGTCGGTATAGCTGACCTTGCCGTCGGAATCGGTTTTCCATGAGCCGAGATGCAGCTCATATACCGACATAGGCTCAGTAAAGGCATTGCGCCTTGAGCGCTTTTCGATGTATTCCTTATCGCGCCAGACATGAGCGCCGGTCCATACACGGGAGGCGGTTTCAATGCCGGTCTGAGAATATAAGGCAAAGGGGTCGGCCTTGAAAACCTTTTTGCCGCTTTTATGAGTGATGCAGTACTTGTAAAGGTCGCCGTTTTTAAGCCCCTCGACAAAGCATACCCATACGCTGCCGTGCTTTTTCATAGGCGTTGCATCGGTATCCCAGCCGTTAAAATCACCGACAAGGCTCACAGCCTGCGCATTCGGAGCCCATACTACAAAGCGATGCATATTGATATCGGCAATGTAACGGCAACCGAAAAGCAGCCAGGCCTTTCTGGCACTGCCCGTGTTGAACAGGAAAATGTCGTCCTGAGGCAGATATTTATCTGTAAGTGCAAGCTTCATAGCATACTCCCAAATCTTTATACCCACATTATAAACTCAATTGTCCGTAATTCCAATAACTTTTTGACAACTGTGCGAGGTGCAATTATAATGGAAGCAAATAAATTACGGAGGTGCGCAATGTTTTCCTTCAACCACTTCAATTTCAATGTTTTTGACCTTGAGCGCAGCCTAAAGTTCTACGATGAGGCCTTCGGCTTAAAGCCCGTGCGTGAGAAGGTCGCTTCCGACGGCAGCTTCAAGCTTGTATTTCTCGGTGACGGTGTTACCGATTTTCAGCTTGAGCTGACCTATCTTTGCGACAGAACAGAGCCCTACGACCTCGGTGAGCAGGAATTTCACCTTGCCTTTGTTGCCGAGGATATGGAAAAAGCCCACGCCCTGCACGAAAAAATGGGCTGTATCTGCTTTGAAAATCCCAAGATGGGCATATATTTCGTGGAGGACCCCGACGGTTATTGGATAGAGGTCATTCCCCCGAGAAAGTAAATCCGTAAAAATCACCCTGCTGAAATCAGCAGGGTGATATATTATGTAAACTCATTTATATCTGTCACCGACACCTCGTATGCGGTTTTCTCAACGGGGTCACCGCCGACGATTTTGATGTAGCTGCGGCTTTGGATTCGTCCGTCAAGGCTCACCACGGTGCCCGTGTCCCATTCGGCAGCCTCACGCGCCTTGAGCCCCCATGTTATGCAGGGCAGGTAATCCGATCTGCCGTAGCGGCGGTTGACCGCAAGCATGAGGTCGCATATATCTCTGCCCATCGGAGTCATCCGCAGATTGGGCTTTTTGCATAGCGTGCCGATTAGGTGCACATCGTTCATGTCGTCATCGTCGCAAAGGCTGATTTCCTTTGCAAATACTGTGATTACGAGCTTTGCACCCTCACCGCTTTTGTTATTGAACGAGCGAAGCTCACCGATGACAAGGATTTTTTCCGCTTCCTTGAGCGCGACGCTGTTAAGAAGCTCCTCGCGCGCAATTACATTGATTCTGTCCGTAGCGCCCGAAAGCCTTGAAACCTCAAGCGGAAAGGTGTAGAAGCTTTCGCCGCGTCCTGAATGAGAGAAGCTGGGGGCAGCGGCTATAACACCGCAAAGCTGAGCAAAATTTCTGCTTATGTTTTCATCCATTGTTTAATCCTGACCTTAATTAAAATGATTTTGTTAGAGTATATTAAGGACAAGCGCTTGAATATGACGGGCAGATGGAATATAATTGCGGTAACAAATTTCAGAAAGGATATTTAATATGGATATTAGTGAAATTCTGAAACTCTGCGACCATACGCTGCTTCGTGTTGACTGCACGGCAGAGGAGATAAAAAAGCTGTGTGACCAGGCAATAAAATATGAATGTGCATCTGTATGCATTCCGCCCAGCCATGTTGCAGGCGCAAAGCGCTATGTAGGTGATAAGATGAAAATCTGCACTGTTATCGGATTCCCCAACGGCTATGCAACAAGCGCGGCAAAGGCCTTCGAGGCAGCTGATGCCATCAAAAACGGCGCTGATGAGATTGATATGGTAATCAACCTTTCAATGGTTAAGGACGGCTGCTGGAACGATGTGGCAAACGATATTAAGGCAGTCCGCAAGGCCTGCGCAGGCAAGATTCTGAAGGTTATCATCGAGTGCTGCCTGCTTACCGAGGAGGAGAAGATAAGACTTTGCTCAGTCGTTGCAGAGTGCGGAGCTGATTTTATCAAGACCTCAACCGGCTTTTCCAAGGGCGGCGCAACCCGCGAGGATGTTGAGCTTATGCGCAAGTACAGCCCCGAGAATGTTCAGGTCAAGGCGGCAGGCGGTATCGCATCCATTGAGGATGCGGAGGACTTCATTGCCCTCGGCGCAGCAAGACTCGGCACAAGCCGCATAGTCAAGCTTGCAATGGAGCTTGAAAAGGCAGAGGGAGCACCCGAGGAAAACTATTGAGCAAGCAAAACACCCTCCGTCATCGCACGGAGGGTGTTATTACGCAATAAGCTGACGCAGCTGCCTGCAAACGGCAAGCCCCGGCACGGAGAGCAGCAGCCAGAAAAAGCTGTAGAGCGGGCATATCTGTCCCATAAGATTAAAGGCGCGGTCAGAGTAATCCCAAACCTGCCAACCAAACATTATGTTAACCAAATATCCCACGCCAAGCTCAACTGCGCTGATAAATGCTGCGCAGATTACGCACTTTAACCACATGGGGAGGGCAGCGCCGCTTATGAGGTACATAAAGGTAAAGCAGGCGCCGCCGCAGATAAGCATAGTCCAGTGTGTCCAGCCGCGCCACATAAGCTCAATCAGCGCATATATGCCTGCGCCGATGGCATAAACCGATAAAATTTCCAAGCTCATCACTCCGAGGCTTATTTTTCCCGCATTTGAGCAAAATATCATTGATATTTCGGAAAAAACACTTGACACAGAGTGAAAGTATTGCTATATTAATATAGCTGAAAATGAAGTAGGTACGGCATCCCCGACCTCACCGAGCCGCAAAAGGCGCGCTTCGGTCAATAAACAACGCCGAATGTGCGGCGGTGTTTTTGCGTGCGGATGCTGTCAGGCATCCGTTTTTTGCATTTTGGAGGTGTTTTACAATCGCAAGCGTAACTCATGAAATCAACGAGGAAATCATCGACAAGGAAATTCGCGTAATCAGCGACGAAGGCGAGCAGCTTGGCATCATGTCTGCTGAAGAGGCACTTAAGATTGCAGAGGAGAAGGAGCTTGACCTCGTCAAGATTTCCCCCATGGCAAAGCCCCCTGTCTGCAAGATTATGGACTACGGTAAGTTCCGCTTTGAGCAGGCCAAGAGAGAAAAGGAAGCCAAGAAGAACCAGCGCGTTATGGAAGTCAAGGAAATCCGTATGTCTCCCGGCATCGGAGAGAATGACCTCAACACCAAGCTCAAGAGCGCACTCAAGTTCCTTGCAGACGGTGACCGCGTAAAGGTTTCCATCCGTTTCCGCGGCAGAGAGATGGCTCACACCAATATCGGTGAGCAGATTCTGCGCGATTTTGCAGCAAAGTGCTCCGAAACCGCCAACCTCGACAAGGAACCCAAGCTCGAGGGACGCAATATGTCCATGTTCCTGTCCCCGAAGTCTGCAGCAGCAGTCAAGAAGGCACAGAAGGAAGCCGCAAAGAAGCAGGCCCAGCAGGCCGCAGCTCCTGCGGAAGAATAAATCAAAAGGTTATTACAGGTTATCCTGAATAGCAGCATACGGAAGGAGAAAATAACATGCCTAAACTTAAGACCCACAGTGGTGCTAAGAAGAGATTCAATCTCACCAAGACCGGTAAGGTAAAGCGCGCACATGCTTACAAGAGCCACATCCTCACTAAGAAGGACACCAAGCGCTGCCGTCGTCTGCGCTCCGGCGCTATCGCTGATGTTACCAACGAGGCAACCATCAAAAAGATGATTCCTTACAAATAAGTAAGGCTTACTGTTACTAATAGGAGGAAATAACAAATGGCAAGAGTTAAGGGCGCAATGATGACCCGCAAACATAGAAACAAGATTCTTGGTCTCGCTAAGGGCTATTGGGGCAACAAGTCCCGCCACTACAAGATGGCTCAGGAGCAGATGATGAAGTCCGGCCGTTACGCATATGTCGGCCGCAAGCAGAAGAAGAGAGACTTCCGTCAGCTTTGGATCACCCGTATCAGCGCAGGCTGCAAGGCAAACGGCATGAATTACTCCACCTTCATGCACGGCCTGAAGCTCGCAGGTATCGATATGAACCGCAAGATGCTGTCCGAGACCGCAATCCACGATCCCGCAGCTTTCACCGCACTGTGCGAGAAGGCAAAGGCAGCTCTCTGATAAGCTATCAAAAATCGCTACTCAATTTTGAGTAGCGATTTTTTTGCATATGTGTTATAATTTAATCAGAGGTGATAATATGTTCGATATTATAGCAGAGTGGTTCGGACAGGGCTTTGGCATACCGGTCATCGTGTGCGACCTGTTTTTCCTTTGGATAGGCATTTTCGCTGCCCTTAAGCTGAAAAACAAGAAGTCTGTGATATATGTTATGTTAATCACGGTTGTACTGTATTTTTCGGCTGCGCTTGTCAGTATGAGTACAAACTATATGCTTGAAATTTATTCGGTGTTTGTGGCCGGACTTACTGTTCTGGCATTTGTCGGCGCCTGCATCGGCTTGATTATAAGGTCAATTAAGAAATTCTGAAAAATATAAAGCCTGCTCTCCAAAAGAGAGCAGGCTTCTTCTTATGCGACAACCTTGCCGAGAACTCTGAGCGGAAGCTCGGGGGAGATAACGATATCGGGGTAGGCGGGATTGAGCGAGTGCAGCGCAAGGTGGTCATCAACCGCAACAAGCTGCTTCAAGTACGCGCAGCTGTCGTAAAGAAAGATGCCTATCTCACCCGTCATAAGGTCGTGCTGCTGACTTACCCACACGGTCTGACCGTCGTGAAATTTAGGCTCCATACTGTCGCCCGCAACGCGCACACCGAAGTTTGCACTGTCGCTTACCTCGGGGCCGACCTCGGTCATCTCATAATCCTCGCTGTCGAGAAACTGACCCGTGCCTGCGGAAACCGCAAGGGAGTACAGCGGGAGAGTGCGAATGCTGATTTTCTCGGGCTTTACCGAGTAGCGGCCGCTGTCGCGCAGCAGTTCGATATATTCTAAGGCCTTTTTTCTGCCGAGACTGTCAAGCCCTGTGAGCAGACCGCCCGAAGCGCCGCCGAGAAACTGGCCGCCTATATCGTCAATCTCAAGAGCGCGGCACAGAGCGAGGAACTGCTTTGCGTTCGGCAGGGTGTTGCCATTCTCCCATTTGGATATAGCCTGGTTGGTAACATCAATGCCATCGTCGCACAGACGAAGCGCAAGCTCACCCTGCGAAAGGCCGAGATTTCTGCGGCATGTATTCAAAATTTCACCTATACTTTTGTGCATATTGTGCCTCCGTATCAGTTATATACACATTATATAGCATACAGATAATAATTGCAAGCAAAATATCTGAAAAAGATAAAAATACCTGTTTACATATCCGAACAGGCGAAGTATAATGTATCCACTATCTCAATGGGAGAAATGAAATGGATAGAACTATACTTCATTCCGACATCAATTCCTGCTATGCGAGCGTGGAGCGGCTGTACCGTCCCGAGCTTGAGGGAAAGCCCTTTGCCGTGTGCGGTGAGCAGGAGCTGCGCCACGGCATAATACTCGCCAAAGACGAGAATGCCAAGCGCGCTGGAGTTAAGACCGCAATGGCGATATGGCAGGCAAAGCAGCTGTGTCCCGAGCTTGTGCTCGTTGAGCCGCACTATGACAGATATGTCAAATACTCGGATATGGTGCGGGAGATTTATGCGGAATATACCGACCTCTGCGAGCCGTTCGGAATTGACGAGTGCTGGCTGGATATAACAAACTGCATTGCCTGTCCCGATGCGGGCAAAACAGCAAATGAAATACGCGAGAAGGTAAAGCGCGAAACGGGGCTTACCGTCAGTGTGGGCGTATCGTGGAATAAGACCATCGCAAAGCTCGGCTCGGACTATAAAAAGCCTGATGCCGTTACCGTTATTGACAGAGAGCATTTTCGGCAGATGGTGTGGGGGCTTCCTGCTGACGATATGCTCATGGTCGGCAGAAGCACGATTCGCACTCTGCGCCGCATGGGCATATATACAATCGGAGAGCTTGCGCATACAGACCCTGAAATTCTGAAGGCGCGCTTCGGCAAGCACGGTCTTATGATGTACAGATACGCAAACGGCATGGATAACTCGCGGGTGCGGAGAATAGGGGAGACCGAGCCTCCCAAATCAATAGGCAACAGTATGACAACCGCGAGGGATATCGAAAGCATCGAGCAGGCTCGGCTTACGCTGCTTATGCTTGCCGACAGTGTGGCCTCGCGTCTGCGCAAGGAAAAGCTCATGTGCCGCACGGTTGAAATTTCGCTGCGAAATACGGAGCTTGAGTGGAAAAGCCACCGAATGCGCCTGCGCTATGCAAGCGATGTAACAACGGAGCTTGTCGAGTACGGTATGGAGCTTCTGCGTCAGTGCCATGAGTTTCCCGCACCGCTGCGCAGTATGGGTCTGCGCGCGCTTGAGCTTGTGCACGCGGACGATGAGCAGCAGCTTGACATATTTATAGATTATGTCAACTTAAACCGCCAGCGCAAAATAGATGCCGCAGTGGACAGAATACGCGAAAAATACGGAAATACAATGATTCAGCGTGCCTCAATAATGGGGGATATGACTCCGCTGAATTTCGGATTTTGCTCGCTTCCCGATTGAAGAACTCCCGCAAAGCTGATATAATGAAGGCACAAATTTATCGGAGTGTGCGATATGACAGAAAAGCTTTATTACGCAGACAGCCATATGAAGAGCTTCAAGGCGCGTGTAACCGCCTGTGAGGCCGTTGGTGACAGCTACGAGGTTACACTTGACCGAAGCGCGTTCTTTCCCGAGGGTGGCGGTCAGGCAGGCGACAGCGGCTATATCGGCGAGGCAAGAGTGATTGACACGCAGGAAAAGAACGGAGATATATCACATTATGTAAACCAGTCTCTCAAGGTCGGTGCGGAATATGACTGCGCTATTGACTGGGAGCAGCGATTCCGCAGAATGCAGAATCACTCGGGCGAGCATATTGTGTCCGGTCTTGTGCATAAGAAATATGGGTACTCGAATATCGGATTCCATATGGGCGCCGACTTTGTAACGATTGATTTTGACGGCTATCTCAATCCCGAGCAGCTTGCGGAGATTGAACGCGAGGCAAACTATGCCGTTGCGGCAAACTACACGATAACCGCAAGCTTTCCGAGCGAAGATGTATTGAAAAGCCTTGAATACCGCAGCAAGCTTGAGCTTACCGAGAATGTGCGCATTGTCGAGATTGAGAACACCGATGTGTGTGCCTGCTGCGCACCCCATGTCAGCAGGACATCGGAGATAGGAATAATCAAAATCCTCGCAAGCGAGCGCAGACGCAGAGGCGGTGAGGGCGTGAGAATAAGCATGCTCTGCGGCCTCGATGCCTACGAAAATTATGTAATTACCCACGATAATAATGCGGCAATATCCGTTCAGCTTTCCGCAAAGCGCGAGGAAACCGCGCAGGCAGTTGAGCGCATAATGGCTGAGCAGGAAAAGCTCAAGGCGAGAATATCCGAATTAAGCCGCAGCCTTGCACGCTTCAAGGCCGAAGCAATAGAGCAGACCGAGGGCAACATCTGCATTTTCGACTCCGTGCTGGACGAGCCGGCACTTCGCGAGATTGTCAATACCGCGGTAGACAAGTGCGGGGGAGTAGCGGCGGTGTTCTCCGGAAACGACGAGGCAGGCTACAGATACATAATCGGCAGCCGCAGTGTAAATCTGAGAAATGCGGCAAGGGAGATAAACGCAGGTATCGGCGGTAGAGGCGGCGGAAGTCCCGAAATGATACAGGGAAGCTGCACTGCAAGTGCGGAAAAAATTCAAAATTTTTTGAGTACTTTTGCGATTTAGACATACACAGTAAAGATGTATAACAAAAACGCTGAAAATTGAAGGAAAATGATGCAATTGTAACTAAAACGCAATTGACAATAATATGACACTTTGGTACAATGAATGGGTACAAATGGGCGTATTATGCCCGAAAATAACAAACCAAAAATTTTTTATTATGGGGGGTTATCCGTGAGAGATCTCAAGCATCTGATTTATTTCGAGAATTTGCTTAAGGAAGCCAACAATGAATTGGTTAAGAAAGCAAAAGCAGAAGGCAAGTTTGCACTTGGCTATACCTGCTACTTCATGCCTGAAGTACTTCTCGACCTGCCCGGCTGCTTCTCCGTTCGTCTGAGAGCACCCGACTGCAGCTCACCCGACATCGCAACATACTACATGTCCGCACGCGTTTGCCACTACGGACGCAGCCTCTTCGAGCGCGCACTCGAGGGCGGCTTCAACTTCCTCGATGCACAGCTGGCAACCGAAACCTGCACTGTCACCTGCCGCTTCCAGGAGCACATTCAGCAGAAGGGCCTTGATTCCGTTAAGGATATGAAGGTTATCGACAACGATAAGTTCTTCTGCGAGTTTATGGATGTTCCCTTTAAGAACACCGAAAACGACTATCGTTACTACTATGATCAGCTGAAGTACCATGTACTCGGCAAGCTGAACGAAAAGCTCGGCGTCGATGTTTCCGACAAGGCTCTTCTCGCAGCTATCAAGCAGCACAACGAAGTCTGCAAGGTCATCAACGAGATCGGCGATATGCGTAAGGCAGAGAACCCCGTTATCACCGGCTACGAGTTCCATGTAATTCAGCTCGTATCTCTGGTATGCCCCAAGTACCTCATCCTTCCCAAGCTGAAGGAAACCCTCAAAGAGCTCAAGACCCGCAAGCCCGACGAAAAGTGGCCGTTCCGCTGCAAGGTCGTTCTGGCAGGTTCTGAGAACGACGACCCCTACTTCACCGAGCTCATCGAGAGCTGCGGCGCAGAGGTCGTATGTGACCGTTACTGCTATGGCGCAGTTGAGAGCCGTCAGCCCATCGTAGTTGAGAAGGGCGAAGATCCTCTGATGGCAATTGCTCGCCACTACCTGAAGACCTCCAACTGCCCGCGCTTCATGCCTCAGGACGAGATGCGTGCAAGAAAGCAGAGACTGGCAGACCTGGTCAAGGAATACAATGCAGACGGTATTATCGTTGCTTCCAACAAGTTCTGCGAGTACTGGTCCTACGAGCGTGTTATCGACTCTTACATCCTGCAGCGTGACTTCGGTATTCCCGTATGCTCCATCGAGAAGGAATACATCAACACCGCTGTCGGTCAGCTCAGAACACGTTTCCAGGCCTTCGTAGAGAGTATCGAGATCAAGAAGATCCAGGAGGGCAAGTAATATGAGTTTTATTAAAGATTTCTGGTATGGCAAGCCCCATACTGCTGAAGAAGGCGGCCGCCGCCTGGGCGATAACTACCTGCCCAAGACCGGTCTTTACAAGCACAGAGAATGGCGCGGCGTAAAGGATACCTTCTATTACTTCCACAACATTTGGCTGTACAACTACCTGCACATGGTAATGGATATCATGAAGTACGGCGGCCTCGTGACCTTCATAAAGGGTATGTGGAGATACCGTTGGATGGGTCAGACTTACATCCCCGTCCTCCATTGGTTCGACCGTGGCCTCGAAGGTCTGCGCGGCGAAGCACTTCGCGGTTCCGCATGGCACTACCGTGCAATGGTTAATGCAACCATTTACCAGTTCATGACCATGTTCAATGCAGATACCAAGCTGCATGACGGCAAGAAGAACGACGCATGGTACCACACCTTTGCTCACAAGGAAACCCTCTGGGGCGGCCTGTTCTATCCCTGGTCCGATAAGTTTAAGAATGTCTCCGCTGAGATGATTCCTTACTTCGTAACCTGCCATGTTAACAGCCACACTGTTCTTAACTACATTGACGCAGTTCAGTCCATCGGCCTGCCCGGTGACCCCTGCCCGATGTGCCAGGCTGAGTCCGGTCTGTTCGTTCTTGACGATGTCCCCGACTACAGCCCCGTTTTCATCACCTGCAACGAAGCATGTGACGGCTCTGTAGCAACTGCAGTTCTTCAGGACTGGTTCTACGATAAGCCCCTCTTCGCAATGACCATGCCCATGCAGTTCGACGATCCTCTGGTAAAGCCCTATGTCATGAAGGACATTGAGAAGTGCTGGAAGTTCATCGAAGAGCAGACCGGCGTTCCCTTCAACTGGGATCTGATGGTCGAGCGTCTTGAGTCTCAGAACGAGCTGCAGAAGTTCGAGTGGGAGAAGTGGGAAGTTGCTGCAAAGACCAACAGCTACCCCATCAACGGCGTTGCTCAGGCACTGTACCGCATCTACCAGAGCCAGTTCGGTGATCTGCCCATCTGGCACGAAGTCGACAGCAAGGTTCGTCCTATTCTTGAGAAGTGTGCTTCTAAGAAGATCAACACCTTCCCCAACACCCGTCATAGAGTTATCGCATGGTCCTGCGCACCTCTGTACTACTCCAACTGGTGCACTTGGGCATACAACACTTGGGGCCTGAACACCATCATCAATATGGACTCCCTGATGTTCGATATGACCATCCGTACCGACAGCTACGAGAATATGCTGGAAGATGTTGCTACATATCATATGTGGGCTCCCATGCGTCGTATGGCAGTTGGCGGTATGCACCACATCTTCGAGCTGTGGGATTACATGGAGCGCTTCAACTGCGACTTCGTTATGATGTATGACCAGCTGCAGTGCAAGGGCATGCAGGGCGTACACGGCCTGTTCGAGGACGAGTTCCGTGATAGAAATGTCCCCGCAATCTGGATGCCGCACGCACTTCCCGACTGCCGCACTGTTTCCCGTGCTGAGATCCGTCGTATCATCCACGACTACATGACCACCGTTATGCACGAAGAGCCTCTGGACCCGTCTCTCCCCGAGCTCGACGACGACATGACCTGGTAATAAGGAGGAATATATAATGAAGTTTGTTAAGAAAGCACTCGCTATGGGCGGTGTCGCTTATGCAGTACTGTTTGCAGTATTCTTCTTTGACCTTGACGGTAAGTTCCTGTTTAATGTTTTCGAGCCGTTCATGAAGAACCACTACGACAACATGGAACGCAAGGATATGACCAAGATGCCTTACGACATCGGCAAGTACCCCGACTTCAAGTACGACGAAGTCTGATTCAAAACTAATTTGCCAACCCTTTGATTTTCAAGGGGTTGGCAAATGAAATCCTAACTTAGTTAAAATTTTAATGGAGGCAAATACGAATGAAGTATTTTGGCGGCTGTGACGTAGGTTCCACCTACACCAAGGCAGTTATTCTTGATGAAAACGGCAACATTGCAGCAGATGCAACCATCCGCAGCAAGATCAATTCCGAGCAGTCTGCAATCGCAGCAATGGAAGA
>JAZUJB010000057.1:0-18708 GCA_045642545.1 Oscillospiraceae bacterium
TTCATATTCGTTCTCCTCAGCCTTCGGATTTGACGAGCGGGAGAGTGGTCGACTGCTCGCCTGCGCTTTCGCCCATTTTGTAGGTTACCTTGAGCGCGGTGCCGTCATCGTTAACAGAGGAGCCTGTTACGATAAGCTCCAGCGCGGAGCTTTCGATTTCCTTCTCAAAGCGGTAGCCGTCGGGATTGAAGATATCGCAGACAATGAGCTTGCCCGAGGCCTCGTAATTGTTGTAGGCAACGAGCTTGCCGTTATCCCAGAATGCGCCGAAATAGGAGTCGGAGGCAAGGCCGTTTTTGATGTCGTAGTAGCGGCAGAAAACCTTGTTGTCGGTGGTGAAGCGAACGCCGATAAGGCCGTTTGCAAGCTTTGCAATCTTGGGCTGATTTGAGCAGCTCGCTTTTTCGATTACCGTGCCGTCTGCGGCGGTGATTGTGTAGGTGTACTTGATGGAATAGTCCTCGGACTCAATCATAAGCACCTCGAAGCCGTCGCCGCGCGAGAGAATAATCGGGGTGTTTTCGGGCTCTGCCTCGGGTTCGTCCTTGCCGCAGCCGACAAGCAGAACGGTAAGCAATATGAGCAAAACCGCGAAGAATTTTTTCATCGTTTATTTCCTTTCGTAGCACATAAAGCGGTAGCCTATGCCGTTTTCCTCAAGCGCTTGGCCCTCATCGGTAACGCACCAGTCCTCCGCCTCGTCGAGATTGGGGAAGAACGAGTCGGACTCGGGGCAAAGCTCTATTTTCGTAACGAAAATGCGGTCAAGCTGAGGGTAGAAATCGCGGTAAACGCTTGCGCCGCCGATTACAACGGCATCGCCGCCGCACATTGCGACAGCCTCCTCAACAGAGTGTGCAACGAGCGCGCCCTCAACGGTGATATCCTGCCGCGTAACAACGATGTTGCGGCGGTTTTTAAGCGGCTTTCCGCCGGGAAAATCGGCGAGGGTTTTTCTGCCGACAATGACGGTCTTGCCGTCGGTAACGCGCCTAAACTGTGCGCGGTCGGCCTTGAGCACAATGGGCTGAGTGCCCTTTGCGCCTATGCCCCAGTCCGAGTAAACTGCAACTATTGCGTCCATGGCTTCACCTCAGACGGCAACGGGAATTTTGCCCGAAAAATCGCTGAATTCGTAGCCCTCCATCTTGAAGCTGTCGCGGGTGAACTTGTAGAAATCGTCGACCTCGGGGTCGATGATGAACTTCGGTGCGGCCTTCGGCTCGTTTGCGATAATCTCCTCGATGAGAGGAATGTGGCGGTCATAGATGTGCGCGTCGGCAATGACATGCACGAGCTCGCCAGGCTCAAGGCCTGCGACCTGCGCCATCATGCAGGTTAAAACCGCGTACTGTACGACATTCCAGTTGTTTGCCGCGAGCATATCCTGCGAGCGCTGATTGAGAATTGCGTTGAGCTTATTGCCGCTGACATTGAAGGTCATCGAGTAGGCGCAGGGGTACAGCGCCATCTCGCTGAGGTCTGCGTGGTTGTATATGTTGGTCATGATGCGGCGTGAGGCGGGGTTGTGCTTGAGGTCGTAGATAACGCGGTCGACCTGGTCCATATCGCCCTCGCGGTAGTGGTGCTTTACGCCCAGCTGATAGCCGTATGCCTTGCCGATGGAGCCGCTCTCATCTGCCCATGCGTCCCATACGCGGGTGCGCAGCTCGTTTACATTGTTGCTCTTTGCCTGCCATATCCACAGAAGCTCGTCAATCGCGGACTTCCAGAAGGTGCGGCGGATTGTGAGAATGGGAAACTCCTCCGCGAGATTGTAGCGGTTGACTATGCCGAATTTTTTAACGGTGTGCGCAGGGGTGCCGTCCTCCCAGCGCGGACGGACATCAAGGTCGGTGTCCCAGATGCCGTTTTCAAGTATATCCTTACAGTTGGCAATAAATATTTCGTCTGCTCTGCTCATATTTTCACGCCCTCCTAAGTTTTTAAATACAATCACATTATTTTACCACAAGCACCGACCGATGTGCAACGGAATATTATAAAGGAGAAACGGGAGGTGGTTTCGGTGAGATATCTTATTGTCGGCGGAGATGACAGACTTGTTGAGCTTGCGCGGCTTCTGCTCAATGAGGGCAATGAGGTGCGCTGCCTTGCGCTCGATTCGGCTTCCTTGCCCGAGGGTGCTGTGCGCGTTGAGTCCGTCTGCGCTGCCGACTGCGTAATACTGCCGCTGCCTGCGGAGGCGCGGCTCGGCGCGCTCAATGCGCCGTACTCAGGCAGGGTGTATCCGCTGAGCGAAATTCTCGGCAGTCTGCCCGAGGGAACGCTTGTCTGCGGCGGCAAGATAAGCAGTCAGCTGAGGGCGCTTGCAGAGAAAAACAGACTCAGAATTTTTGACTATATGGCGCGGGCGGAGTTTACCGTCGGCAATGCCGCGGTTACCGCCGAGGGCGCTGTTTCGGCGCTGATGTCAAATCTCAAGCGCACAATATACGGCAGCCGCGTGCTTGTCATCGGCTACGGCAGAATAGGCAAGCTTTTATCGTGCAAGCTGAAGAGCTTAGACGCGGAAACCTATGTGATGTCGCGCAATACCGAGGCTCGCGCGCTTGCCGAGGGTATGGGGATGCACGCGCTTGCGCCGAGCGTCGACGCTTCGGTTTTGTCCGCATTTGATGCGGTGGTAAACACCGCGCCTGCGCCCGTTCTGTGCTCGCTTGCGGCGCTGCGCCGCGAGTGTCTGCTGCTTGAGCTTGCGTCAGCGCCCGGCGGCTTCGATTCAGACGAGGCAAAGCGGCTCGGGCTCAGCTATATTGCCGCGCCCGGTCTGCCGGGCAGGTACGCGCCGCAGACGGCGGCAAGGCTCATTTTTGAGTCTGTCGGGAACATATTGAGGGAGAGTGGGAAATGATGAAAAAACGCGTGGGGCTTGCGCTTTGCGGCTCCTACTGTACCTATGAAAAGCTGTTTACGCAGCTTGAAAAGCTCAGCAAAAAATACGAGCTTGTGCCGATTATGAGCGATACCGCGGCAAATACCGACAGCCGCTTCGGGTACGCGGAGGACTTCAAGGCAAAGCTGTATGAGCTGACGGGCAGATTTCCCGTTGAGAGCATAGTCGAGGCAGAGCCGCTTGGCCCTACTCTGCCGATGGATGCGCTCATCATAGCGCCCTGCACGGGCAACACAATGGCAAAGCTTGCGCACGGAATTACCGACAGCGCGGTTACGATGGCGGCAAAGGCGCATCTGCGAAACGGCAAGCCGCTTGTCATCGCGTTTTCGACAAACGACGGGCTGACGGGCTCGGCGCAGAATATCGCGGCGCTTTTCAACCGCAAGAATGTGTATCTCGTGCCGTACGGGCAGGACGATTACGCAAAAAAGCCGTACTCGCTTGCGTCGGATTTTGCACTTATAGATGCCGCGCTTGAGGCGGCGCTTGACGGTAAGCAGCTGCAGCCTGTACTGATATAAAAAAAGCTTCCCATCTGGGAAGCTTTTTTAACTTCGTTTTTACGCTTCTACTTGTTGTTATTGCAGACGCCCGACCGGTGAATGCAAGCTGAAGTTAAGATGTACATCAACCAATCGGCGCAGACTATGTCGGCAGAAAACGGTCGTGCCACCGTAGAAAAGACTACGGCATATGTATAACCGAATAAGAAGCGGCTCCCGCCGCCTCCCGGCGCTTAATCGCCTAAGTCGGGGGTAATCATCAGACCTGAGCCGTCAGTTACAATCTGCGGCAGCTCGCCGTTCCACTTCTCAAGATACATCTGCTGAATCCAGGTGTCGGGCATCTTCTGAAGCGCCTCCTGAGTAATCTTGAGAGCATCGGCTTCGCCCTGCGCCTCGAGCACCTTGGCCTCGGCTTCAATAGCCGCAACCTCGCGTGCCTCTTCTGCCTTGATGACGGCCTGCTTCTTCTCCTGCTCGGCCTTGAGTGCGTTCTGCTCGGCCTCCATCTTGGCCTCAACGGAGGCCTCGAATGCGTCGGAGAAGTCAATATCGCGGATGATAACCGAAGTAAAGGTTACATGGAACAGCTGCTCAACATTGGTTACCTCGGTATCGACCTCGGCAGACAGATGTGAACGGCTTTCAAGCAGATTCATTGCCGAGTAGCGGGCAAAAACAATCTTTGCGCGCTCTTCGACTATGTTGCACAGCTTGGACTCGAGAATGTCATAAGAGCCGTAGCGCTGAGCGACCTCCATTACATATGCGGGGTCTAACTCGTACTGGTACTCGATGGCTGCGGTAAGGGGCTGTGCGTCCTTGGTGTAGGATGCAAAGGATGCCTCCTTAACATGAACGCGCAGGTCGTACATCGTTACCGTCTCGGTGAACGGATTTACAATGTTAAGACCCTCATCGATGGTTCTGGAAATCTGACCGAAGGTCTTTACAACGCCTATCTCGGTTGCATCGACAATGCGGATGCTGAAGAAGAGCGAAACCAGCAGAAACAGAGCAAGAATTGCACCCGAAGCAAGCTTCAGAGTCTTTCCGTACATGCTCATCTTTTTGGACTGCGGGCTGTCGTCGGCTGCGCCGTTCTTAACACATACTCTGCCGCCGAAAAATGCAGCCAGAGCAAGTATTACCATTACTACGCCAAATACTATCATAACTATTCTCCTGTTTTTTTATATTCGTTTCCACATATTTACTATTCTATTTTGCCATAACTCGACCGTATATTGCAAGCAAAAGTTATGCGCCGAGAGGCGGCGTGAGCCGCTTTTTGTTCGTTGCAGCGCTTATGCTTGTCGTTTTTGCCATAACCCGACCATATACTGCGTGCTGAAGTCAAGTCTGTCCATCAACCAATCGGTGCAGGCAAAGCAGGGAAAAGCCTCCCCCTTGAGGGGAGGTGCCCCGAAGGGGCGAAAGGGTGGTATCGGGTGCCGCTTTTTGTCCGTTGCGACGCAGACTCAGTCATATCTTCTGAAATCGTAAGTATCTCTTTTCACATTTTCCAACCTGACACCGTTGATTTGAGCGGTATCATCATCTATCCACACGATATCGCAAGTGTTGCAATCATAATCCCAATAGATGTTTTTTACGCGCTTGCCGTCATCCAATTGGCACAGAACAGCATATCCCGTTGTTGCGCCGCCGTTGTTCAGATATGCGGTTATTGTATACTCACCTGACGGTGATGTGGATTCAGCAATTTTCTCGCCGGGTTTAATGGCATCTATGTCGTAGAAAAAATGATAAATTCCATAACCTACGATAAGGATAAGCACCGCAAGAATTATAAGAAGTGTCTTCTTCGTTTTTTTCATACAGTCCACCTCAAATTCAAAGTTGCGGATACTATTAATTTATAGGATTGCCGAGCTTGCTGAGGACTTCAACAAAGTACTCGGGCAGGTCGGTTTCGATGTGCACGGGCTCGTTTGTGCGCGGGTGGATAAACTTCAGCTCCCTTGCGTGCAGGCACTGCCCCTCAAGGCCCTTTTCCGATTTCGGAGCGCCGTAGGTGTAGTCTGCAAGCAGGGGGTGTCCGATGTGCGCCATATGCACGCGTATCTGATGCGTGCGGCCCGTTTCAAGACGGCATCTTATGTGCGTATAGCCGTTGTACCGCGCGATGACCTCCCAGTGCGTAACGGCATTGCGCGAGTTTTTGTCCGTTACCGCCATACGCTTGCGGTCGGTAGGGTGTCTGCCGATGGGTGCGTCAACCGTGCCCGAATCCTCGCGGAGTCTGCCCTTCACGACAGCCTCGTAAACGCGCGAAAGACTGCGGTCGGAAAGCTGCGCGGAAAGTCCGAGGTGGGCAAAATCGTTCTTTGCGACTATGAGCAGACCCGAGGTGTCCTTATCTATGCGATGCACGATGCCGGGGCGCTTTTCGCCGCCTATGCCCGAGAGCGAGTCGCCGCAGCGGAACATCAAGGCGTTTACAAGCGTGCCGTCGGGATGACCTGCTGCGGGATGTACAACCATACCGCGCGGCTTGTTGACAACGACAACATCGCTGTCCTCGTAGACGATGTCGAGCGGGATATCCTGCGGCTTGAGCTCGATATCATCGGGCTCGGGCAGGGTGAGCGAAACAAGGTCGCCCTGAGAACATTTATAGTTTTTTCTGACGGGCTTTCCGTTGACGGAAACCGCGCCGTCATCAAGCAGGCGCTGCGTCGCAGAGCGCGTAAGCTCCTCAATTGAGCGCGCAAGGAGAGCGTCGATTCGCTCGCCGCTCTCCTGTACAGTTAATTCTATAATATTTTCCATCAGATGTCCTTGAACTCAGCCATAATAGAATCAAGGTCGAACTCTTCCTTGACGGGAGCAGCCTTCTTCGGTGCTGCCTTGGGCGCGGTGGGCTTTACGGCTTCGGCGGGCTTTTTGGCAGGCTCCTCAGCGGGCTTGTGAAGGTCGTTTTTGAACTTTGCCCACAGCTCATCATCGCTTACGGGCTCGTCGTCGGGAACAAGTCTGGTTGCGGTTTCGGGGAAATCAGGCTCGGCACTCTCGATGCCGGCAACGGAAATCTCCTCGTCACTTGCAGGCTCCTCGGTCTCCTCTGCGACCTCCTCGACCTCAATATCCTCGTCCTCGTCGTCCTCAAGCTCTCTCTCGGTGGTGAACAGAGCAACGATGAACAGAATGCAGGCGAGAACAAGCACGATGTCCGCAACATTGAAGATTGCGAAATTCATAAACTGCAGCTTGAACATATCGACAACATAGCCGTACAGCAGGCGGTCGATGCAGTTGCCGACCGCGCCTGCCATTGCAAGCACGATGCACCAGTTTGCAAAGCCGGACTTGAATACCTTCTTTGCAAGCAGCACGATGACCGCAATGATAAACAGCGCCGCAATGCCGAGGAAAAGCCAGCGTGCAAACGGAGCGTTGCTGAGCATACCGAAGGCGGCACCGCTGTTATGAATGTTGACAAGCTTTACAACACCGGGGATAAGACCTATCTCACCGGTGGAGAGCGTGATATTGACGGTGACCCAGTACTTGAGCCACTGGTCCGCAACGAGAACGATTGCGGCAATAATAGCGTACAGCATATTTTTATCCTCACTGTGTGGGTTTTTACAAATATCTTACACTCTATTTTGCACTAAAAACCCGAAATCGTCAATAGGGACCGGTAAAACCGGTCCCTTATAAAGCGGATTAAAGCTTTGCGACAACCGCTGCACAGCGCGGGCAGAGCTCGGTTTCGGGGTCTGCCTTTGTAGAGTGCATCCAGCAGCGCGGGCACTTTGTGCCTGCTGCTTCCTTGACGGAAACGGTGATGCCGGTGTTGTTTGCGCCGATGCCGGTAACGGCCTCAGCGTCGTCTGCCTCGTCCTCAGCGATGAGGCACTCGGAAACGATGAGAAGCTCGGCAAGGTTCATGTCGGAAATCTTTTCGACAACTGCCTTGCTCTCGCCCTTTGCGCGGATGGTAACTGCTGCCTCGAGGGACTTGCCGATGCGCTTGTCTGCGCGGGCTGCCTCGAGAACGCCGTTGACATCGTTTCTGACGGAGATGAGTGCGTCCCACTTTGCCATTTCAGCCTCGTCGAGTGCGTACTC
Source organism: Oscillospiraceae bacterium (assembly GCA_045642545.1). Taxonomy (GTDB): domain Bacteria; phylum Bacillota; class Clostridia; order Oscillospirales; family Oscillospiraceae; genus F23-B02. Next base: position 7,525 of record JAZUJB010000057.1, read on the forward strand.
GGTGAATGCCTTGTTCATGGTGTTGAGGACAACATTGCGCTCGTCGTCGCCCTCGCGGTGAGGCATTGCAAGCCAGATTTCATCGCAGGTGAAGGCGAGGATGGGTGCGAACATCTTGGTCAGGGTATCGAGAATGAGGTACAGAGCGGTCTGTGCGCTGCGGCGCTTGAGGCCGTTGCGCTCCTCGCAGTACAGTCTGTCCTTGATGATGTCGAGGTAGAAGTTTGAAAGCTCAACAACGCAGAAATCGTTGATGAGGTGGGAAACTACATGGAACTCGTAGTTGTTGTAGGCTGCTGCGACCTTCTCAATGAGAGCGTTCAGGCGGGTGATTGCCCACTTGTCGAGTGCTTCCATCTCCTCGGGCTTTACGAGGTTTGTTGCGTCGAAGCCGTCGAGGTTGCCGAGGCAGTAGCGAGCGGTGTTGCGGAACTTGAGGTAGTTCTGGGAAAGCTGCTTGAAGATTTCCTTGGAGCAGCGTACATCGACATGGTAGTCGGCGGAGCGTGCCCACAGACGAATCATATCAGCGCCGAAGTCCTTGATGAGGTCAGCGGGGTCAACGCCGTTGCCGAGGGACTTGTGCATTGCCTTGCCCTCGCCGTCAACGGTCCAGCCGTGAGTGAGGCATTCCTGGTAGGGTGCGCCCTTGCCGAATGCGCCGACAGCTACGAGCAGAGATGACTGGAACCAGCCGCGGTACTGGTCGCCGCCCTCAATGTACATGGTTGCGGGCCAGAAGTTCTGGTCGTGCTTCATTGCGGCGTAGTGGGTGGAGCCGGAGTCGAACCAGCCGTCAAGAGTGTCGGTTTCCTTGGTGAAGTGGATGCCGCCGCAGTGGGGGCACTTGAAGGCCTTGGGCAGAAGCTCCTCGGCTTCCATTTCAAACCATGCGTTGGAGCCCTTCTCCTCGAAGATGGAGGCAACGGACTCGATGCTGTCCTCGGTGCAGACGGGCTTGCCGCAGTCGGAGCAGTAGAATACGGGAATGGGGAGACCCCAGCGGCGCTGACGGGAGATGCACCAGTCTGCGCGCTCGCGAATCATTGCGCCCATGCGCTCCTTGCCCCATGCGGGCAGCCAGCGGACATCCTCGCAGGCAGCAACTGCCGCATCCTTGAAGCCGTCAACGGAGCAGAACCACTGCGGAGTTGCGCGGAAGATGATGGGGTGCTTGCAGCGCCAGCAGTGCGGGTAGCTGTGGATGATATTTTCGGAAGCGAACAGGAAGCCGCTTTCCTTGAGGTCGTTGAGAATGATGGGGTTGGATTCCTCGGTCTTGAGACCTGCGTACTTGCCTGCGTAATCGGTGTGGCGGCCGCGGTCGTCAACGGGAACTACCATATCCATGCCGTAGCGCTTGCAGGTCATGTAGTCATCTGCGCCGAAGCCGGGTGCGGTGTGGACACAGCCCGTACCGGAGTCCATGGTGACATAGTCGGCAAGCAGCAGACGGGAGGTCTTGGGCAGGAAGGGATGGTCTGCGAGCATATTCTCGTAGAAGCTGCCGGAATGGGTTTCGACGATTTCGTATTCCTCGAAGCCGCCGACGGTCATAACCTTCTTGACCAGTGCCTCTGCCATGATGTACATCTCGCCGTTGGGAGCCTTGACGACTGCGTAGCTCTCATTGGGATGCAGAGCGATTGCGAGGTTGCCGGGCAGAGTCCAGATGGTGGTTGTCCAGATGACGAAGAACAGCTTGCTGTGGTCGAGGTGAGAAAGCTTGCCGAGGTCATCGTTCATCGGGAACTTGACATATACGGTGGTGCAGGGGTCGTCCTGATATTCAATCTCAGCCTCTGCAAGTGCGGTCTCGTCGTGTGCGCACCAGTAGACGGGCTTGAGGCCCTTGTAGATGTGGCCGTTTGCGTACATCTTGCCGAATACGCGGACCTCTTCAGCCTCGAAGCTCTTGTTCATGGTCTTGTAGGGATGCTCCCAGTCACCGATAACGCCGAGGCGCTTGAAGCCCTCCATCTGAATGCCGATGTACTTCTCTGCATATGCCTGGCAGGCGGAACGGAAGTCGGCGATGCTCATTGCCTTGTGGTTGAGCTTCTGCTCCTTGATGATTGCAGACTCGATGGGCATACCGTGGTTATCCCAGCCGGGAATGTACGGAGTGTAGTAGCCGCGCATTGCGTAGGAGCGGGTGATGAAGTCCTTGAGGGTCTTGTTCAGCGCGTGACCCATGTGGATATTGCCGTTGGAGAACGGAGGGCCGTCGTGCAGGTTGAACAGAGGCTTGCCCTCGTTCTTCTTGAGCATTTCATTATAGATATCGAGCTCCTGCCAGTGCTTGAGCATCTCGGGCTCGCGCTTGGGAAGTCCTGCGCGCATGGGGAACTCGGTCTTGGGCAGATTCAGTGTGTAGTCATATTTCTGTGCCATGTTGTCTTTCTCCTTCTATATCGGTAAATGCAAAGAAGCGTGCCGCTGCTGCGCACGCCTCTTTGCCCAAAGCTTCAAATGGAACTCAGTTGTCCTTTGAGAACATGAAAACCTGAGTGTTGCCGGCATCAAATGCTGAGGGCTCGGCGGCAGGTGCGTTGTTCTCTGCAGGTATTCGTGCCTCTTCCTTTTCAGCGGCGGGAAGCTTGGTGGCGGCAGTGATGGTGTCGAGGTTGTTCAGCTGCTTTACGCAGAGGTCGCGTACGGATTCGAGGAACTTTGCGGAGGCAATCTTAGCTGCCTGCAGACGGTTTTCCTCAAGTGCAATGCGCTCGTCAATACCGCCGAGAATGGCTGCTGCCTTGTTCTCTGCCTCGGAGACGATGCTTGCAGCGCGTGCGCGTGCGTCGTTCTCAATCTGAACGCTCAGCTTCTGAGCGGAGAGAATGGAACGGTTGACTGCGTCCTCACTGTTGCGGTACTCTTCGATTTTCTCAACAAGAACCTTCATCTTGCCCTTGAGTGCGTTGTTCTCCTTCTGGAGTGCCTCGAACTCGTCGGCGAGAATGTCAAGGTAATCGTCAACGGTGCCCATGTCGTAGCCACCGAGAACGGCTCTTGCCTTATCAAAGCTCTTTTCACGAATATCCTGATGAGTAATCATATCTAAATCCACCTTTCATGATTGTGGAGCGGGCCTGCTGAGAGGTGCTTGCTCCGGGGGAAGTCTGCGGTTTTGTTTGTATATCGGCTCAGAAATAAATTCCTGCGCTTTCGAGGTCGGGAACACCGTCGCCCACGAGGTCGATGTTGGTCGGTGTCAGCACATATGCCTGTGCGGATATGCGCATAATCTTGCCGCCGAGTGCGTAAACAACGCCGGACAGGAAGTCGATGAGGCGGCGTGCGGTTTCGCTGTCTGCCTTTTCGACATTCATAAGCACCGCGCGGCGGTCCTTGAGGTTATCTGCAATCTCTGCGGCCTCACCGAAATCGGTGGGGTTCATGAGAATGAGTCTGGTCTTGCCCTTTTCGCCTGCGGGAGTGTAGCTGGGAGCGGCCTTTGCCTCGCGTCTTGAGAAAACGCTTGCCTTTGCCTTGGGCTCGGTGTACTCCTCCTCTACGGGCTCGGGAATATCTTCGAAAGCGGCAGTTTCTTCTACGCTTGCTTCATTTTCCATATATTCGTCATCGTAAGCACGCATTGCGTTTTTGAAATTTTCCAGAAATGCCATGACATATCCTCCGTGTGTTATTTGAGAGCATAGTTTCTCGCGCCGAAGATGCCCGTGCCGACACGGACGAGGTTTGCGCCCTCTTCAATGGCGACCTCATAATCGGCGCTCATGCCCATTGACAGAAAAGTCATATAGTTATTATCGTATTTTTTTCTCTCAATGTCAATAAAAAGCTGTTTCATACGGCGAAAATATGCTCTGTTTTCCTCGGAATTTTCACAAATCGGGGGGATTGCCATCAGTCCGAGCACCCTTATGCCGCTCAGATTTGCCAATGCGGGCATTGCCGCGTCCAGCTCCTCGGGCGCAAAACCCGATTTTGCCTCCTCGCCGCCGATGTTGACCTCGAGCAGAATATCCTGCACGATGCCCAGCGACTGAGCCTTTTTGCTGATGACCTCGGCAAGCTCGACAGAGTCAACCGAGTGAATAAGCTCTACCTTGCCTACGATGTATTTCACCTTGTTTTTCTGCAGATGACCGATGAAGTGCAGAGGGCAGCCCTCGTAAGCGCCCTGCCCGAGCTTTTCGGTCAGCTCCTGCACGCGGTTTTCGCCGCAGATGTCAACACCTGCCGCAATCGCCTCGCGCACGCGGTCGGCATCGTTCATCTTGGTTGCCGCGACGAGCTTAATCTCGTCGGGGCTTCTTCCGCAGCGTATTGCGGCTGCGGCAATGTTTTCCTTTACCTGCTTGACATTATCGGCAATACTCATATCTTTCTAACCTGCCTTGGAATTTTTTATCTGCATATAAGCATACCCTCGCGGAGAGTGTCCTCTTTCGCGAGGCAGTAATCGTCTGCTTCGTAAATAATCTCAACGGGAGTTTTTTCGCTCAGTCCCGCTCGGAGCGTGTACACATAGTATCCGTTTTCATCACTGTGCAGTACCTCGTACGGAATTTTAATTCCGCTTGTGTCGGCAAGGTGCAGCGCCGCTTCGGTGTGTCGGGTGCTGAGCATCGCATCAAGCCCCTGATGAACCCTCACGCTCACGCGAGTGCCGTCAATTTCCGTTATCTGAGCGGGATACTCGTCAAAAACGGTGAGCGTCAGCCGCTGACCCTCGTACAGCTGCGAGGTGTCGCTCAAATCGGCGACAAAAAGCCAGCCGTTTGCGACTATTCTGCCCACGGCGTTTTCGGGAATGCTCGGCGTGAAGCCGTCGAGCGTGTCCGCGCCTGCCGTCTCCCAGCCGTCAAGCTCGGTGCTGAAAAAGCCGCCGCAGGGCGCGCTCACGCAGCCGCGCATTTTCCCGGGCGCAGTGCCGTTGTGCGCATCGAGATAGCTGAGGTAATCCTCCAAAGCGTCCTCGCTTACGCACACAATGCTGCCGCCCTTGACGCGCTCGCCCTCCGAGGCTGCAAAGTACGCAGCCTCGAAAGGGCAGATGACATATTCCTCCTCGCGCAGCACCGTGCCCTCGGCGTGAACGGTGCGCGATACGGTTACCCTCACAGCCTCGATAGTCTCGGGCGCGTCTGCCGATTCGGCAAACGCCGCGGCGCAGTATGCCGCAAGCGCAAGAAAAATCGCTGCCGCGACATAGCGCAGATAGGAGCTGCCCCTGCTCATCAGTCCTCGGACATAAAGTCGACGGGCTTCGGCGGTATGATGGTCGAAATCGCGTGCTTGTAGATAAGCTGCTGCTTGCCGTCGGAGTCGAGAATCACGGTGAAGCCGTCATAGGCGCGGATAATGCCGTGCATCTGAAAGCCGTTCATAAGAAAAACCGTGAGGCTGACCTTGTCCTTGCGTACCTGATTGAGAAATGCGTCCTGTAAATTCTGTGTCTTCTGCATAGATAACACTCCTGTATATGTATTTCGCCCTTTGAAGGGCAGAAACATCATATACCGCGGGAGTGTAAAAATTCGGTCGAAACGCGTCGCGCTTCATTAAAATCGGGCGAGCTTCCCCAGCGTATCCACATAAGCTCGCTGCTTCTGCGCAGCCATGTAAGCTGACGCTTTGCGTAGCGGCGGCTTTCGCGCTTTATCTGCTCAATCGCCTCGTCCTTTGTAATCTCGCCTCTTAAATATGCGGCAGGCTCCTTGTAGCCTATCGCCTGCATTGCGGTGCAGCTTTCGGAAAGTCCCGAGTCAAGAAGTGATTGCACCTCATCGAAAAGTCCCTGCTCGACCATGATGTCAACGCGGCGGTCAATGCGCTCGTAAAGCTTTGCTCTGTCCTCAAAGCAGAGGGCAATCTGCGCAGCCTCGTAGCGCGGCGGTATCTGCTGCGTTTCAAGGTCGTGCTGAGTTATAGTCTTGCCCGTGAGTCTGTAAACCTCAATGGCGCGGATTATTCTGCGTCTGTCGGACGGGTGCAGCTTATCAGCGCGCTCGGGGTCAAATTCACGCAGCATTTCGAGCATTTTCTCGCCGCCTATCTCGTCATACAAAGCATCAAGCTCTGCGCGCAATGCGCCGTCGGACTCGTTTTCCGCAAAGTCGCGGCCCGATATAAGCGAGTCGATGTATAAATTCGTGCCGCCTGCTATTATGGGCAGCTTGCCGCGCGAGAGAATGTCCTCAATGCACGCGGCCGCGTCCTCAACATAGCGCGCGACGGAGTAATTTTCGTCAGGCTCCGCGACATCAATCATGTGGTGCGGCACGACCTCGGCCTCCTCGGGCGTTACCTTTGCGGTGCCAATGTCCATGCGCTTGTAAAGCTGCATCGAGTCGGCGGAAACAATCTCACCGTCAAACTCGTGCGCGAGCGCAACGGCAAGCTTCGTTTTGCCCGTTGCCGTCGGGCCTGTTATTACAACTACTTTTGCCGGCATATATAAAACCTCAAACTATTCGGCTGAAGAATTTGTCCAGCTCTTTCTTGCTCAGCTTAACCGAAACGGGTCTGCCGTGGGGGCAGTACTTTACCTCGCCTGCGCATACTGCGGCTGCGATGCGCTCAAGCTCGGCAATATCGTGCCGTCTGCCTGCCTTGATTGCCGCCTTGCAGGCAACGGTGTACAGAATTTCATCGCGCGCGGAATCGGCGCTGACCTTGTCACCGCGGCGCAGCTTCTCGCAGATTTCCTCAACTGCCGCCTTTGCGTCGGCAATGTCAATATCGTCGGGCAGCGCGCGGATTGCGTAAGCCTCCGCGCCGTAGGCTTCAATCTCAAAGCCGAGCGAGAGTAAAAGCTCTGCGTTTGAGTCAATAAGCTCCGCGTCCTCGGCGGTGGGTTTTATTATCACGGGGGTCAGCAGACTCTGCGACATTATCTCGCGGCCCTGCGCCTTGAGTCTGTCGAAAATCATACGCTCGTGCGCTGCGTGCTTGTCAATTAGCAGCAATTCCTCGCCCTTTTCGACAAGAATATATGTGTTCAGCGCTTCTCCGATAACGCGGTGCGCTGAAGTTGCGATTTTTTCAACATTATCAACTGTTTTTTCAACATTTTCGGTTGCCCTCGCGGGTGCGCTTTCGATAGGCTTGACGGGTCTTGCGGGGGCATACTCGCGCGTGCTCACGGGAGGCGTGTAAGCCCTCGGTGCAGACGGCATTTCGCGCGGAGTCGGGGGCGTATATCCTCGCGGTGCAGGCGGTGTGCTGCGCTGTGCGGTCTCGCGGTAGCTTTCCGCGCTCATCGTTTTGAAGAAATCGGGCTTCGGCGCGGAGGTAACGCGCTGAGTGCTCTCGGAAAGCTTAATCTCAAGCGGCTTTGTTTCAGCCTCGAGCGTTGCGCGCACGGTCTGATACACAATGTCGAAAACCTTTTTCTCGTCCGAGAATTTGACTTCGGTTTTCGCGGGGTGGACATTGACATCGACAGAGCTTGTCTTGAGCGTGAGATACAGCGCGCAGGTCGGGTAGCGGCCCGTCAAAAGTGTGTTCTTGTATGCCTGCTCAAGCGCGGTCTGTAAAAGCGCGGATTTAATATATCTGCCGTTGCAGTAGAAATACTGCATACCGCGGTTGCCGCGGCTTAACGCGGGTGAGGACACAAAGCCCTCGACCGAGATGCCCTCGCCCTCGCCCTTGCAGGGCAGCATTGCGTTTGCCGTATCCCTGCCCAAAAGCGAGTAGACAACGGAGTCTGTTCTGTTATCACCGGGGGTGAAAAATTCCTCCTCGCCGTCGCGTATGCAGCGCACGGAAACCTCGGGTCTGCCGAGCGCGCAGCGCAGTGCTGCCGCAACGCAGGCGCCTGCCTCGCTGCGGTCGGATTTGAGGAATTTGAGTCTTGCGGGGGTGTTGAAGAAAATGTCGCGTATGGTTATGGTTGTGCCCTCGGGACAGCCGCAGGGTACCATATCGACAATGTCGCCTGCCTGCACGGTAAGCTTAACGCCCTCGGCAGCGCCCTTCTCGCGGGTTACAAGCTCGATGCGTGAAACTGCGGAGATTGCCGCAAGCGCTTCGCCGCGGAAGCCCATTGTGCCGATTGCCTCAAGGCCCTGCTCGTCGTGCAGCTTGCTTGTCGCGTGGCGCATAAAAGCAATGCCTGCGTCCTCGGGCGACATACCGCAGCCGTCATCGCTTACGCGGATGTAGGTCGCGCCGCCCTTTTTGAATTCGACGGTCACCTTTTTCGCACCTGCGTCGAAGGAGTTTTCGACAAGCTCCTTGATTACGGATGCAGGCCGCTCGACAACCTCGCCTGCGGCTATCATATCCGCAAGCAGCGGAGAGAGAATATTTATCTTTGTCATATCTATTCCTCCGTAATGAGCATAACTGAATATCTTATTATACATTATTTTAGTTGAAAGTTCCACCTCTTTTATGATAAGATATAGTGTAATTTTATGACCATAAAGGACAGATGCAAAATGGCATACGAAAGAAAAGAAATAAGCATAGAAAAAATCCGCGAGCAGGAGGCAATCTGCGCGGAGATTTGTGAGCATATTACCGCAAACGGCGAGCATCCGCTGGCAATGGTTGACACCTACGGCTGCCAGCAGAACGAAGCCGACAGCGAAAAAATCCGCGGCTACCTCGCGGAGATGGGCTACGGCTTTACGCAGAATGAGTTTGAGGCGGATATCATCGTCGTCAACACCTGCGCGGTGCGTGAGCACGCAGAGATGCGCGTTCTCGGCAATGTCGGTCAGCTCAACCACAGCAAGAAGGTCAAGCCCAATCAGATTATCGCGGTCTGCGGCTGCATGGTGCAGCAGGAGCATATGGCGGAGAAGGTAAAGAAGTCCTACCCCGTTGTTGACCTCGTTTTCGGACCGCACGATTTGTGGCATTTCCCCGAGCTTGTCAAGAAGGTTATGACGGGCAAAAAGCGCGTTTTCGCAACCGAGCGCTGCGACGGCTATGTTGCCGAGGGTATGCCCCTGCGCCGTGACGGCAAGGTCAAGGCGTGGCTTTCCATTATGTACGGCTGCAACAACTTCTGCACCTACTGCGTTGTACCTTATGTCCGCGGCAGAGAGCGCAGCCGTCGTCCCGAGGATATCGTTGCCGAGGCAAGACAGCTTGTCGCCGAGGGCTACAAGGATATCACCCTGCTCGGTCAGAATGTTAACTCCTACGGCAAGGACCTCGACACCGAAACGGACTTTGCCGACCTCATAAGAATGATTAACGAAATTCCCGGCGAGTTCCTTATAAGGTTTATGACCAGCCACCCCAAGGACGCAACGGAAAAGCTGTTCAGAACTATGGCCGAGTGCGAAAAGTGCGCTCATCAGCTGCACCTGCCCGTGCAGTCGGGCAATGACCGCGTGCTCGAGGCAATGAACCGCCGCTACACCGCCGAGAAGTATCTTGAGAAGGTGCGCCTTGCAAGAAGCTATATGCCCGACCTTGTTATCACAACGGATATAATCGTCGGCTTCCCCGGCGAGACCGACGAGGAGTTTGAGGACACCATTAAGCTTTGCGACGAGGTGCGCTACGATGCGATGTTCACCTTCATCTACTCCAAGCGCGTCGGCACTCCCGCGGCAAAAATGCCCGATGCCGCAACCCGCGAGGACAAGCAGGTGCGCTTTGACAAGCTGCTTGCCGCTGCGAACAAGGTATCGGCTGAAAAGCACGCCGAGTACGAGGGCAAGACAGTAAGAGTGCTTGTCGACGGCACAACGGGCAAGGAAGAGTACAATCTCTCCTCCCGCACAAACGGCGGCAGACTTGTTCACCTCAAGGGCGATGAAAGCCTCATCGGCAAGTTTATCGATGTAAAGATAACCTCAAGCAACACCTGGGCACTGTATGGAGAAATTACGGATTGAAAACAGACGGCACATAAGGCTCCATTTGAGGGGAGCTGTCAGCCGCAGGCTGACTGTAGGGTGGGCGCTGAGTGTCGCTTGCTGTTCGCAGTACCTGCAAAAAGAATAAGCAGAAGCGTAGCAACGAACGAGAAGCATCTACCGTTGCCACCCTTCCGCCCCTTCGGGGCACCTCCCCTCAAGGGGAGGCAATAATGTTAGGAGGATTAAATATGAGTAACGAAAAGCTGAAAAGATACCAGGTAACACAGAGCATCAGATTTGCCGCAAAGGGCACAAAGGTGCTGTTCTTTGCGGGAATGGGCCTTGCGGCAGCATCACTGCTGGTCATCGCTTACTCCCTCATCTTCGGCAACAAGGCATTCCTCGGCGTTGCCGTAATCGGCGCTTTGCTCTCTGCAATATGGATGTTTGCAACAAGGCTGATGTCCGAAAGCACCTTCGGCTATGCAAATGTTTCGTTCCATGAAGGCGGCATAGTTTTCCGCTCATCAAATGCAAACGATGCCGAGCATTACACTCTCCGCTGGTGCGACTGCGTCGCCTGCGGTCTTGAAAAAACTCGCTGGTCTTGGTGGGTATACGCCTCCGACCACGAGCTTAGTGATGCCGAACGGGTTGAGTTTCCCGAGAATGTAAAAAGCGGCGTTTTCTACTTCAACTACGCGAATAACACCTGGGAGGAGTTTATGAAATTCGTTCCCGAGCAGTTTCGCGAAAAGCTTGAGGCTGAAAAGCTCGCAAACAAGATTAAATAATCAAACTTAAGCAGAAAAGAGGTTGTGCGCCATGGCTGAGCTCACACCGATGAAAAGACAGTACAACGAAATAAAGCAGCAGCATCAGGATTGCCTGCTGTTCTTCCGCCTCGGCGATTTCTACGAGATGTTCGACGATGACGCAAAGGTCGCCTCAAAGGAGCTTGACCTTGCGCTCACCACGCGCGACAGAGCCGTCGAGGACCCCGAGCTGCGCACACCGATGTGCGGAGTTCCGTATCACAGCGCGCAGACCTACATAGCGCGACTCATCGCAAAGGGCTACAAGGTCGCAATCTGCGAGCAGATTGAGGACCCCGCCACCGCAAAGGGTCTTGTAAAGCGCGATGTAATCCGCATCATCACTCCCGGCACGGTTACCGATGCGGCAATGCTCGAGGAGGGCAAGAGCAATTACCTCGGCTCAGTGTATTTTGTGTCGGGCCACGGAGGTGTCGCGTTCTGCGATATCTCAACGGGCGAGTCCTGCGTTGCGGCATTCGACACCGAGGCGGTGAGCCATATCCTCAACGAATTAGGCCGTTTTGCACCGCGCGAGCTTGTCATGAACAAGGGCGCGGCAGAGTCCGGGG
>JAZUJB010000058.1:0-5799 GCA_045642545.1 Oscillospiraceae bacterium
AGCCGTGGCGCTCAGCCCACATATTGTACATACGGTAGAGCATCTGAGTCCAGTCCTGCGCCTCAGTGCCGCCTGCGCCTGCGTGGAAGGTGAGGATTGCGTTGTTGGCATCGTACTCGCCTGTGAGCAGAGTGCCGAGGCGGGTATCCTCAAGGTGCTTTTCAAAGGAAGCAAACTCGGACTCAAGCTCCTCGAGCATGGAGTCGTCGTCCTCCTCAAGTGCCATCTCGCACAGAGTCATGAGGTCGTCCCACTGGGTGCAGAGCTTTGCATAGTTCTCGGTCTTGCCCTTGAGCTGCTTCAGGCGCTTCTGCACGCGCTGAGAATTCTCAACATCGTTCCAGAAGCCGTCGCGTGCGCTCTGTCCCTCAAGCTCCTCGATTTCCTTTTCGGCAGCCTCAAGACGAAGTGCCTCGCGCAGATTGTCGAGCGTGGGCTTTAAGCCGTTGAGCTTCTGCTTATATTCTTCAAATTCAAGCATTTATATCATTCCTTAAACATTATTATCATCAAAAATTTGCTAAAATATTATATACGAAAAGCGCCTTGTTGTAAATGCCTAAAGACAAACAAATTTGCGTTGGTTTTTCTGCTAAAAAATGAGATAATGCCCCTTTCATTTTCCAACGGGGTTTGTTATAATGATATTCGTAAAGATATAGCCGCAAGAAACGGCCAAATTTTTTGAACAAAAACAGAGAGGACGATTAAAAATGATTTCCCACGGTAAAGAGATTAAGGTATTTGCAGGCAACTCCAATCCCGAGCTTGCAAAGGCAATTTGCAACCACCTTTTCAAGGACCTCGGTGACAGCTCCTGCTCACACTTTGCAGACGGTGAGTGCTCCATTTCCGTTCACGAGCCCGTTCGCGGCGCAGATGTATTTATTGTACAGTCCACCTGCAATCCCGTAAACGACAACCTCATGGAGCTGCTCGTTATGATCGACGCAATGCGCCGCGCATCCGCAGGCCGCATCACCGCAGTTGTTCCTTACTTCGGCTATGCCCGTCAGGACCGCAAGGCAAAGAGCCGCGATCCCATCTCCGCAAAGCTCGTTGCAAACCTCATTACCGCAGCAGGCGCAGACCGCGTTCTGACCATGGACCTGCACGCAGCACAGATTCAGGGCTTCTTCGATATCCCCGTTGACAATCTGTTCGGCGCACCCCTCTTCGCAAAGCACTATCTCGATATCTTCGGCAAGGGCAACGATGACATCATGGTTGTATCCCCCGATGTCGGCAGCACCGCTCGCGCACGCAACTTCGCAATGAAGCTCGGCTGCAACATGGCAATCGTTGACAAGCGCCGCGAGAAGGCAAATCAGTCCGAGGTCATGAACATCATCGGCAATGTTGAGGGCAAGACCTGCATCCTGCTCGACGATATGGTTGACACCGCAGGCTCTCTGTGCGGCGCAGCAAAGGCAATCGTCGAAATCGGCGGTGCAAAGGAAGTTTACGCATGCGCAAGCCACGGCGTTCTGTCCGGTCCCGCAATCGACCGTCTGAACGACAGCGTAATCAAGGAGCTCCTGCTTCTCGACACCATTCCTTACCCCACAGACAAGCCCGCATGCGACAAGATTAAGTACATGTCCGTAGCACCCGTATTCGCTGAAGCAATCCAGCGCGTATACGAGGAAATCTCCATCTCCAATCTGTTCGAATAATTTTACTTAAAGTCTTTCAATTCATAAGCCCCTTTTTTAGGGGCTTATGAAAAACTTTTTTTATGAGGTTTACCCGTGTTTGATAAATTCCGCAACAACGGCGGGGTATCATGGATTGTCGTGTTCCTCGGCAACCCCGGCCCCAAATATAACGGAACGAGGCACAATGCCGGCTTCATGGCTGCCGATGCAATGGCAAAGCAGCTGCAGGTCAGCATTAACAAGCTGCGCTTCAAGGCGCTGACCGCCACCGTCAGCATCGGCGGTGAAAAGGTGCTGCTATTAAAGCCGCAGACCTACATGAACCTTTCGGGCGAGTCAGTCGGTCAGGCCGCCAAGTTCTACAAGGTAAGCCCCGAGCATATTATCGTTATCTCCGACGAGGTTGCGCTGCCCGTCGGCAAGCTGCGCATTCGCAAGAGCGGCTCGGCAGGCGGCCACAACGGGCTGAAGAATATCATTCAGCACCTCGGCACAGACCAGTTCCCGCGTATGCGCATGGGAGTCGGCTCTGCGCCGCACCCCGATTACGATATGGCAGACTGGGTTCTGGGCACCTTCAAGAACAAGGACGCCGAGGATATGGCGGCGCTTGCCGAAAAGGTTTCTGACGCCGTTCAGTGCTATATCAAGGAGGGCCCCGACAGGGCCATGAACAAGTTTAACTGATAACTGACGGCAGAGGTGAATATCCCTGCCGTCGTGAAATTTTCCGAGAGGTGATACCATGAAGAAAAGCTGCATCGCAATGCTTCTTGCGGGAGGTCAGGGCTCACGCCTTTACGCGCTGACTCAGAATGTCGCAAAGCCCAATATGCCCTTCGGCGGCAAGTACCGCATCATTGACTTTCCTCTGTCCAACTGCGCCAATTCGGGCATAGACACCGTTGGCGTGCTCACGCAGTACAGACCTCTGCAGCTCAACAGCTACATAGGCGGCGGTCAGCCGTGGGACCTCGACTCTGCCGACGGCGGTGTGTTCATTCTGCCGCCCTATCAGACGGCGGGCGAGTCGGGCTCGTGGTTCTCGGGAACGGCAAACGCAATCTATCAGAACATCGGCTTTATCGAGATGTACGACCCCGACAATGTGCTCATTTTATCGGGCGACCACATCTACAAGATGGACTACTCGAAGATGCTCGCCGAGCATATCGAGCGCGATGCAGCCTGCACCATCGCGGTGCTGCAGGTGTCCATGGAGGACGCAACACGCTTCGGCATTATGAATGTCGGCGAAGACGGCTATGTGTCCGAGTTTGAGGAAAAGCCGAAGCAGCCCAAGAGCGACCTTGCGTCAATGGGCATCTATATATTCAACTGGAAAAAGCTCCGCAAGTACCTTGTTGAGGACGAAAACGACCCCAACTCAAGCAAGGACTTCGGTAAAAATATAATCCCCAATATGATTGCCGCAGGCGAAAAGCTGTGGCCCTACCGCTTTGACGGCTACTGGCGCGATGTCGGCACAATCACAAGTCTGTGGGACGCAAATATGGATATGCTTTCGACCACACTGATTAATCTCTACGACCCCGAGTGGCCCATCCGCTCGAGAAATGCCGTGCGTCCGCCGCAGTACGCAGGCGAGGAGGCGGAGATTGTCCACTCCATCGTCACCGAGGGCTGCGTGATTGAGGGCAAGGTAGAAAACTCCGTGCTGTCAAACTCAGCGTGTGTCGGCAAGGGCGCAAAGGTACTCTACAGCGTGCTCATGCCGGGCTGCGTTGTTGAGGATAACGCGGTTGTCGAGTATGCAATCATCGGCGAGAACACCGTTGTAAAAAGCGGCGCGCATGTGGGCGCTGCCCCCGACGGCAGCGATAGCTGGGGCGTTGCGACCTGCGGCCCCGATATAGAAATCCGCAGCGGCGCCGAGGTGCCCGCGGGCGCTATGATTTACAAATCTGAGGAGGTATGAGCAATGTCTGATTTTCACGGAATAATCTTTGCTTACGGCTCGGTCTCGGGACTGGGCGAGCTTGTTTCCACACGCACTGCCGCCTCCTTGCCCTTCTGCGGCAGATACAGACTGATTGACTTTGCGCTGTCTTCAATGATGAATGCGGGCATTCTCGATGTCGGCGTTATCATGCAGCGCGATTACCAGTCGCTGCTTGACCATATCGGCAGCGGCAAGGACTGGGATATGGGCCGCAGAATAGGCGGCCTGAAAATGCTGCCGCCCTTTGGTCTGCCCGAGTATCACAAGGGCGACTACACCGGCACAATAGAGGCGCTCAACGCGGTTTCAACCTATGTCCGCGAGCTTCGCGAGAAGTATATCGTCCTGGTGCAGGGCAATGTTGCCGCAAATCTCGACCTTCGCGACGCAATGCGTCATCATATTAAAAGCGGCGCCGAGATAACCGCAATCTGCACCGAAGCAACACCCGAGTATAAGCATCACCGCTATGTCGTCGATGCCGACGGCTTTGCGCGTTCGATGATATTCAATCAGACGAGCGAGGGCGAGGGCGTTGCCTCCCTCGAGGCGTACATAATCTCTAAGGAGCTTCTCATCTCGATGATGGACTCCTGCGCCGCGGCAAACCACTACCACTTCCACCGCGATGCAATCGCCGCATATCTCGAGGCAGGCGGCAAGGTCAATGTCTATGTGCATTCGGGCTATGCAAAGCGCATCATGAGCACGGAAACCTATTTCCGCTGCAGCATGGATATGCTCCGTCCCGAGTGCCGCGCCGACCTTTTCCCCGCTGACCGTCCCGTGCGCACGAAAAGCCACGAGGATGTCAGCACCTACTACGGCGAGGACGCATTTATCCGCAACAGCCTCGTTGCAGACGGCTGCATAATCGAGGGTGAGGTCAGAAACTCAATCATCTTCTCCGATGTCCGCATCGCAAAGGGCGCAAAGCTGAATAACTGCATTGTCATGCGCGGCGGCTCAGTCGGCGAGAATGTAATTTTAAGCTCCGTTATTGCGGATAAATACTCCAGCGTGTCAGCCTACCAGACCCTTATGGGCAGTGAAAAGCTGCCTATCGTAATACCCAAGAACAGCAAAATCTGAGTAAGGGGAGCAATATGTTCAGAAGTGAAATTTCCCGCGACGAGGTGCGCTCGGCAATAGAGGATAAGCTCTGCGCGCACTTCGGCGTTACAAGTAAAAACGCAACAGACGACCAGGTATTTCAGGCCTCGGCAATCGTTATCCGCGAGATAATGAGCCGCCTTCTCGCAATCGGCGATGAGAAGAAAAACGGCCGCGAGGTGCATTATCTGTCCATGGAGTTTCTCATGGGCAGAAGTCTAATGAAAAACGCCTTCAACCTCGGCATATCCGAGGCGCTGACGGGCGCACTCAATGACCTCGGCAGAAGCGCTGCCGATATATTCGAGGCGGAAAATGACGCAGGTCTAGGCAACGGCGGCCTCGGCAGACTTGCCGCCTGCTATATGGATTCAATGGCATCGCTCGGCATCAGCGCAACGGGCTACTCCATCTGCTACGAGCTCGGCATCTTCCGACAGAAAATCGTTGACGGTAAGCAGACCGAGGTTGCAGACGACTGGCGCACCGCCGCTGAGGGCTGGCTTGTCACCCGCAGCGATGAGGCTGTCGAGGTGCGCTTTGGCGGCTACATCACCCCCCATTGGGATAGCTTCGGCCACTACCACGCCGAGCATCAGGGCTACTCAACCGTTACCGCAGTGCCGCGCGATATGCTCATCGCAGGCTACGGCGGCGTGAATATCAACACCCTGCGTCTGTGGGACGCAAGAAGCACCTCGGCGCTGGATATGTATCTTTTCTCCGAGGGCGAGTATGTCAAGAGCCTTGCCGAGCGCACGATGAGCGAGGTCATCACCAAGGTACTGTACCCTGCCGATGACCACATTCAGGGCAAAACCCTGCGCTTAAAGCAGCAGTATTTCTTCGTGTCCGCAACAACGCAGACAATCGTAAGAAAGCATATGGCAAAGTACGGCGATATAAGAAGCTTCGCCGAGCATAATGTCATTCAGATAAACGATACCCACCCCACGCTCGTCATTCCCGAGCTTATGCGCATAATGATGGACGAATACGGTCTGGGCTGGGATGAGGCGTGGAGCATCGTTACCGCTGCTGTTGCCTATACAAACCACACCGTTA
>JAZUJB010000059.1:0-6227 GCA_045642545.1 Oscillospiraceae bacterium
CTGCTTTGCAAATCCCTTTGCTCTGTCGGCGCATCTGGGTGGCTGGTCAAAGACGATTAAAGCCTCGAGCGGGATGTAATCCATGCCGCAGGCAAAGTCGTAAATTATGGGCAGATAGCGGTCGGCATCGGACATGGAAAGCCCCTGTCTGAGCCGATCCGCGTCCTCGCGAAGAGTGGCCGCAAGAGCTTGAGCCTGCTCACTTTTTTTGCGTTTATCGCACTTTTCGGCATAGTCGTCCATGAGTGAGCAGACATGCTCCGTGCCGTTTTTTGCAAGGCCGGGCAAAACCTCTGCCGCAGGAAGAATACTGCAGGAATTTATTGACTCGGTGCGGCGCTGAGTATGCACGTCAAAAAAGGCCATGGAGTCGATTTCGTCGCCCCAGAATTCAATTCTGACGGGCTCGGGATACATAGGCGAGAAGAAATCTAGTATGCCGCCGCGGCGCGCGTATTGACCTGCGCCCTCGACCTGCTCGGTGCGAGTGTAGCCGCAGCGAATAAGCGCCCTTTCAATCTCATCGGGCGGATACTCGCCGCCGTCAAGAATTTCAAAGCCCGCATTTTTCAGCGTCTCGGGCGGCACGGCGCGCTGAAGCATCGCCGAGACCGTAGACACGGCTACGGGTACATTTCCCCGACACAGCGCGTCTAAGGCGGCAATACGGGACTGTTCAGCCTGGCGTGATGCCGCAAGAGTCGGATAGAAGGTAAAATCGCGCGAATAAAGCGTCAGCGGCGCAACGCCCGTCATCGACTCAAAGTCGCGCGCAAAGCTGTCCACCGATGCCTCATCGGGGCAGATTACAAAAAGCGGCATCTCGAGTCTTTCATAAAGCGCCCCCGCGAGATTTACTCTGTGAATGGACGAAAGTCCGGAAATGAGCGCAGGAAGTCCACCGCTCTCGAGCAAGGAGGGGAGGGCGGCTGCTTCCTTATTTTCAAAAATCTGTTGATTGAGTAGTGTCATAGCATATCCTCTGACAGATATTATACCGTTTTTTCGCGGAGCTTGCAAGCAAGCGGCAGGGGATGTTGAAAAACTTAAAAATTTTTTATTTTTGCATACTATATATATATTATATCTATTGCAAAAGGGTTATAATTTTGCTATAATTAGTTAGTTAAATAAATTGGGATAAAATCGCTTAAAAGAAGGAGCGTTTTTAATATGAATTCTCTTCAGGATATATGGAGCGCGGTCATTGAAGTGCTGTCGCAGCAGCTTACTCCGACCGCCATTTCAACCTGGTTTTCCGACTGCCAGCCCATCGAAATTGAGGGCTCAAATCTTGTTATTCACACCACCTCGGAGTTCAAGCGCGATATCATAGTAAACCGCTTTTCCGAAACAATCAAGGGAGCCTTGTCGGAGATTTTCTCGACAAGCTTCGGACTTGTTGTTCTTGCGGGCGAGGAGCTCAGCGAGTATCAGGCGCACAAGCCCGATGACGACCCCCTGCCCGAGATGGCGGGCTACACCTTTGACCGCTTCATCGTAGGCAACTCAAACCGCTTTGCTCACAACGCGGCCTACGCCGTTTCGCAGAAGCCGGGCAGCGCATACAATCCGCTGTTCATCTACGGCAACTCCGGCCTCGGCAAGACCCATCTGCTGCTTGCAATCGGTCAGGCAATACGCGAGCGCGAGCCGGGCACGAAAATCGCTTATATTAAGGGCGACGATTTCACAAATCAGCTGCTCAAGTCCATAAAGGAAGGCACTGGCGAGGAGTTTCGCCTCAAGTACCGCAATGTTGACCTCTTCCTCGTTGACGATATTCAGTTCATTGCAGGCAAGCAGGCAACTCAGGAGGAGTTCTTCCACACCTTCAACAACATCTATGAGGCAGGTCATCAGATAGTAATTACCTCCGATAGACCGCCCATTGAAATGAGCCTTCTCGACGACCGTCTTATGTCCCGCTTCCAGGGCGGACTTATGGCTGACATTCAGCCGCCCGACATTGAAACGAGAATGGTCATCACCCGCACCAAGGCAGCGCAGCTCGGACTTATTCTCGAGGAGGACGCGGTTACCTACATAGCCGAGACCATCACCACAAATGTCCGTCAGATTGAGGGCGTTATAAAGCGCCTTACGGCATACAAGGAGATACTCGACAGTAAGATAGACACCGCAGCCGTCAAACGCGCCATAAAGGATGTTGTGCGCATCGGCACATTTATCCCCTCGCCTCAGCTTATAATCCGCGAAAGCGCTTTGTACTACTCTCTCAAGGAAGAGGACCTGCGCGGACAGAACCGTTCCAAGAACACCGCGATTGCGCGTCAGATTGCAATGTATCTCATCCGCACGCTGACCAATCTTTCGCTCAAGGAAATCGGCGCTGAATTTGAGGACAGAAATCACTCCACGGTTCTTTCTTCAATCAAGAAGATTGAGGATATGATTCAGACCGACCCCACCATTGCAGCCACCGTTCGCGACATCACTTCGAACATAAATTCAAACTGACTTTTCAACATTTTGATTTTTGAAAAGCTGTTAGTTTGTGTTGAAAGTCGCAAGGGCGAAAATGACCTGTTGGAAACCTAAAATTTATGAACATTTTTGTCCACAGTGAAAATTGAGCATTATCAAGGCTTACGCCGGGTTTTCCACAGAATTTTTGCCTACTGCTATTACTACTGAAATAATTGATTTATATATTTATTTATACGATTTTTTAATCGGGAGGAATTGAAATGAAAGTTACCTGCGAAAAGCATCTTCTCCAGTCTGCAGTTGCCGTAAGCTCCAGAGCGGCAGCCTCCAAAAGTCCCATTCCCACACTTGAGGGTATTCTGCTCGAGGCAGGCGAGGACCTGCGCGTAACAGGCTACGACCTCAAGAAGGGCATCTATACAAATATTGAAGCAGAGGTTCAGGAGCCCGGCTCCGTTGTCCTCGATGCAAAGCTGTTCGGCGAAATGGTAAGACGCATGCCCGACGGTATGGTTTCCATCATTTGCGATGAGCAGAATATGACCACCGTAAGATGCGGCAAGACCGAGTTCAGCTTTATGGGTATGCCCTCCGAGGAATATCCCGAGCTTCCCTCCGTCGACGGTCTTAAGAGCTACACCATAGACCAGGGTGTTCTCAAGAGCATGATTAACCAGACCATCTTCGCAGTCAGCGATAACGACAGCCGTCCCGTTTACACCGGCTCCATGTTCGAGGTTGAAAACGGCGTGCTGACACTCGTTTCCGTTGACGGCTACCGCCTTGCAGTTCGCCGCGAGGAAATAGAAGGTCCCGAGGAGCACAACGAGTTCATCGTTCCCGGCGCAGCACTTGCGGATATCGAGCGCATCAGCACCCAGGATGCAGAGGAGAAGATTAAGATTTCCGTAGGCGGCAATCACATTTCCTTCTCCGTCGGCAAGACCGTTGTTGTTTCACGCAGACTCGAGGGCGACTTCCTTAACTATAAGAAGGCACTGCCCGAAAACTTCAAGTTCAGCGTAAAGGTAAACCGCGGCGAGCTTCTTCGCGCAGTTGACCGCGTTGCTCTCATCGTTGATGAAAAGACCAAGAATCCCGTTCGTATGAGCTTCAACGAAAACTTCATCGACTGTCTGTGCATGACTCCCATCGGCAAGGCAGAGGATGTCTGCTTCTGCGAGGGCAGCGGCGAGGGTATCGAAATCGGCTTCAACGGCAAGTACCTTATGGACGCACTCAAGGCAGCACCTGCAGATGAGCTTTTAATCTGCCTGAACACCAATTCCTCACCCTGCGTAATTAAGTCTGCTGATGACAGCGACAAGTTCAAGTATATGATTCTCCCCATCCGTCTGAGGGCGTAATATGCCGACTGTAATTTATGCGGTTCTGATTTTCGCCGTTTTGGGCTTTGTCATTTCTTATGTGCTTGTAAACGGAGCAAAAAAAGATGTGCTGAGCGAAAATGAGCAGCTCTGCAACGATGCGGAATTCAAAGAATATAAGAAGGCAGTTTTTGCTCTTTCGGAGAGTAATCTGATATATGGAATATTCATTTTTCTCTTTTCAAGAGCAAGATATCTTAACGGAGAAATGGATATTGCAGTTATGGGCAGCGCTTTGATTATTTTCATTGTGCTGAACTTCATATCCGGAGTGGCAAGCGGCTTTATTTTATCCAAATCAATAAAAAACTACGCCACAATGGACGGCATGGAGAAAACAAAAGTGACATTTAAATTTGCACTTGCAAATTTAATAGGACTTATCGGAATTGCCTACTTTTTATTGAAGGTAGCCGGAGTTATCTGATGAGGGCGTAATATGAACAATTTTCTGATTTTATTTATAGCATTGGTTGCAACGGGCTTTTTAGTGTCTGCGGTGATTTCAGTCAGCGCTTATAAAGCATATATGAGCAACGAGTTTATAAAAAGAGAAAACGACGACAGTATTCTAAGGCAAAAATTTTTCACTCTTCTAAGCTATACCTTTTCAAAGGTTATGTACGCTGCCGTAATAGTTTTCATTGTGTTCAACAATGCAATTGCTATTGAAACCGTAAAAACGGCACTCATTATATTAGGAGCGGTATCTCTTGTAGTAATGATTGTTCAGGGAGATATCATCAAGGATGATGTAGTCAAGGGTGCGCTGGATAAGCCTGAGCTTTACAGCAAAACAGTTTTGAAGATTTCTGTTGCGGAAGCCTTCGTAATTTTTGCTCTTATATACGCATTCATAAAGCTGCAGTAAAATTAAAAGGAAAAACCATGGAAAGAATTGAAATAAACACAGAATTTATAAAGCTGGATTCTCTGCTCAAGTTTGCGGCACTGGTCGCAACGGGCGGCGAGGCAAAGTATGTCATTGCCGAGGGTATGGTAGAGGTTAACGGCGAGGTATGCACCCAGCGCGGCAAGAAAATCCGCGCAGGCGACAAGGTCAGGTTCGAGCGCTTCGAGCTTGAAGTTGTACAGGCATGAAAATTAACAGAATAGCCCTCAACGGCTTTCGAAATTATGAGTTTGAAACGGCTGATTTTTCTGCCGGAACAAATGTAATATACGGCGCAAACGCGCAGGGCAAGACAAATCTTCTTGAGGCGGTGTATATTCTCGCCTCGGGCAAGAGCTTCCGAACGAGATTTGACCGCGAGCTTATCGGCTTCGGCTACGATTCCGCGGAGATACTTGCCGATGTGGTCAGCCATGACCGCGAGCAGACGGTGAGAATTTTGTTCCGCAGCGGTCAGCGCAAGCAGATTACCGTGAATGCCGTTAAAAAGACGGCTTCCGAGCTTGCGGGCACGATTACCGCAGTTTTGTTTTCGCCCGATGACTTAAACCTCATAAAAGAGGGTGCGGCGGCGCGGCGCAAGCTGATGGATAACGCAATCTCGCAGATACGCCCGCGCTACGCGGAGTATCTTTCGCAGTTTAACAAGCTGTACGAAAGCAAAACGAGAATACTCAAGGACTGGCGCGAGAAGCCCTCGCTATTGGATACGCTCGATGAGTTTTCCGATGGAATGTGTAGAATGTCGGCGCAGCTTATCCGCTACCGCGCGGCGTTTGCCGTAAGGCTGCAGGAGGAGGCAGCGCCCATTCACAGTGAGTTTTCCGGAGCGGGCGAAAAGCTCGGCATTGAGTATCAGACCGTTTCCACCGTCAAAAATCCGCTCGGCTCGGCGCAGGAGATTTACTACGATTTGTGCGAGCATCAGGAGGCACACAGACGGGCGGAGATTGAAAGTCAGCAGTGCCTTTCGGGCGCGCACAAGGACGATTTAATCATTTCGATAAACGGTCAGAATGCACGCAGCTTCGCAAGTCAGGGACAGACACGCACAGCGGCGCTTTCCATTAAGCTTGCCGAGCGCGAGATTTACCTTGACGAAACGGGCGAGTACCCGATTTTGCTGCTTGACGATGTTTTGAGCGAGCTTGACCCGCGCAGGCAGGAGTTTGTGCTCAACCGCATAGGCGGCGGACAGACGCTTATAACCTGCTGCGAGGACGAGGGCATCTCAAACCGCACTGGCGGCAAGGTGCTGCATGTTGAGAAAGGCAGGATAGGCTGATGTACCTACATCTCGGCTCGGGCGCAGTTGTGCCGACGGAGAGCATAATCGGCGTGTTTGACCTTGATAACACCAGCCAGTCGCATATAACGAGAAAATATCTGAATGCCGCGGAAAAGAGCGGGCAGGTCATCAATGTCGCGGAGGATATTCCGAAGTCCTTTGTCATCTGCAGGGATGAGTCGGGGAC
>JAZUJB010000060.1:0-3892 GCA_045642545.1 Oscillospiraceae bacterium
ATAAAGCTTAAGAAAGGACCCGACGGCGAGCCTATTGAGCTTCCGTTTGAGGATGTTGACTGATATGACCGCAAAAGAATACAAGGAAATAGTAGATGCTAAGCTTGCTGAATATTTCAGCAAAAAGGGAATGCCGCAGGATGGTCTGTTTGAGTCTATGAATTACAGCCTCACTGCGGGCGGCAAGCGCATAAGACCCATATTAGTGCTTGAGTTTTGCAGAATTTCGCGCGGCGATATAGAAAAAGCAATGCCCGTTGCCTGCGCAATTGAAATGCTGCACACATACAGCCTTATTCATGACGACCTGCCCTGCATGGATGACGATGATTTGCGCCGCGGCAAGCCGACTAACCATGTGGTATTCGGTGAATGCACCGCAGTGCTTGCAGGTGATGCGCTTCAGGCAGAAGCATTCGGCACAATTCTCAGAAGTGAGCTTCCTGCAGAGGCAAGAGCAAACTGCGCTGAGATACTTGCTGATGCAGTAGGTGCCGACGGTATGTGCGGCGGTCAGTATCTTGATATGATAGGTGAGAACAAGACTCTTACCGAGGCAGAGCTTGACGAGATTAACACAAGAAAAACCGGCGCACTTCTCATTGCTGCCTGCAAAATGGGCGTTGCCGCTGCCGGCGGAGACGAGAAAATGATGGAGGCTGCAACTCAGTTCGGCGCTTCAATAGGAGCTGCGTTCCAGATAAGAGACGATATGCTTGATGTAATCAGCACCAACGAAATTCTCGGCAAGCCCGTAGGTTCGGATGCGCAGGAAAACAAGAACACCTACATGGTGCTTTGCGGCGCAGAAAAGTGCATGAGTATGATTGAAAAGCTCACACAGCATGCAAAGAACGAGCTGAATTCAGCATTTTCCGATACCGAATTTCTGTGTGGACTCGCAGATTCAATGGTCACAAGACTGAATTAAATTTGAATATTCTTAAAACCGTGTCGAATATCTATTGTAATATTCGGCACGGTTTGTTATTATATAAAGTAGCATATTATGCGAATAAACAGATAAGTTCAGGGGTATTGTTTTGAATATTCTGAATAAGGTCAATTCCTCAAACGATATTAAACAGCTAAAACCTGATGAATTAAATACACTTTGTGCGGAACTAAGACAGTTTATTATAGATAGTGTTTCCAAGACAGGCGGCCATTTGGCTTCCAACCTCGGCTCAATTGAGCTTACCGTTGCTTTGCACAGAGTATATGACAGTAAAAAAGACAGAATCGTCTTTGATGTAGGTCATCAGAGCTATGCTCATAAGATAATTACCGGACGAAGAGACAGCTTTAGTACTCTGCGTTGCCACGGAGGTATCTCAGGCTTTCCTAAGCCCTATGAGGCCGATGACGATGCTTTTATTGCAGGTCACGCTTCCGATTCAGTTTCCCTTGCGCTTGGTATGGCAAGAGCAAGGACAATAAAGAAGGAAGACTACGATGTAGTAGCCGTAATCGGTGACGGTGCGCTGACTGGCGGACTTGCATACGAGGGGCTTGCTAATGTCGGCGGCTGCGATGAGCCGATGGTCATTATTCTCAACGACAACGGAATGTCCATTAACGGAAATGTCGGCGGAATGGCAAAGCTACTTTCGAGAGAAAGAGTCAAGCCCGGCTACATTAACTTCAAGCGCTGGTATCGCCGCACTGTCGGCAATATCACGCCGGTTTATGATGCAAGCCACAAGCTTAAGGAATATCTTAAAAAGTCAATCCTGCCGGTCAATATGTTTGACTCAATGGGTATCTACTATCTTGGTCCGGTTGACGGACACGATGTTGAGCAGCTTGAAACCGTTATTCGTTGGGCAAAAGAGATGAAAACGACCGTTCTTGTCCATGTTCTGAGTACAAAGGGCAAGGGCTGCAAATATGCTGAGGAGCATCCCGATAAATACCACGGTGTAGGCCCGTTCAATCCCGAAACGGGTGAGCTCGGCGCATCAAAGGCAAGCTTCTCATCTGTTTTCGGAAATAAGCTCTGCGAGCTTGCCGGCAAAAACAGTGATGTTGTTGCCATTACGGCGGCTATGACATCGGGCACTGGGCTTTCATGCTTTGCAGAGAAATATCCCGAGCGCTTCTTCGATGTCGGCATTGCCGAGCAGCATGCCGTATCAATGGCTGCAGGCATGGCAAAGCAGGGACTTGTCCCCGTTGTTGCGGTATATTCAAGCTTCCTGCAGAGAGCCTACGATATGCTCATACACGATGTATCACTGCTTAAACTTCATGTTGTGTTCTGCGTCGACAGAGCAGGTCTCGTCGGCAGTGACGGTGAAACGCACCACGGTACCTTTGATGTCAGCTATTTAAGCTCAGTGCCTGATATGCAGATTTTCTGTCCTGCAAGCTATGCCGAGCTTGAGTATATGCTCGACTATGCCGTAAATGAAATGGACGGCCCGGTTGCAATCAGATATCCGAGAGGCTGCGAGGGCGAGTATAAATCCGTAAGCGCAGAAAACGCAGAAGTTCTCATAAACGGAAAAGATATTACGCTTGCTGCATACGGCACAAACATTAACCTGATGACTGCGCTTGCAGAAAAGCTTTCGGCGGAAGGCATATCAGCAGAGGTTATTAAGATTTCGAAGATTATGCCGCTTGATACAGGTAAAATCATCGAATCGCTCAATAATACGCATAAGCTTCTGTTTGCAGAGGATGTATGTAATTCAGGCTGTATCGGCAATGTTATTTTAGCGGCAGCCGAAACAGCGGGAGTTAAGCTTGACGGAGCCGAGGTGTGCAATCTCGGAGACGGAATCGTGCCGCACGGCAGCGTAAATGAATTGATGAAGGACTGTGCGCTTGATGTGGATAGTCTTTATGAAAAAGCAATTAACCTTGTAAGAGGTGCAAAGTGAAAAAGATCAGATTGGATCAGCTGGTTTTTGACCTCGGACTTGCCGAAAGCAGAGAAAGAGCAAAAACCACAATAATGAGCGGACTTGTATTTGTAAACGGTCAGCGCGCAGACAAGCCCGGTATGCAGGTGCTTCCCGATGTCAATGTAGAAGTAAAGGGTGCAGCGCTTCCGTATGTAAGCAGGGGCGGCTTTAAGCTTGAGAAGGCTCTCAAGGTCTTTCCCATTGATGTAGCCGGAAAAACCTGCATTGACTGCGGTGCATCAACCGGCGGCTTTACCGATGTTCTTCTTCAGAACGGTGCTGCAAAGGTTTATTCCGTTGATGTCGGCTACGGCCAGCTTGCGTGGAGTCTGCGAAATGACGAGCGCGTCATAAATATGGAACGAACAAATATTCGCTATATAAGTGATGAGCAGATACCCGAGCCTATTGATATTGCAGTAATGGATTTGTCCTTTATATCCATAAAGCTCGTACTGCCCGCAGTATGTGCCTTGCTGAAGGACGATGCGGAGCTTGTCTGCCTCATTAAACCGCAGTTTGAAGCAGGCAGGGAAGAGGTCGGAAAAAAAGGCGTTGTGCGTGACAAAGCAGTGCATCTGTCCGTTATCGAAAGTATTCTCAGCTTCGCGCCTACTGTAAATATGACGGTTATGGGTCTTGATTTCTCACCTATTAAAGGGCCAGAGGGCAATCGTGAGTATTTATGCTATATGAAAAAAGGTGAGCATACCGTTGCTGAAATTGATGCAAAGGCAGTGGTTGAGGCATCACACGCATGCCTTTAAGGAGAAAAGATGGCAAAACTGATTGTTTTATGCCCGAATCCTTTCAGAGATACGGGTCTTGAACTCACACTCAAGGCAAGGAAGCTTCTGCTGGAGCATGGCTTTGATGTGAAAATCTGTCCTGTTTTCGGTGCAGACGATAAGGAAGCAATTCCTGAAGGTGTTGAAATAACCGCGTGGTCTGATATTTCCGATGAGGCTAAGCTTTATATA
>JAZUJB010000061.1:0-3179 GCA_045642545.1 Oscillospiraceae bacterium
ACCGACGGCGAGTGGATTTACTTTGACTATGTTCCCGGCGAGGCAGATGTTCGCCGCGGCGGCGCAGCCGTTACCGGCAGACTGTGCGTAATCGGCTCAAAGATTAATGAGCAGGCAATTAAGGAGCTGTTTAACATTGGCAGAAATTAAACACATACCCCTATTTCTGTTCACGGGATTTCTCGAAAGCGGAAAAACGAAGTTCATACAGGAAACCCTTGAGGACAAGCGCTTCAACAGCGGCGAGCGTACCCTGCTCATCGTCTGCGAAGAGGGCGAGGAGGAGTACGAGCCCGACCAGTTTGCAGCACCCAATGTGTTCATCAGGGTTGTTGAGGATATCAAGGACCTGACCCGCGCCAACCTGCGCAAGTGGCTTGACGAAAACGACTGCGAGCGCGTTGTCATCGAGTACAACGGCATGTGGCTGCTCGACGAGCTTTACAACGCTCTGCCCGAGCTGTGGATGGTCTATCAGGAGTTCTGCTTTGCAGACGCGCGCAGCTTCGAAAGCTACAACGCAAATATGCGCAACCTCGTGTATGACAAGCTCAAGAGCGCGGAGCTCGTTGTTTTCAACCGCTATAACGACAACATCGACCAGATGACTCTGCACAAGCTGGTCCGCGGTGCATCACGCCGCAGCGACATCGCATACGAGTACGAGGACGGCACCGTCCGCTATGACGAGATTGAGGACCCCCTGCCGTATGACATCAACGCACCCGTAATCGAAATCGGCGACGATGACTACGCAATCTGGTACCGCGATATGTCCGAGGAGCCGCAGAAGTATGAGGACAAGCTTGTCCGCCTCAAGTGCCGCTACTTAAAGCGCAAGAAGCTGCCTCCCAACAGCTTCATTGTCGGCAGACATGTCATGACCTGCTGCGCTGACGATATTCAGTTTGCGGGCCTCATCTGCAAGTGGGAGGAGTCCGACAGCATAGTCGGCGACTCATGGCATATCCTCACCGCGCGCATCAACCACAAATTCAGCCGCGCCTACGGCAAGAAGGGCCCCGTGCTGACCTTCGTTTCGCACGAGGACTGCGAGGTTCCCGAAAACCCCGTCGCAAGCTTCTGAATATAAAAAAACAAGCCCCCGATGCACTTTGCATCGGGGGCTTTTATTATGCTTTACTTGAATTCAACGCAGGCATCTGCAAATTCCGGATAGTAGAAATCGGAACGGGTGCTGGTGTTGAACGGTGCGTAGTCAAGCTTCTTGTCGGTGATTCCGAGAATGACCTCGGGCTTTACCCAGGGCTTGTTCTGAATCTTGCTGGACTCCTCGTGAGTGAGGTAGCCCTTGTAAACGGTAAGACCTCTGCGCAGGAAGCCGTCTCTTGCGCAGGCGCCTGCAACGCCGTTCTTCATGATGTTTCTGAAGTGGGGCAGAACGGAGGCTGCGTATGCAACGGAGGTGGAGCCTGCGATTGCGCCGGGGATATTGCCGACACAGTAGTGGACAACGCCCTCTTCAATGTAGATGGGGTCTGCGTGGGTGGTCTCGTGGAAGGTCTCGATTACGCCGTAGTCGTTGGAGATATCGACAATGACGGAGCCCTTGTGCATTGATGCTACCATCTCGCGGTCGATGAGATATTCGGTTGCATCCTTCGGCCAGCGAACGCAGTTGACAACCATATCAACCTCGGGCAGAAGCTTCTTGATATTGAACTTGTTGGAAACGAAGGTGTTGACCTCGCCGTGATACATCTCGTTGATTTCGCGCAGGCTGCCGATGCTTCTTGCGCCGACGCTTACCCATGCGCCCATCTGCTTGAGGGTATCGATTGCTGCCTTGCCGACAGTGCCGCAGCCGAGGACCATTGCCTTGACATTGGGTGCTGCGCCCAGACCGGAAACGAACTTGCCGCAGCCGCCGTTGAAGCTCATCATTGAGTACAGACCCATAAATACGCCTGCCTTGCCTGCAGCCTCGCAGTTGGGGGAGCCGTAGCGGTGGGTATCCTCAGCGGTGAAGGCGATGACCTTCTTTGCCATAAGCGCCTCGAGCTCCTGCGGATGAGCAGCGGGGTGGATGCAGGTGTAGATAATCTGACCCTCGCGGAGAAGGTCGTATTCGCTGGGCTCAATCTCCTTGACCTTTGCGACGAAATCGCAGGTAGCGTAAATCTCTTCCTTGGTCTCGAGAATGGTTGCGCCTGCTGCTGCGTATTCCGCATCCTCAAAGCCTGCGCGCAGACCTGCGTCGTGCTGAACGAAAACCTCGTTGCCGTCGTCAACAAGAGTGCTGACCTCGCAGGGGGTTGCAATTACGCGGTACTCGCCGTTTTTTATATCTTTAAGTACACCGAATTTCATTTTTTGTTCTCCTATTCAAAATGTTGTAGGCTCAAATCAAAATCCGCACGGGAAATATCGATACCCGTACATTTATTGGATTTTAACACCTTTGCAATTGATAGTCAATCATCACGGCATATTCTTAATATATTTGTTGAAAAACATATAACTTTATGTTTTAATGTAATTGCAAAGGAAAATATTAGCAAGGAGACAATAATATGTTCTGTTCCAACTGTTCCAAGGAAATCCCCGACGGCTCTCAGTTCTGCCCCGAGTGCGGCGCAGTTCAGACAGCAGCAGGCGAGCCTGCACCCAAGGCAGCAACCCGCAAGGAGTTTTTTGACTCCGTATGTCCCCAGAAAATCCGCAAGGAAATCAAGTCCGCGGCAATCGTTCTTTACATCTGCGCAGCAGCAACCGCAGTTTTCCAGATTCTCGGCGGAATGTTCCCCATTGACGGCATCATCATCGCAGCTCTCGGCGTCTGGATTCACACCAAGAAGAGTCTTGCAGGCGCAATCATCGCAGTTGTATACGCAGTTCTGTCCTGCGCCATCACCTTCATCGACACCGGCTCCTTCGGCGGCTGGCTTATCCTTGTAGGCGCAATCATCGCACTCGTCTACATCTGCAAGGGCAACAAGCTCTGGAAGGAATACAAGGCAAGCAACGGCATCGAGTAATTTTAATCGAAAAAAAGCAGCCTCTCGAACGGGAGGCTCCTTTTTTTATAAGTTTTCTTCAGTTTTTTGCAATATCTCCGTTTGTTTGCCGTCTTTTATGGTTGAGCGCGGTTTACATATTACCCGAAAAGCTGCGCCCGACCCCAAAAATCAAATGGAGTGTGAAAATGATAAAATCGC
>JAZUJB010000062.1:0-21468 GCA_045642545.1 Oscillospiraceae bacterium
GCTTAATCTCGGCTTCAAGTGCTCTCAGCGCGTGAATGTCTATCTGCGTCAGATAGTAACCGACCTTCAGGAAAGCGGCGAGCTTCCCGAGCAGGACAAGAAGTATTCCATTTACGGACCGTCCACCGTCGGCACCTTCAAGTTCTGTATGATTCACCGCTCGGTCAATGCCAAGAGCGAGCTTTACGGCTTTGACGAATTCATCCTCCGCTCCAAGTACGCGATACGCCATGTGGCAGGCTCAAAGGTCCGCTGGTACGGCCTTGACACCTCAAGCGTCATCACAGAGGATGTACCGCTTATTATCAGCGGCTCGGCCCCGTCAAGAAAAATCGTACGCGCAAAGCAATAAAACAATAAAATCCCCTCGATTTTAAATCGAGGGGATTCAATTTCGTTGCACCGCTTCCGCTATTCTTTACTGCCATAACCCGACCGGCGCCGTGAGGCGCTTCTTATCCGTTGCACCGCACCTGCGTATCGTTTTTGCGCTGTCCCGACCGGTGAGTGCAATCAATAGTTAAGTCTGACAATCAACGCCGTGAGGCGCTTCTTGTCCGTTATTAGGCTGCAGATAGTCGTTGTTGCCGAGGCTCGACCGGTAAGTGCAAGCTGCAGTTGAGATGTACATCAACTTATTGGTGCAGGTAAAAGACAGGAAAAAAGCCTTCCCTTGAGGGAAAGTGGTTGAGCGAAAGCGAAACCGAAAGGGTGAATGTGCAAGTTTCCACCCCTCAGTCAGCTGTGCTGACAGCTCCCCTCAAGGGGAGCCTTTTAATGTTTTAATGAACAAGAAGCGCCTCATGGCGCAAAAAACCGACGGGTGAAACCCGTCGGTTTTGCTATTTGTTGAGCTTATTTCAAATCTCTTGCAGGAATGTTGCCCTTACCCTTAAGCAGGTAACCGATGAACATAACGAATGCGAAGAAGATGAGGAAGCCGATGCACTGCTTTGCGCCGTAGCCGGCCCAGATTGCGTAAGCAAAGAACAGGCAGCACAGCAGGCCGAGGCCGGGCAGAACGAAGCGGCGGAAGAAGCCGAGGTCCTTTGCCTTGACCATAAGACCGATCATCATGGGGATGTACATGACATACAGGCAGATGATGCCGATTTCGTCAGGCTCCCATGCGAGCCACTCGAAGGAGTGAACTGCACCGAACAGTCCGGGGCCGCCCATCCACATCATAACAGTCCATGCGTACCAGAAACCTGCGGTCATCATGCCGAAAACAGCGGACTTCATGGAGAAGTTGTTCTGGCTGTCGATGTCGCCGAAGAACTCGGGCTTGGGGCCCATGCCGCGTGCGGACAGAGCGTACAGACCGCGGCAGGAAGCCATGGTCAGACCGTTCATAGTGCCGAGGCAGCTGATGGTGATGAAAACATAAACGATAGTGCCGAATGCGCCGCCGAAGAGCTTGGAGAATGCTACACGGGGCAGTACCTCGCCGAACGGCCAGGTGCCGATAATGGTATCAACATCACCGACACAGCTCATTGCGAAGATGTAAAGTGCGTAAAGAACGATGGTAACAACGGAGCCGATGATGAGTGCGAGGGGCAGATTGCGCTTCGCGTTCTTGAGCTCTGCGTTGATGGAGGTTGCGAGAATCCAGCCTTCGTATGCGAATGCGAAGCCTACGATTGCCTTGAAGAAGCCTGCGCCGTCAACTGCGACATATGCGTCGGTGTTGACATAGTTGAGGACTCCCATGGTAGTGCCATTGCACAGACCTGCGATAGTGCCGATAATGCCCATCAGAATCAGGGGGATGAGCTTGATGACGGTCATGCCGACCTGAAGCTTGCCTGCGATTTTGGGGCTGAGGATGTTGATGCCGTAGCCAATCATCAGGAAGCCTGCGCCAACGCCGATTGCGGTGGGGTTGACCTGACCTGTTGCGAAGTCAATGGCGGGAATGCCGAACAGCTGCAGGAACATCATTGCGGAGAAGAAAGCAAGCATAGCAACGATGGTGGGTATGTACAGAACTGTCATAAACCAGCCAACATAGTATGCGTACTTGGGTCCGAGTGCTACCTCAGCATAGTCGACAACGCCGTTTACCTTCTCATATCTTGAGCCGAGCTCTGCAAAAACCAGAGAGCAAATGATGCAAATAAGGCCGACAATGCCTACTACTGCAATACCCTGCAGCAGATTGCCACCGGTCAGGCTGAGGACTTTACCGCCCTTGATGAAAACGCCGGAGCCGATGACGATACCGATAACCATTGATATGGCGGTCGGTAAACCGTATCTCTTTTCCATAAAATAACTCCTCTCGGAAGAATCTCTAAAAATGTCATACTTAATACGACGCTATGTACTATAACACTTTTTTCGCTCATTCTCAAGTGTTTTTTGCTTTAAATGGCTAAAATCCTCGTTTACTTTTTCACACACGTTTTTTGTTGTACGCAAAGGTACAAGTTTGGCCCTGATGCAGGCTATATGTGAAGGGCAAACTATAAAATTCAAGGAGAAAAAGCGATGGAAGCAAACGATAAGGCGCTGCAGATTAAAGCTGCGTTTTCGGCGTCAATCGCCTTCGGCACCGCGCTTTTCGGCTGGGTGGGCTGGGTTGTTGTGCTCTGGCTTGCGGCAATGGCGCTCGACTATCTGACGGGCACCTTCGCCGCAATCGCAAACGGCGAATGGACAAGCCGTGCGGCAAGTCAGGGACTTTGGCACAAGCTCGGCAGCATTGCCGCGGTGCTTGTAGCGGCGCTGTGCGATATTGCGCTCGGCGTGATTGCCGACAATCTCGGCGATGAGATACTGCGTATAAACTACGGCTGCATCATAACTCCCGTTGTTGCGGTGTGGTATATCTTCACCGAGCTCGGCAGCGTAATCGAGAATGCGGCAAAGCTCGGCGCACCCATGCCGGCCTTTCTGAAAAATCTCATTTCAAGGCTGCGCAGTGCGGCAGACGATGCCGGCGAGAATCAAAAGTAGGAGGAGCTTATGACAAAAGCAAAAGTAAACGGCTCCGAGCTCAGAATTTCTGAGCGAGATGAGCTTGTTTCCGGCTCAGGAAACGCAAACAGATTAAGACTCTGCTTTTCGCCCGAGTGGAACGGGCTTGTAAAGCAGATAGACTTCAAAAACAGAGCAAGCGGAGTGACGCGCAGAATAAGCGCCGATGACGGCGAATGCACAGTGCCGTGGGAGGTGCTGGAGTCCTGCGGCGAGGTTGACTGCTGCCTGCGCGGACTCGACTCCGAGGGCAGACTCGTAAAGCGCACAAACGAGGAAAATCTCGGCGCGGTGGTGAGCGAGTATGACGGCGAGGCTGCGGAGACCGCAGCGGCAACTCCCGAGCTGCTCGATGCGCTTGCCGCAAGCGTGAGCGAACTTGCGCAGCGCGTTGAAAACGGCGAGCATCAGATTTTCGTCAGCTTTTCCGCTGACACCGAGGGCAATATAAGCGCCGACAAGAGCTACGACGAGATTTTAGCAGAGGTCAATGCGGGCAAGCTTGCTATCCGCGATGACGACGGCAGATACTATCTGCTTGTATCAAGCAGATACGGCAAACTGCAGTTTATCTGCGTCGATGAGCAGCCGTATATCTACGACCTCAGCGTGTCCGAGGATAACCGCTGGCATTTTGCAATGGAAGTGCTTGTAACGGAAACCTCGCTCCACAACGGTGTGCAGAACAAGCTCAATAAATATATGGGTACCGAGCACGCAGGCGAGGTGCTTGTTGTCGGCGAAAACGGCGTAATAACTACCCGCGCAATGTAACATATAATGTAACGGCAGGGAGGATAAGTATGGCAAAGAAGATTTATCTGTCTCCGAGCGACCAGGTTCGGAACATCTATGCGTACGGCAGCACAAACGAGGCCGTACAGTGCAGAAAAATAGCAGCTGCCTGCAAGACCGCGCTTGAGCGCTGCGGCTTTGAGGCAAAAACAAACACAACCGACGGCACAAACGCAATGTACGAGCGCGTCAACGAGTCGAATGCGTGGGGCGCGGATATGCACATCTGCATCCACACCAACGCAGGCGGCGGCAAGGGCGCAGAGGCGTATGTGTCCGAAAAGGACGCAGCCCATCTTGCGGCGGCGCAGCCCATCTATGACGAGGTGCGCAAGATTTCCCTCTACGGCTCAAGCCGCGGCATCAAAACCGCAGGCTACTACGAGATAAGAAACACCAACGCCCTGTGCGTGTATCTCGAGGTCGATTTCCACGACAGCGCGGACATCGCAAGGTGGATTATCAATAACACCGACGCAATCGGCGAGGCAATCTGCCGCGGCGTGTGTAGCTACTACGGCGTTGACTATGTTGCGGCTGACGGCACTCCCGCAGTACCCGTCAGAAC
This sequence comes from Oscillospiraceae bacterium, assembly GCA_045642545.1. Classification (GTDB taxonomy): domain Bacteria; phylum Bacillota; class Clostridia; order Oscillospirales; family Oscillospiraceae; genus F23-B02. The sequence continues at coordinate 4,349 of JAZUJB010000062.1, forward strand.
AGTGCAGATTACTTTGTCCGTTCTGAGAAAAGGCAGCACGGGCGCGGAGGTCAAAACCGTGCAGCGCATATTGAAGCAGTTAGGCTATGTTGGCGCTGACGGCAAAACTCTTGCGATTGACGGACGGTTTGAGGAAAACACCGAAAGAGCGGTCAGAAAATTTCAGGAGAAGCGAGGCTCCACCCTGCGCGACGGTATAGTCGGCGAGTGGACATGGGGCAAGCTGCTCAGAAGCTAAAAGAAACCGGCAGAACGATTTTTTTCGTTCTGCCGGTTTTCTAAAGGAGAAGACGGATGATGCGTGGGAGACCGCATCGGGTAAAGACTAAAACACCTAAAACATCTGATGGTTAAAGGATAACATCGAAAATTTCACCGCACAAGCCCCGTGGGGGGATACGAATTTCTGAAAGATAATTTCAGCTGAATCCCTATACGGGGGATTTTTGCTGCAATTTTCGGCGTTTGGCACAAAAGGACATATCGCTAAATGCCTTACAACTCGAAAAACAGGGTGGAATTTTGGGGAATCTGCACAGATTATATGCCCTTATCCCCCTTGCAAAATCAACGGCTGAGTGTAATTTTTATCCCCCTGGGGGGCTTGTGGGAAGCTTTTTCGCAACATATTATAAAAGCACAAAAAGGTAAAGGAAGTGTTTGTATGCATATGGCAGACGCGCTGGTTGCACCCGCAGTTGCAGCGACAATGTATGTTGCGTCAACAGCTACGGCAGGTGTATCCGTACATAAACTCAGAAAGGACGACGCGGTTGACAAGCTGCCCGCTATGGCGGTAATGTCTGCGCTGGTTTTTGCCGGTCAGATGATTAACTACACCATTCCCGGCACAGGCTCCTCGGGCCATATGTGCGGCGGAATGATGCTGACGGGTGTTCTCGGCCCGTGGGCAGGCTTCCTGTCGATGATAGTAATTCTGGCAATTCAGTGTTTGTTCTTTGCTGATGGCGGACTGCTTGCGCTGGGCGCGAATGTGTGGAATATGGCGTTCTACGGCTGCTTTGTCGGCTACTTCCTTATCTATCGCCCGATTATGAAGGGCAATTGGTTTGCGGGCAAGGGCACAAAGGCCGCAAACCGCCTGAAGATTATAATTGCTTCAATTATCGGCTGCGTTGTTACTTTGCAGCTGGGCGCATTCTCGGTTGTTCTGGAAACCTCGGTTTCGGGCATCACTGAGCTGCCCTTCGGCACCTTCTGCGCAATCATGCAGCCCATTCACCTTGCAATCGGTTTGATTGAAGGCATAATCACCGCAGCGGTGCTGCTGTTTGTGTACGAGGCCCGTCCCGAGCTGCTGCCCGATGTTGAAAATGACGGCTCCGCTAAAGGCAGAACTTCGCTTAAGACCACAATCGTTATTCTCGCTGTTGTCGTTGCGGTCGTTGGCGGCGGACTGTCCCTGATTGCAAGCGGCAATCCCGATGGCCTTGAATGGTCAATGTTCGGCAATGCCGAGGCAGGCTATTCCGAGAATATGGGACTTGATGAGGACAACTTCGGTGTTGCAAGCTCTGCCGCAGATAAGGCGGGAGCGATTCAGGAGAGCACCTCCATCCTGCCCGACTACGCATTCGCAGGCAATCCCGACAATCCAGCAGGCACCACCGTATCCGGTCTTGTCGGCTCTGCCGCAGTTGCGGGCATCGCACTGCTTGTCTGCCTTGCAGGCGGCTTTTTCCGCAAGAAAAACAAACAATAACTTGAAATAACAAGAAATCCCGATATAATAAATGGGCATCCACAGGATGCCCATTTTCGACATTTTCAAAAACAGTAGCAGGAGCAGAATATGAACAAAGCATCGGCAGCGTGGTCTGAGCTTCAGGCCATGGAGGAGCTTGCTGCGGGGAATTCCTTTATCCATCGGCTGCACCCTCTTATTAAGCTTCTTGTTACAATTGCATACATACTGGTAACGGTCTCATTCCCGAAGTACAATCTCAGCGGCATTGTAGTGATGGTGCTGTTTGCGGTGCTCGGTTTTCAGCTCAGCGGTATTCCCGTGAAAACCTGTTTCCACAAGCTCAGATACATTTTGCCGATTGTAATGGCGGTCGGCATCGTCAATCCGTTTCTCGATAAAGCGCCGCTGCTGTATGTCGGGGGTACTGCGATAAGCGGCGGCGTGATTTCAATGATTACGCTGATGTGCAAGGGCGTGTTCTCGCTTATGGCGTCGTTTTTGCTGATTGCCACGACAAAGGTCGACGCGCTGTGTGCGGCGCTGAGAAAGCTGCATGTGCCCGATATACTGGTTACGCTGTTTCTGCTGACCTACCGCTACATATCGGTGATGGTCGAGCAGGTGTCAATTATGACTGAGGCGTATGCGCTGCGCGCCCCCGGGCAAAAGGGAATTCACATTTCCGCGTGGGGCTCGTTTCTCGGTCAGCTTCTGCTCAGAAGTATGGACAGAGCCTCGGAGCTGTACCAGAGTATGCAGCTGCGCGGCTTTTGCGGCGAGTTCTATTACGCCAAGGTTAAGCGCATAGACGCAAAGGATATAGCCTACGCAGCGGTATGCCTTGCGCTGTTTTTCGCGGCAAGATACTTTGACCTTGCGATGATGCTCGGAAATCTGTTTGTTTGAGGTGCAGATATGATAGAGTTTAAGAATGTGTCATTCTCATACGAGCGCAGCTGCCCTGTGCTCAGCGATATATGCCTGACGGTTGCCGACGGTGAGTCTGTGGGCATTATCGGCGCAAACGGTGCGGGAAAATCGACGCTTATGAAAATACTGCTCGGACTTCTGCCCTATGAGGGTGAGGTCGCGGTTGACGGTGTGCGCGTTGAAAAGAAAAATCTCGCCCAGCTTCGCAGAAAGATGGGCTATGTTCTGCAGGATTCTGACAATCAGATGTTCATGCCTACAGTTTACGAGGATATGATTTTTGCGCCGCGCAACTACGGAATGTCCGGCGAGGACGCCGATGCGCGTGTTGACGAGGTGCTTGAGCAGTTAAACCTTGCCGAGCTGAAGCACCGCTACAACCACAAAATTTCGGGCGGCGAGAAGCGTATGGCGGCAATTGCCACCATCCTCACTATGCAGCCTGAAATAATCATTATGGACGAGCCGTCAATCGCGCTCGACCCCGTCAATCGCAGAACGGTGATAAACACCATAAATAAGCTCAGCATGACAAAGCTCATTGTTTCGCACGACCTCGATATGATACTCGATACCTGCGGGCGTGTGCTTTTGCTCGATGGCGGCAGCATTGTTGCCGACGGTAAAGCGGATGAAATTCTGTGTGATAAGCAGCTGCTTGAAATGCACCGCATGGAGCTACCCTTCTGTCTGCAGGGCCGCAAGTGAATAGAAATAACAATACCGCCCCGGACAGTTGTCCGGGGCGGGATTGTTATAGAAAGGATTCGGTCAGCTTTTGCTGTCGGAACCGCTGACGATGGAGTAATATGCGCCTGCGGTGAGCTTGTAAACAATGGCGTAGAAGATGCCGAAGACAACGAATGCGCCGATGTTGACCCAGATTACGAGGCTGAGGTTACGCAGGTTGAACAGCTGCAGAAGCTTCCACACGAGCGGGAAGGCGAAGGCAAGGTGCATACCTGCGAAAACTAAAGGTGCGAAGAATACGGTGAGAACCTGAGAGTTGATGCTCTTTTTGATGTCTGCCTTGGTCATACCGACCTTCTGCATAATCTCGAAGCGGGACTGGTCCTCGTAGCCCTCGGAAACCTGCTTGTAGTAGATAATCATAACCGCAGCGAAGATGAAAACGATGCTGAGTATGATGCCGATAAAGAACAGACCGCCGTAGGTGGTGAAGAAGTCTGCTATCTCGTCTGCCTTGCAGCCGCCCGAGAAGCCGTAGCCGTTGTTGTCAGCCATAAGAAATTCAATATCGCTCAGGCAGTCCGTCTGCTCGCGGTAGATTGCGATTGCCTCCTCGTCGGAGGTGCTGAGGTCGTAGCCGTAGTTCCAGTATGTTGAAAGCATGGAATCGCCCGTGTTGTCAATCATACTCTCAAGCGGACGCAGGACTTCGTAATCGTGAACGACGAACAGAAGCGAGGGCATAATGATGGTGTTTGCATCGCTGATGCTTATAAAATCGTCGAGAGTGCCGACAATGTTCAGCTTCATGCCGTTCATTTCAAGTGTGTCGCGGTCGTAAGTGCCGTGCATGGTGTACAGCATTGCCTCGTTCTCGCCGAGGCTTATGTCGGTGCCCATGGCCTTGTTGTAATCGTCCTGGCTTACGAAGTAAAGCTGGCGAAAATCCTCATAACCGAGACCGATATCGAGGACATCTGCGGCATCTACACTGTCCGAGGTCATAAGACCGGTGATTGCGCAGTAGCGGTACTCGCTTACATTTTCGGGTACGGCATTGTGCTCGGCAAAGACCTTTTCATAAGCCTCGCGCACTGTGGAGAGCTTTTCATCGGAGAGATTGTCCAGACCTTCAACATCGAGAGCAATCTCGTTGTCAGTCGGGAAGCGAGCCTCGATGGAGTCGTTTGCGCCGAAGTACAGGCTGGAGGTTGAGGTCAGCATGACAAGCACCATGGTGGAGAGAATGCAGATTGATGCAAGACCCGCGCCGTTGCGCTTCATTCGGTAGACCATTGAGGATACGGAAACGAAGTGGTTCTTCTTATAATAGTAGCTCTTGTTCTTCTGCAGCAGCTTGCACAGTGCAACGGAGCCGGCCATAAACAGAATGTAGGTTGCGACGATGACCATGATAACCGCAACGAAGAACAGAGTGATTGCCGACAGAGGGCTCTTGATGGAAACGGAGATGTAGTAAGCGCCGCCGAGAATGAGCAGGCCGATTACTGCGAAAATCCAGTTTGCGCGGGGAGGCTTCTCGCCTGCCTTTTCGCTGCTGAGAAGCTCAAGGGGTCTGGAGCGGCGAACCTGGAAGAGTGACTTGACGAGGAGCAGAACGAAGATTGCTGCGAACATCTCGGCGGTGTAGGCAAATGCCTTGCCGGAGATGGTGAAGCTGTAATTTATGTCGGCGTGAACAACATTTGCGAGGCCGAGCTCAGCAAGCTTGGAAAGAGCAAAGCCGAGAACAAGACCTGCAGCAATGCTGATGACTGCGATGATAAGTGACTCCCACACAATGATGCGGCTGATGCTGCGCTTATCCATACCGAGGATGTTGTAAAGACCGAACTCGCGGTATCTGCGGCGGATGAGGAAGGAGTTTGTGTAGAAAAGGAAGATGAGCGCGAAGGCAGCAATGACGAACTTGCCGAGGCCGAGAATGGTCTCAAGGTTGCCGCCGCCCCTCATCTGAGTGAGAAGGTCGGAGTAGCTGATGCTCTGAATGATGTAGAACATCGTAATCATGCCGATACAGGAGAGAATGTACGGGACATAGAGCTTGCGGTTTTTCTTGATTCCCGTCCACGCAAGCTTGGGGAAGAAGCCGGTTTTCATTTTCTGTCACCGCCTGTCGCAAGCATAGTGAGTGTGTCGGAAATCTTCTGATAAAGCTGCTCGTTGGTGTCGTTGCCGCGGTAAATCTGGTGGTAAACCTCGCCGTCCTTGATGAACAGAACGCGGTTTGCAACGCTTGCTGCCTTGACCGAGTGGGTGACCATCAGAATGGTCTGACCCTGCTCGTTAACCTCGGCGAAGAGGCGGAGCAGCTCATCGGTTGCCTTGGAGTCGAGTGCGCCGGTGGGCTCGTCGGCGAGAATGATGCGGGGGTTTGTAATCATTGCGCGTGCAACTGCTGCGCGCTGCTTCTGACCGCCGGATACCTCGTAGGGGAACTTCTTGAGCAGAGAGCTGATGCCGAGGCGCTCTGCGATGGGAGCAAGGCGCTCTGACATTTCCTTGTGGGACTTGCCTGCAAGCACGAGCGGCAGATAGATGTTGTCCTCAAGGGAGAAGGTGTCGAGAAGATTAAACTCCTGGAAAACAAAGCCGAGGTTGTCGCGGCGAAATTCCGCAATTGCGGATTCCTTGATGGAGCTGAGCTCCTTGCCGTCGAGCTTAACGCTGCCTGCGGTGGCCTTGTCGAGTGCTGCGAGAATGTTCAGCAGGGTGGTCTTTCCGGAGCCGGATTCACCCATGATGGCGACATATTCGCCCTCTTCTACGGTGAAGTTCACATTTTTCAGAGCTTCAACCTTGTTGCCGCCGAAGCGGGTGGAATAGACTTTCTTAAGTCCGTTAACTTCAAGAATGTTCATATTGATGACCTCCAAGTGATTTCATGGTCATATCTTAACAAAACGGGAAACGCATCACCATAGAATCGGCTTACATTTCCCGCTTCAAAACTTACGAAACCGTAAGATTTAGATGTTTTTCAGTTCATACTGCTCAAGATTGAGCGAAATTTCGGTGCCGCGGCCCAATTCGGAGCTTGCGGCAAGCTTGATTCCGAGTCCGTCGCATATCTGCCTGCACAGGTAAAGGCCGAGTCCGCTTGCGGACTTGTCCGCCCTGCCGTTGCAGCCCGTGTAGCCCTTCTGGAATATGCGCGGCAGGTCCTCGGGCGCGATGCCTATGCCGCTGTCGGCAATGCAGAGAGTCTTAGGCTCGCGCAGATAAATTCTGATGCTGCCCTCCTTTGTGTACTTGAGCGCGTTTGAAAGCACCTGCTCAACAACAAAGGCAAACCACTTTTCGTCGGTTACAAACGAGGTGTTCACCGCCTCGTACTCAAGGCCGATTTTTCTGCCTATAAACTCCGAGCGGAATTTTCTGACCGACTGCCTCAGCACGGAGTCGACATCGGTCTGCTTAAACACATAGTCGGTGTAGTCCGAGCCGAGTCGGAGGTATGCAAGCACCATCTCGACATACTGCTCAATGCGGAAAAGGTCGGAGCTGAGCTTTCGCGCAAGCGGAGTGTCCTCATTCTGCAGGCTCAGCTTCATCGAGGCTATGGGAGTCTTGATCTGATGCACCCACACGGTGTAATAATCCAGAAGCTCGTGATAGCGCGCATCGGCTGCGGTCTCCTGCGCGGCAAACTCGGCCTTGAGCATCGTGATGATTTCCTGATAATCTGCATCGGCAATGCTCTCGGCTGCGGGCAGAGTTTCCACGAGTGCGCCCGTGAGGTCGCGAATGCCCGAAAGCTGACGGTGAATGCTCTTTGTGCGCGAGTAGTCGGTGATAAGATACACGATACCGAGCAGCAGGCACAGCGCAAGCGGATAAAGCACCGCGTACATCGGCAGGCGGTACAGCGCAAACGAGGCGCAGAGAATAGCCGCAAACAGACAAAACAGCGCGAGTGCGCGCCGCTTTGCTTTAATGTAGGCTGAAAACTTCATCATAGGCTCACTCCACAATGTAGCCTACGCCGAATTTTGTGGCAATGAAGCCCTGAAGCCCTGCCGAATCGAGCTTCTTGCGCAGACGGTTAACATTGACCGTCAAGGTGTTCTCATCAACAAAGCTGTCGGTCTCCCAAAGACGCTCCATCAGTTTCTCGCGCGATACAACCTTGCCCTTGTTCTCCATAAGGCAGAGCAGTATGCGGTACTCGTTCTTGCTCAGCTCGATTTTCGCGCCCGCGTAGGTTAGACTGTTATCGCCCGTGCTTAGCAGCGCGCCGCGGTGCTCAAGCACCGGTGCCGATGCGGCAAAATCGTAGGTGCGGCGCAGAAGTGCCTGCACCTTTGCCATAAGCACATTGCCGTCAAAGGGCTTTGCTATGAAATCGTCAGCGCCCATATTCATCGCCATAACGATGTTCATATTGTCCGCCGCGGAGGATATGAAAATGATGGGCACATTGGATACGCGGCGAATTTCGCTGCACCAGTGGTAGCCGTTGTAAAAGGGAAGATATATATCCATTAAAACGATGTGAGGCTGAAAGGCGGCAAACTCCGCGGTAACATTGCGCAGGTCCTCAACAACATGAACCTCGAATGCCCAGGCCTCCGCCTGAGTCTTGACCGCGGCGGCGATGCCCTCATCGTCTTCAACAATCATAAGTCTGTACACAGAATAACCTCCTTAGGTACATCTTACTGCGATTATATCACACAGCGGTGCAAGTGCAATAAAAAAGTATCCCGACCAAGGGTCGGGATACTTATGAAGACAAACCTGATTTCTTGATTAGAAGGGCCAATCGAAAATGGCATTCCAGAAAATCCAGTTAGCAACCTTGAACTGAAGCTTTGCAAGCAGCATTATGTTTTCCTCCTTGTAGTATTTTGTGTTTATCTCGCTCTACACATAAAGACGGAATGTCCCCTGCCGATATTGCAGAAAATGGGAAAGTAATCGAAAAAATCTTAATTAAATATGTAAGGCGGACAAACACGCCTATATAATTATATGTTTGCCGACACTCAAATATGCCTTTGTTGAAAAATCAATAGTTGACAAGTCAACAAAAGCGTGCTATATTCTCTTATTGTCCGACCCTTGCTCTGCGGTAAGAGCATAAATTTTACAGATACGGAGAACGGATATGAATTCTGCGGAACGGTATGAGCGGCTGGCTGTGCGTCTGGGCGAGCTTCACAAGCGCGTCAGGCGTATGCAGGAGCAGTGGCTCAAGGAATATGACATCTCGCTTCTTGAATACCATATAATTGTTGCCATTATGAGGTCTGACGATGTAAGTCAGAGCGACATTGCATCGGCGCTTGATGTTGACAAGGCGCTTGTTTCAAGGCAGATAAACGCTATGGTCAAGAAGGGTCTTATTTACCGCGACGATGACCCGAGCTGCCGCAGAAAGAATAAGCTCTCGCTCAGCGAAAGCACGAAGAGTCTTATCCCCAAGCTGATGGAGGCACACCACATCGGTCTGGAAAAGGCGTTCTCTGATGTGGACGAAAGCAAGCTGATTGAATTAGAAGCAGTATTAGAAGGATTGGTAAACAGACTATGAGCAAGCACGCATCCAAAAACAAAGAGATTAAGTCCGAATCCGGCGGCAAAAGCCTCGTCTGGATGGCTGTAATCTACCTGCTGGGACTGTTTATCGGCGCAATCGACACCGGTATCATCACCCCCGCACGCCCCATCATTCAGAGTCAGCTCGGCGTTGACGCAAGCCTCGGCATCTGGATGATTACAATCTACACACTCACCTACGCTGCCATTATCCCCATCTCGGGCAAGCTGGCAGACCGTATGGGCCGCAAGCCGATTTATCTGCTGAGCGTTGCCCTGTTCGGCACAGGCTCCGTTGTCTGCGCGCTGTCGGCATCGTTTGACAGCTTCCTCGTGCTGATGCTCGGCCGCGTAATTCAGGCCTCCGGCGCAGGCGGCATTATGCCCGTCGCAACCGCTGAATTCGGCACAAGCTTCCCCGAGGAAAAGCGCGGTATGGCGCTCGGCCTTGTCGGCGCGGTTTACGGCATCGCAAATGTTCTCGGCGCATCCGTCGGCAGCGCAATTCTTGACATTGCAGGCGTTTCGCAGTGGCAGTGGATATTCCTCATCAATGTTCCCATCTGCATCTTCATCGTTGTAGCGGGCATCATTGTTCTGCCCAACAACCGCGCTGAGGATATCAAGGCGACGGATAAGCTCGGCACTCTGCTGATGACCGTCATTATCCTCTCCCTGCTTTACGGTCTGAAGAATCTTGACTTCTTCGACTTTGTAAACTCCATCACCTCAATCGGTGTATGGCCCTTCCTCGTAACACCCCTCGTGCTTCTGCCTCTGTTCGTGCTCGTTGAGCGCAAGGCAGAAGACCCCATCTTCCACATTGAGTACGCAAGCAACCGTCAGATTATGATTACTCTGGCGCTCGGCGTAGTTGTCGGCTGCTCTATGATGGGTATGGTATTCATTCCGCAGTTTTCCGAGAATGCGCTGCGCATTCCCTCCGGCAGCGGCGGCTACTTCGTAATTATCCTCGGCTTCTGTGCCGGCGGCTCATCTATGATGTCCGGTAAGCTTATCGACAAGCGCGGCGCAAAGATAGTTATGGCAGCAGGCTTCATCACCACCATAATCGGCTGCCTGTATCTATCCTTTGTTGCAGTTCGCTTTGTCAATCTGCTCAATGTCATCATTTCCCTCGTTCTCATCGGCTTCGGCCTCGGCCTTACCATGGGCACTCCGCTCAACTACATGATGCTCCAGAACACAAGCGATGAGGAGAGCAACTCCGCTCTTGCAACTTTGTCCCTTGTCCGTTCAATCGGCACCGCGGTTGCACCCGCAATCATGGTCGGCTTCATCGTTCACGCAGTCGGCGGCATTCAGACCGACATTATGAATGTCCTGCCGAGCGAAATCGAGATTGCACAGCTTCCCTATGCTGAACAAATCGATGCAACCATCGACCGCTACAAGAACGACCCCAACTTCGCAGACCAGCTCGAGGGTGTGGATATCCCCCGCCTCAGCGATATGACCAAAATGGAAATCACCATGGAGGGCGACAGCGATTACGAGATGCCCGCTGACCTGCTTGAGCAGCTTCAGAACAGTGATGTAACCAACATCTCCGACAGCACCAAGGCACTTGTTCAGAGAATGTTCGAGGATATGTCTCCCAAAATAGTCGACAGCATCAACGGCGGCATTGACGAAGGCATCAAGGGCATTCAGACCGGTGTCAGCGAGCTTGAAAAGGCCATCGTGCAGATGCAGGAGGGCTATGACGGCATAGGCAGCGGCATTGACGGTATGAGTCAGGGCGTAAGCGCTCAGGATAAGGCGCTCAAGCAGCTTCGTCAGGCAGAAAAGATGCTCAGAAGCTTTGAAAACGGCATTCCCGAGGGCATGAGCCTGCTCGACTTCATTCCCGCAGAGGCAAAGAACGCAATGCCCGAGCAGTCCCTCGCAATGATTAAGAATGTAAGAACAGTTGACGACCTCAAGGCACTCATTGCTCAGCTTGACAGCGCAATCGAGTCCATGGGTGCCGCCGAGGAGCAGCTCGACAGCGCAATCTCCATGATGGAGATGCTCCCCTACGGCCGCACTCCCGAGGGAACAACCGTGCTCGACTATATCCCCGCCGAGGTGCAGGCACAGATGCCCGCAGAAACCATCGCAATGCTCAGTGGCGTTAACGATGTAAAACAGCTTTACGAAATGAAGCAGCAGCTTGAGGACGGCGTTGCAGCTCAGCAGGCGGCAAAGGCTCAGCTTGAGAGCGCACTTGAGATGCTCACCGCTCTGTCCGAGGGCAGAATTCCCGACGGTATGAGCCTGCTCAGCTTTATTCCCGCAGATGCAAAGAAGGCAATGCCCGCAGATACCCTCAAGCAGCTTGCAGGCATCAAGACCGTTGATGAGCTTTCCAAGCTCGGCGACCAGCTTGAGGCAGCAAGAAACTCCCTCGCAGGCGAGCGCGACAAGGCAAAGAAGTCACAGTCCGAGATGGGTACCGCAATTTCCGGTATGCAGGATTCCCGCACCGAAATGAAGGAGCTTCTGCGAATGCTCGACGAGCTCAAGGCAGCAATCCCCGGTGCAGTCAAGGGCGCAGGCGAAAGCTATGTAAACAGCATTGATGAGCTCAGCCCCGAGATTGAGGATGTATTCCAGAGCACCGTAAATGTCGGCTACCGCAACATGTATCTGTTCCTCGTTGCAGTCAATGTGCTGGGTATCTTCCTGCTCATGTTCTACAGCGAGCCCCGCCGCGTTGAAACCAAGCCCGAAATGGCATAATCCGAAATAAATCAAAAGCCTTGAGGCATTTGCCTCAAGGCTTTTTTTGTTTGGCTCACTTGAAATTGGCAAGTGAAGGGCGTACAATGTTGGCGAATTTACGAAGCAGAGAAGGTAATTGTATGTGGTTTGTATTCGCGCTGCTTTCCGCGGTGTTCGCGGCGCTTACATCTATTCTGGCGAAGGTCGGCATTGACGGAGTCAACTCCACACTCGCAACGGCGGTAAGAACGCTTGTCGTTGTCGCAATGGCGTGGGGCATGGTTTTCATCACACAGACGCAGAGCGGCGTTTTTGATATCAGCAGAAAAAGCTGGCTGTTTCTTATTCTGTCGGGCCTTGCAACGGGCGCGTCGTGGCTGTGCTATTATAAGGCTCTGCAGATAGGCGAGGTCTCAAAGGTTGTGCCCGTCGATAAGCTCAGCGTGGTAATAACGCTGATTCTGGCCTTTGTTTTCCTGCACGAGAAGCTCACGCCAAAATCGATAATAGGCTGTATTCTCATAGCCGCGGGAACATTGCTGATGGTTGTGTAAAAAAAGGGAGCAAATCCAAACGGATTTACTCCCTTTTTGTTATGTGTGTTTGTGTCAGACGAGGGTTGATGAGGGGACCTCGATGACAACATCGCTCATTGCGAAGCTTGAGCAGGGGTGGATATAGTTGAACTCGATATCCGCGCGTCTGCGGCCGTCGGTCTTTTCGGGGACATAAACCTTGCCCTCGAGAAGCTTGGAGCGGCACCAGCCGCACTCGCCGCTTCTGCATCTTGACGGCGCGGCAATGCCTGCGCGGTCAATTGCGGTGAGCAGGGACTCATCTGCCGATGCGGTGATTTCGTATGCCTTGCCGCACTGCTTGACGGTGAGCTTGAAGGTCTTGCCGCGGATTTCTGCGGGGTAGTCGGGCTGATTCCAGGGGTCCTTAATCATGCCGAACAGCTCTCTGCGGACAAACTTTCTGCGAAGGCCGAGCTTTTCGATTTCCTTGTCGAGGAAGTTGTACATTGCCTGGGGGCCGCACATGAATACGCTGTATTCCTCGCCGCCGTACTTCTTGATAAGCTCTGCGGTGATGAAGCCGTGCTCGTAGCCCTCCTTCTCCTCGTCGGAGAGGATGTGGACAACATGTACCTTGTCGCAGGCTGCGCAGATTTCGTCGAGCTCCTTCTTGTAGACAATGCCCTCTTCCTGTCTTGAGCCGTACAGAATGGTGAGGTCAAAGTCCTCGTGGCCGTCGCGGATTGCGTATGCCATTGCCATAAACGGGGTGATGCCCGAGCCGCCTGCAAGTGCGACTACCTTCTTTGCATCGCGGAGTCTTTCGTAGTACAGATGACCCTGAGGACCGGAGATGGTAACCTCCTGACCTGCGGTCCAGTTATCCTGAATGTAGGGGCTTACGAAGCCTGCATCATCGCGCTTGACGGTGATGTTGTACTCGCCGCGCTTTGCCCACTCGGGAGAGGAGCACAGAGAGTAGGAGCGGGTGGTCATCGTGCCGCCGATGGGAACGGAAACGCTGATGTACTGACCTGCGCGGAAGGGTGCGAGTGCCTTGCCGTCCTTGGTCTTGAAAACGATAGTCTTTGCATCTGCGCCGTTGCTGCGGATTTCGGAAATGACGACCTGCTGACTTGCGGGATGGCGTTCCTTGGCCTTCTCGTTGGTGGTCAGAGTCTTGGGCAGCGGAGTTGCGGGGAAAGACTGAATTGCGCGCTCACGCATCTTGGGCATATTCTTGAACTTGAGCATATCAAGCTTGCCGAAAAGGCCTACTTTATAATTGCAGTTTGCAGCCATGAATCATTCCTCCTCTTCTTTCATTTCCGCAAGGGTCTTCTTTGCGAGAGTGTCGCCGCTGAATATTGCGGAGTTGTAGCCGTCGCCGCGGATGCTGGATGCGCCGACAAACTTGAGTCCCTTGACGGGGAACTCGGTGCCCATCATCATCATTCTGGGCATCATAGAGTCCCAATCCTTCAGCTCGAAGCCGTATGCAGCGCCCTGGGGAACATTTACATAGTTGCACATGGTCCACGGAGTTGCGATTTCAAGCTCCTCGATGTACGGAGTAACGGTTACGCCGACGCGCTCCTCAAACAGATGAATGAGTCTTTCGGCGAAGTCGGTCTTGACCTTTACATAGTCCTCCTGACTTACATTTGCCCAGTCATCGTCCATGAAGGTGCTGGTCAGGGAGATTACGCAGGTGCCCTCGGGTGAGAAGTTGGGGTTGACGACATTGTAGCAGACCATAACCTGGTTGCAGTTGTCTGCGATTGTCTTGCCGTCGTTGTATTCCTTGACGGTGTCTGCGGAGGTGGGGATAAAGATGGTGTAATCCTTGATGCCAAGCTCCTCGGCGGTCTTGTCAAGGCCCATATATACGACGAACATACGGGCGCTGTAGGTTCTGCCGTTGCCCAGCTTTACCATGCGCTCGGGTACAACCTCGGGAGGACACATGGTGGCGTATACCATGTTCTGGTTCATGTTGCAGAGAATGTGCTTTGTTTCAACGGTGCCGCAGGTGGTTTCAACGCCGCAGACAGCCTTGTTCTCGTCAAAGAGAATCTTGGTTGCGGTGCAGTTGAGCCATACCTCGCCGCCCATTGCTCTGAAGCGCTCGAGCATACCGGTGGTCAGCTCGTTACTGGTCTTGTCGGGAATCCATGCGCCGTGATTGACATACAGCCACAGCATGTTGACATACTGCAGGAAGGACAGACGGTCTGCATCAACACCGAGGTAGCCCCAGTAGGTGTTCATGATGTCCTGCGCAAGCTTGGGCATCTTCATTGCGTCAAATACCTTGCTTACCGAGTAGCTGCCCAGTCTGAGGAAGTTGGGGAAGTGCTCCTGCATGTAAGCGGGGTCGGTATTGCCGTTTACGCTCAGGGAGTAGTCGCCTGCCTCGTGGAATTCGGTACCGAGGTCAAACAGGTCCTGAATGCTCTTGCGGCAGCCGGGAACATATTCCTCCATGGCGTTTACGAAGTTCTCAACGCCGCAGGGGAGGGTTGCGTCAATGTGAGTTTTTCCGTCGCTGGCGGTGGTGATTACGCGGAAGTTGTCCGGTACCATGTGCCATTCGATGTTAAGACCGAAGTCCTTTTCGACAGTTTTGCGGCAGCCGCCGGGGTTGTCGAAGGTGCCCCATTCGCAGATTTCGTGCAGAGCGGTCTCAAATTCGAAACGGCCTCTGCGGAAGCTGGAGGCACAGCCTCCGGGGAGATTGTGGCGCTCAACGAGCAAGGTCTTTTTTCCGGCCAGAGCCATGCGGCAGGCAGCGGCAAGACCGCCGTTACCGGCACCGATGACCACGGCATCATATTTGGGCATGCGCGATTCCTCCTTATAAGATTATATTTTCAGGTTTTTTCGTGGCATTACCATAGGGTATATCTTAATAGTATTACTGCTGTTAAAGAAATGTCAATTAAAATGCGTGCAACTGTGGGCAATTTCAGCATTATAGGCAAATTTGCCACTTGACATCTATCACTTGTGTAAATAAAATAAAACCCGAAGCAGCTGGTATTACCACGAGCAATTACGCACTCAGGAGGCGGCTATGGGCTATCACAAAATAACGAGTCTGTCGCTCACGGACCTTTTCGTGCAGCAGATTGAAAATATGATTCTCTCGGGCGAGCTTGAAATCGGCGAGCAGCTGCCCGCGGCGCGTGAGCTTGCCATCAAAATGGGAGTCTCCCGCCCCGTCATTTCCGCAGGGCTTGTTGAGCTTGAAAAGCTCGGCTTTGTCGAGGTTGTGCCGAGGCAGGGCGTGTATGTCTGCGATTACAGACGCAAGGGCTCTATTGAAACGCTCGTTGCGATTATGCGCTATAACAACGGCGCGCTGCGCAGCAACGAGGTGCGCTCGCTGCTTGAAACGCGAGAGGTGTGCGACTGCCTCATAATAAAGAATGTCATCGAGAAAAACAGCGTCGAGGAGCTTGCCAAGCTTGCGCCCATTCTCGATGCGCTGCGCGATGCAAGGGATAACGATGAGGCCGCGGAGCAGGTGTTTCGCTTCTATCACGAGCTTGCGATAATGTCGGGCAATAATCTTATGCCGCTGCTGTATTACTCCTTCCACGAGCAGGGAAAGTATCTGTGGAGTATGTACTGCAAGCGCAACGGCATTGCGAGGATGTACGAGCTGAAGCTGAAGCTCTATACCGACCTGCTCAACGGCAATACCGAGTCCGCGCAGGAGCAGACACGCACCGTCCTGCGCACGGCAATAAACGAGCTGTCCTTCTACGGCGCGTGAGAAAATGCAAAATTCGCCGAGTAACCTAATCCGCATATTTGGCAAGGCAGGGTGTGCTGACTTAAAATGATGTCAAGCAGTAAGTGTTCCCGGCGAAAGCAGAAAAGCTTACCGCTGTGTATGCCGCTTGGTGGAGAGAAACTGAATTTAATCAGGGATAATAAAAATGAACTTTAGAGAAGAATTATTTGCACTACAAGATGTTTCATATGGCGATTTTCAGGCTAAATTAACTCCGGGAATTCCAAGAGAGTTGTTTATCGGGGTCAGAGTTCCGGAAGTCAGAAAGCTTGCCAAGAGGCTTGCAAAAGAGCCCGAGGTCGCTGAATTTCTGGGCGACCTTCCGCATAAATACTATGATGAGAATATGCTCCACGGACTGCTTGTTTCTGAAATGAAGGACTATGAAGCATGCATTGCTGCGGTCGATAAATTCCTGCCCTATGTAGATAATTGGGCCGTCTGCGATATCATGTCGCCAAAGGTTTTCAAGAAGAATAAAACCGCTCTTTTGGATAAGATAAAAGAATGGTCTGCATCGGAAAAGACATATACCTGCCGCTTTGGAATTGAGATGTTAATGTCTTATTTTCTTGACGATGATTTTAAGCCCGAGTATCTGGATATACCAGCTTTGGTTCATAGCGAAGAGTATTATGTTCGAATGATGATTGCATGGTTCTTTGCTACCGCCTTGGCAAAGCAGTGGGATGCGACCGTGAAATACATTGAAGAGTGCCGATTGGACACTTGGACGCATAATAAGACAATACAGAAGGCCCGTGAAAGCTACCGCCTTACACCGGAACAAAAGGAGTATTTAAAGACACTTAAAAGATAACAAATTCCGGTTTGCAGGCGTGAGAAGAATTGAATAATAAGCGAGTCAAAGCCGACCGGCAGAGATGCCGGTCGGCTTTGTTGTTCTTATGAACCCGCACTCAAGCGTGAAAAGCTTGGGTGCTTTTACATATGTTTAACAATGCAGGGCTTGCTGACTTAAAATGATGTTGGCATCCGCTTGCCCTTGCTGTGGATTCGGTTGCGTCAAGGCAAGGAGGAGGTTTGCCAAAAAGTTCTGAAAAAAGCAATTTCGAGGCAATTCCATGCGAAATTACCACGAAATTGTGGTGCTCCAGCGGAGATTCGAACTCCGGACACCCTGCTTAAAAGGCATTTGCACCAAAACCCGCAAACCATTGAT
>JAZUJB010000063.1:0-9095 GCA_045642545.1 Oscillospiraceae bacterium
TGCAAATTCCTCTTCGCTTCCGAAATTACGGAGAACGAAGTCGCATTTTTCTTCAAAATATTCGTTCGGCTGCTGCGCGTTTATTCGCATTTCGGCATACTCGCGGCTTATTCCGTCGCGCTTCATTATGCGCTCAATGCGCGCCTGCTTATCGGCAACAACCCCGATTACCGCCTTGCAGCGCTCGGCAAGGCCGCTTTCCATAAGAGCAATTGCATCAATTGCGGCAAGCCTTCCGCCCTGCATTGCCCAATCCTCAAGCATTGTCTGAACTTTTTTGCCAATGTGCAGGTGGGTTATCGCGTTTAAGTCCGCGAGGGCAGCTTCGTCATTAAACACCACCCCACCGAGCTTTTTGCGGTCGAGTACACCGTTTGAAATCACACCGTCAAAGCGGCTTTCGATATCGCGCAGAAGCTCAGCATCCGTCTGCAGCATCTCGTGGTAGATTGCGTCGCAGTCAAGAACTCTTGCCCCCTGCTTTTCAAGGTGCGCAGGCGCCGTTGTCTTGCCGCAGCCGCTGCCGCCGGTGATTCCAATAACCGTAAGATAATCTGCAAGCGCTGTGCGTATTTTGCTTTCGCTCAGTGCGCCTAAGCGCAGGATTTTGTACGGTGTGGCGCTCATATCAATGATTGTTGACTCGGTGCCGATGCCGCACTCACCGCCGTCAATCACAGCAGCAATTTTGCCGTCAAAGTACTTTACAACGCTTTCGGCATTTTTAGGGCTCGGCTCACCCGAGGGGTTTGCCGATGGTGCCGCAAACGGAAGGTCTGCCAATTTAAGTGCCTCGAGAGTCATCGGGTGGTCGGGGCATCTGAGTGCAACTGTTTTACCTCCCGCTCTGACAATTTCAGGCACGATGGGCTTGGATTCAAGCACAATCGTGAGCGGACCCGGCCAGAATTTATCGGCAAGCGCCTTTGCCTGCGCAGGCACATCCTCGCAGTATTTTTCCATTGCACTGCCGTCGGGCACCATAAGTGCAAGGGGCTTGACCTGCGGTCTGCCCTTGACCTCGTATATCTTCTCTACGGCCTCGGCGCACAGTCCGTTGCCTGCAAGACCGTAAACAGTTTCGGTAGGCACGGCGACAAGCTCGCCGGCGGCAATAAGCCTTGCCGCATCGGCCATATTCTCTTTTATTATCTTCGTTTCCATCATCGTTTAAGCCTGATTTTTAAGTTTTTCGGCCTGGTCTGCCGTTACAAGCGCATCGATTATCGGGTCTAAATCGCCGTTAATTACATTTGCGATGTTGAAATTTCTCACATCTCCGGTGAGTCTGTGGTCGGTTACTCTGTTCTGCGGGAAGTTATAGGTGCGTACTCTGTCGCTTCTGTCGCCCGAGCCGACCTGACTCTTGCGTTCGGCTGCGATTGCCGCCTGCTGCTTTGCCTGCTCGGCCTCATAAAGCTTTGAGCGCAGTATCTTCATCGCTTTGTCCTTGTTCTTGTACTGGCTGCGCTCGTCCTGACACTCAACCACAACGCCCGTGGGGATATGCGTAATGCGGATTGCACTTTCCGTCTTGTTGACATGCTGTCCGCCTGCGCCCGATGAGCGGTAGGTATCAATCTGCAAATCGTTGGGGTTTATTGCAAATTCCACCTCTTCTGCTTCGGGAAGAACTGCAACGGTTGCCGCTGATGTATGAATTCTGCCGCCCGATTCGGTTTCGGGAACGCGCTGAACGCGGTGGCCGCCTGCCTCGAACTTGAGTCTTGAGTATGCACCCTCGCCCTCAACGACAAAGCTTATCTCCTTAATGCCGCCGAGCTCGGTTTCATTAACATTGACAACATCAATTTTCCAGCCCTTACTCTCAGCATACATGGAGTACATTCTGAACAGGTCGTATGCAAACAACGAGCTTTCCTCGCCGCCTACACCGCCGCGGATTTCCATGATGATATTGCGGCTGTCGTTGGGGTCCTTGGGCAGCAGAAGAAGCTTCAGCTTTTCCTCAAGCTCCTCGCGTCTGAGCTTTGCATCGGCATACTCCTCCTGCGCGAGCTCCTTAAACTCGGGGTCGCTCATAAGCTCCGTTGCCTCGTCCATTGCCGCGCAGCAGGCAGAATACTCCCTGTATGCATTGACAATCGGCTCAAGCTCCTTCATTTCCTTTGCGCATTTCGTGTATGCCGCAGGGTCTGCGAAAATCTCTCCGCTTTCCATGCGCTGCTCAATCTCAGCATATTTATTTTCAAGCTGTTTTAACTTCTCGAGCATATTAAACTCCAAACTGTTTTATTAGTCTATGATAGCACATTCTGCCTTTAATGTAAAACAAATCAGCGGACTCTGAGCTGCCAGAATGCAACCGCCGAGGCTGCTGCCGCATTGAGCGAGTCAACGCCGTGCGACATGGGGATTAAAACGGTGTAATCGCAGGCGGCAATGGTTTCATCGGTTAGTCCCCTGCCCTCGTTGCCGATTATTATTGCAAGCTTGTCCTCTGCCGCAAGGCAAGGGTCTTCGATGCTGACCGAATCATCGCGCAGCGCCATTGCGGCTGTTTTGAAGCCCATTGCCTTAAGCTGCTCGATGTTTTCAATTCTTGTCCACGGAATCTGAAAAACAGTTCCCATGCTGACTCTGACCGCGCGTCTGTACAAGGGGTCGCAGCAGGTGCTGTTAAGCAGCACGGCATCTATTCCGAGTGCCGCTGCCGAGCGGAAGATTGCGCCGATATTAGTCGGGTCGGCAATCGATTCAAGCACCGCTACTCTGCGTGCGTCCTTGCACACAGTGCCGATATCCGCAAGCGCCGGTCTGCGCATTGCGCACAGCACTCCGCGCGTGAGCTTATAGCCCGTAAGCTTCTCTAAAAGCTCGCTGTCGGCAGTATAAACGGGTACCTCGGGGCAGCGGCTTATAAGCTTGCTTGCCTGCCCGTCAATGTGTCGGCGCTCCATAAGAAACGAAACGGGAATGCAGCCTGCGTTGAGCGCATACTCAATCACCTTTGTCGTTTCGGCTATGAATATATCCTTTCCGTGATGCAGCTGAGCCTCGGTAAGGCGCGCATACGCCTCAAGCTCAGGCATTGAAAAGTCAGTAATTTCAATTATGTTCGGCATTTTATCTCCTTATGCTTCCGCGTGAGCGCCCTCAAGTCCGCGGAACATTTTCTTCAGCACAATTGCGGCTGCAATCGCAAGCACAAATTCCGCAACAAGCTGAGCGTACGCAAGCCCGTACAGCGGAAACAGCTTATCGAGCACAATAAGTGCGGGAATTTCAAGCACGATTTTTCTCGCGATGGCAAATGCAAGCGATTTACCGCCCATACCGCAGGCCTGAAACACCGCAACCACGATAAAGTCATAGCACAGAAACGGCAGTGCAAGCGACATCGCGCGCAGGAACACAGTGCCGTAGGCAATAACCTCGGCATCGTCGAGGAAGGTTGCCGTAATCGTGCCCGAGGCAAAGTACATTGCAGCCGTCATCACGATTATAATCGTCATCGAGATTTTTGTTGTAAATGCAAGGGAATTTCTCATTCGCTTTATATTGCCGTCAGCGTAGTTATAGCTAATAAGCGGCATAATGCCCTGCGAAAGTCCCATGGATATATACATCGGCACAAGCGCGATTTTATGCGATATTCCCATTGCGGCAACCGCCGCTGCGCTGTTATAGGCTGCGGTGAAGTTGTTGAGAACAGTCATACCCGTAACATTGAGCAGATTCTGAATTGATGCGGGAATGCCGACATAGCAGATATCCTTCGCAATGTCCTTGCGGAAGCAGAACATCTTGGGATTTACGCATACATAGGTGTTGCCGCGCTTGACAAGCAGAAGTACAAAATAATAAGCGCAGGCAACGCAGTTTGAAATAAAGGTAGCAAGGCCCGCACCTGCCGCACCCATGCCGAGTCCCCACGGCAGAATAAAAATCGGGTCGAGAATGATGTTGAGAATGCAGCCGCTCATCGTGCCGATGCTTGCGTGAAGCGATGCACCCTCGGCGCGCACGAGATATGCCATAATGACATTCATAATAGCAGGCACTGCGCCGCAGGACACGGTCCAGAAAAGGTATTCCGAGGTTGCCCTCCATGTTTCCTTGTCCGCACCGAGAAGGCTGAGCAGCGGGTTTTTGAACACCGTGCAGCAGATTGAAAGCAGTGCGCCGAAAAACAGCGCGCAGTAAAAGCCGAAGGCTGAGCTTCTGTAAACGGTTTCGTAGTCCTTACTGCCGAGCGAGCGGCTCATCTTGCTTGAGGTACCTACTCCGAACAGATTCGTTACCGCGTTAAACGCAAGCAGCACGGGCGCGGCAAGCGTTACGCCTGCATTCTGAACAGCGTCATTCAGTGCACCTACAAAGAAGGTGTCGGCAAGGTTATATATAATCATTACCATCGACGAAATCACCGACGGTATGCAGAGAGCCGCTACCGCCTTGGGAATCGGACGGGTTTCAAACAGCTCTGTTTTGTCCATGCTCTTCATTTATGTAAGATACGCCTCTTTTGATATCAATATAAAGAGTATTATACTAAATCACGCGCAAAAAAACAACCTGCCGCAAAGGCAGGTTGTTTGATTTATAAGCTTATTTTGCTTTGATTGATACGACAGAGCTGTAGGCTGAGTCTGCATAGGTGCTGACATCGGAAACCGCAACTACCTTGTAGTAGTAGGTCGTGCCTGCGGTTGCAGATGAATTGGTGTAGGTGGTCTTTGTTGTGGTGTCGTATTTGTAGAATGTGCCGCCCGAGCTTGTTGCGCGGTAGATTACATATCTGTCCGCTCCGTCAACCGCCTTCCAGCTGAGCTTAGGATGTCCGCTTGAGGTGGTGATGCTTACAACGGGCTGTGCGCAGTCGCAGGTGATGTACTTAATTGCGCTGAACGCGGAATCACCGTAGCTCGACCTCTCGCAGATTGCCTTGACCTTGTAGTAGTAGGTGCTGCCTGCTACTGCAGAGGTGTTGGTGTAGCTCGTGTTGGTTGTGGTGTAGTACTTTACATACTCGCCGTCCTTGCTTGTTGCGCGCCAGATTTCATACTTGGCGGCGCCGTCAACAGCATTCCACTTGAGCGTAGGCTTACCGCTTGCTGCTGAGGTGGAGATAGTTAAAACGGGCGCTGCGCAATCGCAGGTGATGGATTTTACTGCGCTGAATGCAGAATCGCCGTAGCTTGATGCGCCGCAGATTGCCTTGACCTTGTAGTAGTAGGTATAGCCTGCCACTGCCGAGGTATTGGTGTAGCTTGTGCCGGTTGTGGTGTAGTACTTGACATACTCGCCGGTACTGCTGGTTGCGCGCCAGATTTCGTACTTCGTTGCGCCGTCAACGGCATTCCACTTGAGTGTGGGTTTACCGCTTGCAGCATCGGTTGAAATGGTCGCAGCGGGCTGCGCACAATCGCAGGTGATGTACTTGATTGAGCTAAAAATGCTTGTACTGCCGTTTTCGGATACTGCCAGTACCTTGTAGTAATAGGTTGTGCCGGGAACGGCAGATGTGTTGGTATAGCTGGTGTTGGTTGTGGTGTAATACTTGGTATAGGTACCGTCCTTGCTGGTTGCGCGCCAGATTTCGTACTTTGCTGCGCCGTCAACCGCTGCCCAGTTCAGTGTGGGCTTGCCGCTGTCAGTCTTGATGCTGATTGTAGGCAGAGGCTCTTCAATGTAGTTCGGATTTGCTTCTCCGCACCAATCGCAGCAGGCACCGGAGAAATGATGTCCGTTTGCGCGGTCCATAATTGCCGTGTAGCTTTGTCCGCAGGCGCAGGTGTAAACTGCATAGCCGTCAGTTGTGCAGGTGACATCTGCTCTTGCAGTTTCGACATAAGCATGCTCGTGCAGCTCAAGGTCAATATCGCCGCAGGTGTCGCAGATGCCGTTAATATATGCATGACCGAAAGCATTTGTTTCTTTTGTTTCGGTTGCACCGCACACGGAGCATATTCTCTGCTGTGCGCCCTTTTCGGTGCAGGTGGCTGCCTTGGTTTCAGTCCATGCGCCGAAGCTATGGCCGAGTGCTGCTTTGTATTCCGCAGCATAGCTGCTGCCGCAAGCGCAGGTGTAGGTGGTGTAGCCCTGCTCTGTGCAGGTCGGTGCGGTTACTACTGCAATGTAGTTATGGGTATGGCCGAGTGCGGGGATTATCTCTGTCTTTGTTTCCTTGCAGACTCCGCAGGTGAAGGTCTTTACGCCGTCGGTGTATTCACCGGGTTCGGTGGTAACAACACCTTCATCCCAGCTATGACCGAGTGCTTCACCTACATATTCACGGCATCTCAGGCAAAATGCAGGTCTTTCACAGCTTGCTTTTGTCAGCAAGTGGCCGAATGCTTCGCCTACATATTCGTGACATCTCAGGCAGTATGCAGGACTTTCGCAGGTTGCTTCTGTCAACTGGTGGCCAAGTGCCTCACCTACATATTCGTGGCATACCATGCAAAATGCAGGCTCTGTGCAGGTCGCTGCTGCCAATGTATGGCCGTTTGCCTCACCTACATATTCGTGGCATACTGTGCAATATGCTGGCTTTGTGCAGGTTGCTGCTGCCAATGTATGGCCGTTTGCCTCTACCTCGCAGGTTTCGGTTGCATCGCAGTGGCTGCAGTAGCGGGTTTCAATGCCGTTTTCGGTGCAGGTGGCCTCCTTGGTAACCTTCCATGCGCCGAAGTCGTGGCCGAGCTTTGCAATGCGCTCGGTGGTGTAGCTATCGCCGCAGTATCTGCAGGTAAATTCTGTATATCCGTCTGATGTGCAGCTTACTGCGATAACGGATTTAACATAATTGTGTCCGCTTGCTTCTGAAACGCTGGTTTCGCTGATATGGCAGCGGCTGCAATAGCGGATATTGACACCGTCCTCAGTGCAGGTTGCTGCCTTGAATACCTGCCAGGAGCCGAAGCTGTGACCGAGCTTTGCGGTGTAATCGGATTTGTAGCTGTCACCGCAGGTCTTGCAGGTGTAGGTTGAATAACCGTCCTCGGTGCAGGTCTGTGCGGTTACGGTCTTTGCATAGCTATGGCCCGTTGCGCTTATTGCGCGGGTCTCGCTTGCTCCGCAACGGCTGCAGTAGCGGGTTTCTACACCGTCTGTTGTGCAGGTAGCAGCCTTGGTAACGGTCCACTTGCCGAAGCTGTGGCCGATGGCTGAGGTGCGGTTATCGACATAGCTGTCGTTACAGTACTTGCAGATATAGGTTGTGTAGCCGTCTGCTGTGCAGGTCGGAGCTGTAATTACCGCGTTGTACAGATGGTCACCGTAGTCACCGTGTACAAAGCCGCACTCGCAGACTGCCTTATACGAGCAGTTGGCCTTTCTGCCGTTGTCGTTATGCGGTGCGCGTGTGTTTTCAATCTCAACACCGCACATCGTGCAGTACTGCCAATGGTAGCTGTCATCATGAGCATATGCGGAGGTGTGAGCTACCTTGTCGAGAACGACATTATTCTTTATGAGTATCTGAAGGCCGTTCGGTCTGTAGTATTTGCCGCAGACATCACAGACATAATACTCAATATTACCCTCTTCGGTGCAGGTAGGTGCCTTGTAGGGTACCAGGGTGAGCTGATGTGCTGCGTTGCTGCTGCTCAGGGTAATCTGACTCTGCGTGAGAGCCTCTCCCTCGCCCTGCGCATTGTCATAGCTATTGCCGCACAGCGCGCACTTCCAGTACTCGACATTGCCGTTTTTGATGCAGGTTGCCTCAATGCGGTCAACATGATTAAGCTCATGTGCAGTAGGGTCAACGGGAACCACGAGGTCTGCACGGGTTATTTCCGTTGCTGCCGCACTGTCGGCATAAATTCTATGGCATACTTCGCACTGCCAGTACTCGATATTGCCTTCAGAGGTACAGATAGCTGCTGTTCCCTCGTTATATACAAGAGTGTGCTCCTCGCAGGGCTCTCTCAGCGTTACATTGAGAACTGCAACATCACTGATTATCGCATGGGTTCTGACATCGCCGACATGATAAACCGCGCAGCGGATTCTCATTCCGTCCATATCGGCGGTAACATTCTCAAGTGTCAGCGTTGAGCCGGTGCCCAAAGCCTTAGCTTCACTGAGTCCCTGGTCGGCACGATACCAGAAATAGCTGATATTCTGGTCATTAAAAATGCCTTTCATGGTTGCTCCGACTGTAAAAACAGCATCGGAGCCTTCGGTAACGGTCTGGGATACGGGCTGATTGACAATTTTGATGTCATGGTCGGCAAATGCGCCAAACGGCATAAGCGTGATGAGCATCATAACTACCAATACAAAGCTAAGAACTCTTTTCATAGTTATCCTCTCTTTCAACGGCAAATTCTGATAATGCTGTGAAATAATTAACCGAGGGTATTTTACAATAATTTTCATCAAAACACAATATTTAATAACATAATCAACACAAGTAGTTTCCATGTTTAAAAAGCTCATAACACGCAAAAAGCTCCGCATTTCTGTGGAGCTTTTTATACGCACGGTGTGCCTTCGGCACTCCGTGTCGCTTATGTCCCCACTCGCTCGCCCTTGCCTGCAAGGGCAACCGCTCGGGGATGACAAGGTCGTGCGTTCGATGACTTCCACAACAAAAAAAGGAACACTGCCTCCTGGCAGTATTCCTTTTTTGGTACGCCCGATGCGATTCGAACGCACGACCTTCAGAGTCGGAGTCTGACACTCTATCCAACTGAGCTACGGGCGCGTTTGCCCATGTATTATAACAAACGCAAACCGTAAAGTAAAGGGAAATTCAGATTATTATGCCGTCCAGATGGTCCATCTCGTGCTGTATTATCTGCGCCGTGAAGCCCGAATACGTTCCCGTGCGCTTCACAAGGCTCATGTCCTCATACTGCATGGTGACGCACTCCCATCTTTTTGTTCTGCGCTGACCCGTCAGGGACAGGCATCCCTCCTCCGCCTCATAGCTTTCCTTTGAATGGGATACCATGACGGGATTCAGCATTACAATGGGCGCAAGCGGTGTATGAACGATGATTATCCGCTTTGACACACCTATCATGTTTGCCGCCATGCCCACGCACTCCTTCTCGTGCGCCTTCAGCGTATCTATGAGGTCACGGCAGACGGGCAGGTCAGCCCTGGTGGCGGGTGCTGAT
>JAZUJB010000064.1:0-6547 GCA_045642545.1 Oscillospiraceae bacterium
CTATGCTCCAAGCCCGGCAAATTGCGAAGCAATATGCGTAAATCCCTTGCGGCGTGCCAAGAATAATCCTCCACCAATCGGTGGGGGATTATTTTTTATATTCAAGCAAGGGATTCGAATCCGAAAGGGTCGGTGATTAAAAAGCGAGACACACAATGTGTGTCTCGCTTTTTAATTTTATTAACTTTCACCGTTGAAGGACGGACTGTTATACTTGTGTATCTCCTGGCGATACTTGTGCGGTACGCAGTTATATTCCTTGCGGAAGCACTTGGTATAATAGCTGCTGCTGCAGAAACCTACATGCTGCGCAATTTCCGAAATACTGTAATCTGTTCCCGTCAGCAGCTCAATACTGCGATTTAATCGGTAATAGACGAGATACTGGAAAGGTGTTGTATTAAACAGGCGCTTAAATACCCTGCAACACTCTCCCTTGCTGATATGCGCGGCATTTGCAATATCGTCAAGCGAGATTTTCTCTGCATAGTTCTTATGGATATAGTCGCAGAGCAAGTCAATTCTCAGCTTTTCAGAATATGAGGTGCTGCGTACATTGTTTTCGCTTTTTCCCAACGCATCATAGATTTCAAGCCATATTTGCTGCAGCAGAATGCCCAGCTTTATTTCATATGCAGCACTGCGCTCATAATATACGGCAGCAAGCTCCGAAATATGTTCAGAAATGTTCGGAGCATTCTCATATCTGAATATAGCATAATCAGCAGCGGAATATTTGATAAAAGGCTCCACATATCGCTTATGCAGCGCTTCATTGCCTCCGCTTATGACTGCCGGGTTAAACTTAATACACAAGTATGTGCCGTGAATCTCTGATGCAGGCTTTGCCATATGCAGACGGGAGCAGTTAATGACCGCAACATCGCCCTTTTTAAGCTCCACCTCTTCTCCGGAGAAAACAAAGCGCACGCTACCCTCGGTAACAATCGATAGCTGAGCCTCGCTGTGCATATGCTCAAGATTTACCCAGTCTTCGGAACAAACATTCTGCTCATAAATAACAACGGGCATCTCTCCGAACATAACCTCGGGAGCAACAGTAAGACTTTGTTCAGTAGAAATTTTATTTGATTTCATACAAGTCACCTGCTTTACATTTGTATAAATTTAGAATTATCTAATACAAAATGTACTATTTATCACAAACTGACAATAGCACATTTACGCCCCTTTGGTCAAGTGTTTTAGCGAAAAAGCAAAATATTTTCTGATTTTGACAATATATTAGCATTACATTATTGCATTATTGACAACTCAAAGCAAAAAAGATAAAGTTTAATATATCACAAGCAAGTTAATTTTGCATTCAAAAACAACAGTGTAATATATTGAAAGGAGCCTAATTATGGGTCACAAAACAGAATTCCTCTACATGTCCGAACCCGATACCATCGCAGCCGGCGTACTTGATGCAGCAAAGTGCATCGACAACGCAGAAGAAGTATTCAAGCTTCTCGCTCAGGGCGACTACCTGATGGGCGGCAACAACCACAACAATCACGGTATGTACATCGTATTCCCGAAGGAATCTCCCTTCCCCAACATGCCCGTTGCAGGTCCTGACCGTCGCTTCGTCGCTATGCCCGCTTACCTCGGCGGCCGCTTTGATATCTGCGGTCAGAAGTGGTACGGCTCAAACAAGGAAAACAAGCAGGTTGGTCTTCCCCGTTCCGTACTGATGGTTACCCTTAACAATAAGGAAACCGGCGAACCCCTCGCATACATGAGCGCAAACCTCATCAGCGCAGCACGCACCGGCGCAGTTCCCGGTGTTGCAACCCGTTACCTCGCACGCAAGGACGCAGAGGTTCTCCTTTGCATCGGCTGCGGTGCAATCGGCACCAGCTGCCTTGACAATGTCATCACCCAGATGCCCAATGTCAAGAAGGTTATCTGCAATAACCATTCTCTCGCACCGGCTGAGAAGCTTGCAAAGCATGTTACCGAAGCATACGGCGTTGAAGCAGTTGTCGAGCAGGATCTCGAAGCAGCTGTACGCCAGGCTGATGTTATCTCCGTCGCTGCATCCCGCACCGCTTTCCTGAACATCAAGGGCGAGTGGGTCAAGAAGGGCTGCACCATTCTCGCTTCCGGTCCCATCCACTTCGACCAGGAAGAAGGCGGCGAGTACGAAAAGAACGGCGGTCTGTGGACCAAGATGAAGGTTGTATACGACCACATCGGTCTGCATCACGCATATGTTGAAGACGCAATTGCTACCGGCGACAAGGAAGAGTACTACGCAGGCGTTATCGGCGGCCCCGTATACCACCTCATCGACGAAGGCAAGAAGGAAGCACTCGACGACGCAACTGCAATCGGCGATGTTATCCTCGGCAATAAGGTCGGCCGTGATGATGATGACCAGATCATCTGCTTCATCGCATGCGGCATGGCAGTATTTGATCTCGGCCTCGGCTACGATCTGTACCAGACCGCTCTTGAGAAGGGCATCGGCACCAAGCTCCTCCTCTGGGAGAGCCCCGCACAGATGGAGTGATAGGGTAAAACATCAATCATCCCTGATTTTTGATTTTATCATTGGATAACAGAAAATCCGGTAATACTGTGGTATTACCGGATTTTTTATATTCTCTTTTCTGTCATTTCAGCATGGGAAGACCTGTCTGAGGTCTGGGATAAAACAGCACCTTAGGTTCGTCCTTGCCTGTCAGCCTGCGAGCAAGCTCCATAGCCTCCTGGGGACTGCCGCACGGCTTCATAAACATAGCCTCCGCTTCAGCGTCCGATACATTCGGGCAGTACAGAACGATTTTTGCTTTCTTGCGGATTATCTTTGCAAGCAGCAATACATGGTCCATCTGAATTTCATAGTTGTCGGTTGTGTACTTCACAACCTTCTCGATATCGTCAGATGAGCCGAAGGCTCTCAGCATATCGGCAGAGTTAACGCCCTCGGGGCAGCCGCAGTAGAGCACAGCAACAATGGATTCATCAAGAATCTCGGTAAGCGCAATGAGAGCCTTGACCGACTGATAAAAGTCAATGTCAAGAGGCTGACCGGGTGTGGTAACTATAATATCGGGTTTATCAATATTTACGCCAAGGTATGACTTAACGAAGTCAACAGCGGCCCGGTGACTGTCCGTCATACCGCCGGTGAATACGGCAGCTATCTGCATCTCATTGTTGAGAATGCAGTTTACTCCGAAATCAACGCGGAACATATCTGCAGCTTCCGTCATATCGCTGCTTATGGGGTTGCCGTCAAGGACACCGATTGCAGCCATCGGGTTAAGAATCATCTCGGGAAGATGATTAATTCTTATGGTCTTCTCTGAGGAGATTCCGGGCAGTACGGACTTTCTGCCGCCGGAGAAGCCTGCAAATTCGTGAGGCTCAACCTTGCCTATCTGAATGTGCAAATCGCATTCATATGCGCGTTTGTTGACTGAAACGGGCGTGCCGCGGGTTGTGTTGCCGAGGAAAATCAGGTTATCCTCATCGAAAGGCGTGTGATTTTCGACTCTGACCTTGCCGTACAGGTCACCGAGGAATCTGCGCATTTCGTCCTCTGTGGCATCTCTGTGAACGCCAATTGCAACAACGAAAAGAATATTCTCCAGCTCCATGCCGCCCTTGACAAGCTCTTCTACCGTTATCTCCGCTAACGGCGCAGTAGGGATGCCGCGGGTTGCATCAGAAATGAGAATGCAGGCTGTTTTGCTGCCGCGGGCTCTTACCATGTCAGCAAGGCATTCTCCTGACACAGGGCTGTAAAATGCCTTCCTGAGCGTTTCCTTGTCTGCAACAGGCGGTATCTGCTGAGTCTGCTCCATGCCCATGCAGTTTACTTGCGGCACGGTAAAGCTGACATTCAGCTCAGTATCCGTAAATACTGCGTTTTCGTTTATTTTTTCAAGTTTATACATATAATCACCTAATTAAAAAGAGGCAGAGTAACTCTGCCTCTTTTTCGATATTCTCAATTAAAGGTCAAAGTCCACGCCGCCGGTGAGGTCTTCCTCAGGCTTATCAATGCACTCGTACTTACCCTTGCCTGTAACATCAACAATAAAGTTGCGAATCTCAAACAGGGCAACGAACACGAAGGCAACAGGGACTGCGGAGTATGCCCAGGAATATGCGATTCTGAGTGCGGGAGTGAGTCGGAAACCCGCAGAAATGCAGTACTGAAGTCCTAAGTAAGCTCCAAGAATGCAAATCGCAACAGTAAGGCCCTGGGTGAACTTTCCGAAGAAAGAAGCAATCTTCTTCGGCATATGGTTCTTGAACACCACAATTGCAACATGCTCGCGGCGAGCTGCAAGTACAGCAACGCTGAGCATACCAAACCATACGAGCATAATCTTCAGCAGTTCCTCTGACCAGGTCAGAGAATTGTTCAGAACATAGCGGAAGAAGATATGTGCGCAGAGTATGCCAACCATGGTGACAAGAAGGACAATAAGAATGACCTTCAGTATTTTAAATACAACTTCAAGAGCCTTGTCGATTTTTTCTATCATTAGGGTTCCCTCCCGATGATTTTCACATGGCTGCCGGAATAAGCTCCGGCAGCCTGTTTAAAACGGAATTAATATTTTGCGATCTGAGCGAGGATGTCCTTTACGCTGTTGAGGTAGTTGTCTACACCTTCCTGGCCGATGTCCTTTCCAATGAGGTCGATTGCTGCGGGCTGTGCTGCAGCTGCCATCTCTGCGCGTACATCGTCGGAAACGGTGTTGATCTTCATGCCCTGCTTCTCGAGGTCAGCAAGGATGAGGTCTTCACGCTCGAGGTTGATGAAGCGGCTGACTTCCTGGCCATAGATTGCGCCAGCGGTAACAACTGCCTGGTATGCTGCGGGCAGGCTGTTGAAGAAGTCGAGGTTGCAAACCAGAGGCATTGCGTCATAGATGTGGTTGGTGAGGGACAGGTAATCCTGTACTTCGTACAGCTTCTTGTCGGTTACATTTGCGATGGGGTTCTCCTGTGCGTCAGCGATCTTCTGAGACAGTGCCATGTAGAGCTCAGAGAAGGGAACGGGAGTGGGGTTTGCGCCCATTGCCTGGAAGAATGCCATGTGGTTGTTGTTCTGCATGGTGCGGATCTTCAGGTTCTTGAAGCTGGCCATGTTATCGATAGCACCCTGGGAGCTGGTTACCTGACGGAAGCCGTTCTCCATGAATGCCATGCCCTTGAGGCCGTACTTTTCCATAGATGCGAGGAGGTCGGTGCCGACATAGCTGTCGAGAACGAGCCATGCTTCCTCATAGGAATTGTAAACGAAGGGGATGTCCATTACTTCGAAGTCGGGGACATAGGATACAACAGGTGCAAAGGATGCAACTGCCATCTCGGGGTTACCCTGAGCAACCTGCTCAAGAGTGTCTTCCTCGCCGCCGAGCTGGCCGCTTGCGCAGACTTCAACCTGAACTGCGCCGTTGGTGTGGCTCTCGACATACTTTTCCATTGCGTACAAACCGAGGGTTGCAGGATAGTTGTCGGAGTTCTCGCAGGCGATCTTGATGGTGTAGGTCTTACCGTCTGCAACATCGTTGGTGTCGCCGCCGGCGCTGTTGGTGGTCTTGCCGCATGCGCAGAGGGCAAATACCATAACAAGAGCCAGAAGCAGTGCTATTGTTCTTTTCATTTGATACTTTCTCCTTTACATTATTTTAAAGTTTTAAAGGGACTGAGTTAATCAGCTGAGATAACCGAGGTGCTGAGGCAGCCAGAGTGCTACATCAGGTACAAAGGTTACGAGCAGCAGGACTCCCAAGGTTACGGCAAGGAATGGCAAGGCCTCCCTCGCTGTCTTTTCGACACTGCAGCCAGCTGTGGGGCTGGTGACGAAGAGTGTGATGCCGAAGGGCGGGGTTGCAAGGCCGATTACGAGGTTTACGCAGAATACAAGGCCGATGTGCAGGGGGTTAATACCTAGAGCCCAGGCAATGGGAGCGATAATGGGTGCGAGGATAACTGTGGATGCATAGTCATCCATAAACATACCGCAAGCGATAAGCAGGACATTGACAAGAAGCAGGAATGCCCAGGAAGGCATGCCGGACAGAGGAGTGATGAGCATATTCATAACACGCTCGTTTGCGATGCCCCATGCCATTGCGGTGCCGGCACCGGAGAGGATAAGTACCAGACCGGAGGTTGCGGCAGCCTCGATAACCATCTGAGGAATATCGGAGAGCTTTACGCTCTTCTTTACAAAGAATGCAATGATTGCACTGTAAACAACTGCAATACCGGAAGCTTCGGTGATGGAGAAGATACCGCTGAAGATACCGCCGAGAATGATGACGGGCAGGAGCAGTACGGGAATTGCCTTAACGGTTGCGTCCCATTTCTCTTTCCAAGTAGATTTGCCGTATGCGGGATAGCCGCGGTTTACGGCGGTGCGGTGAGCAACGATACACTGCAGAAGAGTGATGAGCAGTGCGGGAGTGATTGCCGCCATGAACAGACCGGAAATAGAGGTGCTGCCAACAGCCGAGCAATACAGAATCATAAGTACGCTGGGAGGCATAATCGGACCCAGCAGGGATGC
>JAZUJB010000065.1:0-17639 GCA_045642545.1 Oscillospiraceae bacterium
TAACAAAAAGACCCGCCTATTTCTCACGAAATCGATGGTTCTTACTTTGTGGGTTTATTATGTGGCTTTATATGCATTTATTACTCTGCAAGGAAGCTCATTATGCGGTCCTTGAAGTCCGGCGCTTCGTCATACACCGCGTGGC
Source organism: Oscillospiraceae bacterium (assembly GCA_045642545.1). Classification (GTDB taxonomy): domain Bacteria; phylum Bacillota; class Clostridia; order Oscillospirales; family Oscillospiraceae; genus F23-B02. The sequence continues at coordinate 146 of JAZUJB010000065.1, forward strand.
TGTAGCCCGAATACATATACAACGAGCAGCCGAGCTTTTCGGCAAGCTCAACACCTGACGAGGCAGACAGCGTGTTATCCTGCCACGAGCCCATCACAAGCACGGGGCAGCTGATTTTGCCAAGCTCATCGTAGCTGTCCATATCGAGGCACGCGCCCATCATCGCGGAGAAGCGCTGCATATCGTCTGCAGTACCCACGCCCTCAAGCGATGCGAAAATGTCCTTATACTGTCCGTAGTAGGCCTCGGAATAAACCTTCTCGAACACCTTGCGGTTGAGCGCGACAACATCGCCCGAATCGGCAAGCTGCTTCCACTCTCTTATGGTGGCACGGCTTATTTCATTGTTGCGCGACATTGTTGAGGCAAGCACAAGCTTATGCGCAAGCTCGGGATTGTTGATTGCGATGTACTGCGCAATCATACCGCCCAACGAGCAGCCGAATATATCAGCCTGCTCAATTCCGACCTGCTTCATCGCCTGCGCGGTATCAGCCGCAAGCTGAACGACGCTGTAGCCATTCTGCCAGTCGTTTGTGCAGTCGAATACATACACCGTATATTTCTCGGTAAAGCCCGCATAGGCTGCCGCGACCGCATCTGCGGAGAGCATTACGCTGTTAAGGCTTGCACCGGGAAGAATTACGAGGTTCTCTTCACCGCTGCCAAAGGAAAAATAGTTCATCTCAAAATCCTCTGTTGTAACTGTCTGAATTTCAACGGGCTCTGTCGGAGGCTCAATTGCTTTGTCCTCGGCGGGCTTCTGTCCCCACGCAATCAGGATTATCGCTGCAGCCACGAGGACGAATATCACCGCTATTATTACCGCACTGCTTTTATCTTTCATCGGTAATCTCCATTCAATTAAATGTCTGTACAGATAATACACCTACTTGCAGCGCTTGTCCATAGCTGCTCTTGCCTTTTGCGCCGTAAAGTGTCTATAATACCAACGCAAAATGTATTGGTATAAGGGATAAATAGCTTGGGCTTTTTATAGAAAACGAATATGTCTGACAAATATGAAAACAGCCGCTGAGTGTCCTCAGCGGCTGTTATTATGTGCCTTAAAGGTTTTTGAAGATTGTCAGAATGTTCTGATTGTTTTCGTACTTGTATCTTACATCGTCCATAGTGTTCTTGACCATGTAGATACCCAGGCCGCCGATATTGCGCTCGTCGGCAGAGAGCGTTACATCAGGGTCCTGATTTGTCAGCGGGTTGTACGGAATGCCCTCATCGGCAAAGCGCAGATACACCGTATGCGGGTCTTCCTTTTCAATCACGGAAACCGTAACAGGACCGGGCTTTTTCGGGTAACCGTACTTTACAATGTTGCTGTAAATCTCGTCGACCGCAATGTTGAACTGTATTACGGTCTTCATCGGACAGCCGATTTTTTCAAGCTGTGTTTCAACAAACTCGGTAACTGCGGGAATATTCTCAAGGCAGGCCTCGTCAAAGTGAATGGTCGGCACGGGCGGTAAGCCGATATACTTGAATGCAAGCATTGTTATATCGTCAAACTGTGCAGCCTCGCCGACAAATTCATCGACATCGGACTTGATAAATCTGCACAGCTCCTGCATATTCTCAAACTCGCGTGAATTGATTGCCTCAAGGAGTCTGTCCTCGCCGTAAAGCTCGTTATTTAGGTTCGTTGCCTCGGTTACGCCGTCAGTATACAGATAGACAATATCGCCGGGCTGCAGCTGCAGCTCCTGCAGCTTGTATCTGACGCCCTCCATACCTGCAAGCACGAAGCCTGCGCGTGATTTGAGGTATTCGAATTTTCCGTTTTCGTGGCGTACAAGCGGCGGGTTGTGGCCTGCGTTTGCAAAGCGGACAAGACCTGACTCGAGGTCAATGTTGCCCTGCCATGCGGTTACGAACATACCCGCATCATTGCCCTCGCACAGTGCAGCGTTGCCGTGAGTGAACACCTCGCCAATCGGAAGTCCGTCTTCTGTCAAACGCTTGAGCTCGGTCTTTGCGCGCATCATGAACATTGCCGCAGGAATTCCCTTGCCCGAAACATCGGCGACAAGGAAGTTCAGCGTATCGTTGCCCGTCATATAGAAATCGTAGAAATCGCCGCCGACGGACTTTGCGGGATTCATGCTTGCGAATATATCAAAGTCCTTGCGCTTGGGGAATGCGGGGAATACGCCGGGCAGCGCGGAAATCTGAATGTCCTTTGCGACCTCAAGCTCCTTGTCAATGCGTGCAGATGCTTCGTCAATGTAGTGCTTGAGGGTGTCGACGGTGGAGTTTATATCGTCCGATAGCGAGGCGAATTCCTCATTGGTACGGACATTGACAACCTCGTCAAGATTGCCATTTGAAATTTTTGCAAGCGACTCGTTAATGCTCTTAATCTGATTGACTACAACTCGCTTGATGAGCATATATATGAGCGCAAACAGAACCGCGAACACGAGAATTTCGAGGAAGGTGTTTACATACATAGCCACATCGCGCAGCTGCAGTGCTTCACTCTGAGGCAGGGCGGAAATGATGTAGTAGCCCTCTGCAATGCGGTATCGGCAGAATATTTCTTCGCCGTTTATTGTCATGCCGATGGTGGTATCCGGCTCGATTGCACCAATGCTTGCACCGTCCTTCCTGAGCGACTCACTGGTTATGCCTTCGGGAGCGCTGACAAGCTCATGCACATCGTTAATTATGATGACATAGCCCGTTTTGCCGACATGGCGGTTTTTAGTGATGTCCACTACCTCGCCGTCAACATACTCCTGAAGATGCTTTGCGTCAAAGCCGACCTCGAGGAAGCCTTTATCAAGCTTGATACCTGCGTATTTTCTGACGCTGTTCTGCTCCTCTTCCTCGGGCGTTGCATCATTGCGGAAGCCCTGAACAAACTCGCACTGATCACCCAGCAGGCACAGAAACTGCGAGGACAGCTCATAGTCAGCCGCATTCTCTCCTATGTTTGACTTGACGGAGCTTTCAATAACAATTCCGTTTTCGTCAAAGACATTGATTTCCGCAACACCGTATTTTTCCGAAACGCTCTTAAGTGATTTCTCCTGAATTTCATCATAAATTCTGTATGTCATATTCAGAAGACTCTTATCCGAAGCGTCTGCAATATCAGCTGCGGTTTCATCAAGCGCAATCTCAAGCAGGCTGTCTGTCTGCGTATCGGCAAGTCTGTCCTGAAGTTTGAACAGGAAGAAGGTGGTTATCACAAATGCAAAGGCAACGGTTGCAAACAGCCAGCGCTGCACGGTCTGCGCAATTTTTACTCCGTTTGACTTTTTAGACCCTGAGCGTCTTTTTGCCAGCAGCGTTACTGCAACGGCTGCAAGCAGCACCGATGCTCCGTTTGCAGTGAGCATGGGTATCGAGCATGCACGAACCACTGCCATTGCCTCGTTGGGTGTACTCATATTGGTGATGAACACCATCGTAAGATGGAAAACCTCCATTACGACACCGGTTGCAAATGCAATAACAAAGCCGGGCTTTTTATCCTCAAACAGATATTTGCGCAACGCGGCAGCATAGAAGCCTGCAATAAGTGTGGAGAGGGTGCAGGCCACCCGTGTGAATGTGCCGACTCCCCACGCAACAGCAACCCAGCGCTCAACCGCGCCGATTGTACCCGCAATAATACCTGCAGGGCCGCCGAACATAAGGCCGGCTATCAGTACCGCAGCATCGCGGCAGTTTACCTGCGCTCCGTTTATGGGTATGCCCCACTCCGTGCCGAGAATTGCCAGTGCGCCGAACACGAGGCCGCATATTACCTGCTTTGTTCTTTCGCTCAGGCGACCGAATGCTGCAGTACGCCCCAGAAGATACAGCACCGCCGCAGCAATAACGGGCACAAATGCGGCTACTCCGAGTTTTATGTATGCAATGTAAATATCACTCATAATGCTTTTTCCTTACAAAACAAATTACTCTACAATTAAAATATCAGAAATGTCGGCTTCTTTCAACCACCTTACAGTTCCTGCACCATATCGCTCATCTCGCGGTATTTGCTGTGCATAGGTCCGGGCACGGAGTCCTCTGCAGGATAACCTACGGGCAGCAGGTCACGGACTCTGACATTTTCGGGAAGTCCAAGCGCTGCCTTGACCTTTTCCTCGACGAAATAACCCACCCAGCAGCTGCCGAGTCCAAGCTCCTGCGCCTGCAGCATCATATGCGTGCAGACGATTGCGGCATCGGTATCGCCGAAGTCGTATCCCTCAAAGACAAGGTCCTTTGCCGAGCGCTCGACATCATAGCCGACAACGAACACAACAGGCGCATTGAAGGTACACGGGGTTATCTGCGCAAGTGCGCTGAGCTTTTCCGCGCTCTTGACAACATATATCTTCTGCGGCTGATTGTTGCAGGCCGTGGGCGCAACCTTTGCCGCCTCTAAAATCAGTTCAAGCTTCTCGTCCTCAACGGGTTTATCCGAATATGCTCTTACCGCATATCTTTCCTTTGCAAGCTCCAAAAACTTCATATCATCAACCTCACAGCTTATTGACCTTGACGGGCTTTCTGCCGGGAATGCGGCAGTACTTAACATCGGGATAGCCGATTACCATGCAGGTAACCGCCTTGTGGCCCTTAGGCAGCGCCAGAATACCGCGAAGCTTTGCGCTCAGCTTTGTGCAGATTACGAAAAACCCGCTGTACAGCACACCGAGGCCGAGGCTTGCCGCCATAAGCTCCATATACGACGAGGCGAGGTTTGCATTGCCCGCATTCTTTGCCGAAACTACTATGACAAGCGGTGCGCCCTTGAAGAAGAAATTATCGTCAATTTCCATATTCGCAGCTGCGGCATATGCCGAGGAGGCAACTGCCTTGCCCTTGCGGAAAAGCTTTACGCAAAGCGCTTCAATCTCGCTCTGTCTGCTGCCTAAAATCGTAAATGCAACATCCTGCGCGTTTGCTGCGGTGGGACAGTAGCGTCCTGCCTCGAGAAGCATATCGAGCTTTTCCTGCTCAACCTCCTTCGCCTTAAACCGGCGAATGCTTCTGCGGCTTTTCATTGCCTGCAAAAGCACCTTGCTGTCAAGCTCGCTCATATCGTGCAGCTGCCCGTTATCCGTTTCCATGCCCTCAATGCTTACCGCGCCCGTGGGGCAGACGGCATAGCAATGTCCGCAGCCGATGCAGCCGACGGACTTCAGTTCTGCCTTGCCGTTATCAACATAAAGATACCCCGCAACGCAGTCGTTGGCACACTGTCCGCAGCCTACGCATTTTTCCTTATCAATAATCACAGAGCCCATATAAAACCTCCGTTCCCTGATACTGCGATATACCCGATTATACAAATACTATAATAGAAAATGATATCATATCCGCGCTTTTATTTCAATCACATACAGGCGCAAAAATGCCTGCAAGGGCTTGACCTCGCAGGCATTTTTTCATCTTAATGTGCCGTCCTCGGCTTCCTTAAGGTCGGCAATGGTCGTATCCTTGCGGCTTAAGCGCTCGCCCACGGCCTTCATGCCCTTAATGCACGCCGTGGAAACCGTTGTGAGCAGTACCATAACCATGGCAAGTTCGCGTTTTTTCATTTATCTGCCTCCGATTTGCAGAAATACCCCCGAATTTCTCGGGGGTATTCAGTGTTTCTTACTTAAGCTTGATTGCCTCAACGGGGCAATGTCTTGCGCAGACACCGCAGCCGTGGCATTCGTCAGGTCTTGCGAGTACGGAAACGCTATGTATTGAGCCCTCCTCGAGAGGCTCAATCTCGAGGCAGTAGGCAGGGCATTCCTCTGCGCAGATGCCGCAGCCGTCGCACAGCTTGGTATCTACAACGGGCTTTTTCCACTGCTCTCTGGGAATGAACTTGCATGCCTTGCCCTCGTTGTCAAGGATGCCCTCGTATTCACAGAGATGTGTGCATGCGCCGCAGTCAATGCAGCGGTTGGGGTCAATCTCGTGCTGCTCCTTCATTTCACCGCTGATTGCCATTACGGGGCAAATCTGCGCGCAGTCATCGCAGCCCTTGCATCTATCGGTAATTTTATATGCCATATTTTACTCCATTCTGCCGCTGAATAATTTATATCATCAGTGGACCGCCGTAAGCGGCATACGGGCGTCCGTCTGCCGTTTAGTTACCGCCTTTTTTGATGCCGAGTCTCTTGAGTGTGGCTTCGGTGGGAACGCCTTCCTTGGACCAGCCGCGTACTGCGTAGTATGCCTTCTTCATCTTGTCGAGAGGAACCTTGGTGCTCTCGTCGGAGGGGTCCTGAGGAACATCAGTGAGGCGTGCGGGCAGGCTGTCGTCCTTATCGGTTACGCCGAAGAGAGTGTCAACATATCTCTCGAGGGTGTAGCCGCGCTCGCCGCAGCGCAGCAGCTTACCGAGAGTCATCTTCATGCCGACTGCATACTTGTATGCGCGGTCATAGTGGAAGATGGACAGCGGGAAGAACAGCAGCTCGGGGTGCTTGTTAATCATTCCGATTGCCGGTGCGAGAGAAGGCAGCATCTTGTTTATGGTCTGTGTGAGCTTGCCGTTGGGGTCGGTGAAAATGAAGTGCGGGAACATTGCGTAGCCGGTGAATACGCACTGACCGCCGGAGCCGACAATCTCAAACAGGCTCTGCATAAACATGGTCAGCTCAGCCTTTGCCTTGGGAGTCTGGCTGTCAACATGCAGGCCGAGGCACTCGAGGAATACGAGGTAGCCGCCGTCGAGGTGGCAGCCGCCGCGGTTGCCGACTGCGTAGCCGAGGCCCTGGCCGACGGAGCGGCGGGGCTCATAGGCTGCAAGCTCAAGGCCCTTGGAGTGGATTGCAAATTCCTTGCCGCCGTACTTTTCGCTCAGGCGCTTGCTGCCCTCTGCCAGCTCATCGCCGATGCCGCGACGGAAGGCGATATCCTCCCAGATTGCGGAGATGTTATCGGTTTCGCCGAAGTTGAGGCCGTTATTCCACAGGCCCTTTTCGTTTGCTTCCATTGCGTATGCAAGGGTGCTTGCTGCGGAAATGGTGTCGATACCGAGCTCATCAAGCTCGTTGTTCCACTTGAATACATTCTCAATGTTATTGTTGAGAATGCCGCCGCCGAGCAGACCGAGAGTCTCGAGCTCGGGTCCCTTGACATGCTTGCCGTTAACGGTAACGGTGCGTGCGCACTTGATGGGGCAGCTCAAGCAGCCCTTGTTGACGACATTGTATTCCTCTGCAAGGAGCTCGCCGCAGACCTTTTCAAACTCGGGGTTTGTGCCCTGAGCAAAGTTGCGGGTTGCGAGGGTATTGGTTGCCTGCATGCCGCTGATAAGGCCTGCAGTGCCCATCTTGGGCAGCTGGGTACCGGTGATGGGGTGCTCTCTGAGAGCCTTGACCCACTTTTTGTTCCATGCGGTATTCTTCTTTTCATTGTGAATCGGAGTCTTGTGGTTGCCGGATACGGCAATGCCCTTAAGATTCTTCCAGCCGAATACTGCACCGAGGCCTGCTCTGCCCGCTGCGCGCTCGCCGCTGAAGATGCCTGCGTAGCGAACGAGGTTTTCGCCCGCGGGGCCGATGGTGATAATGCCTGCCTTCATACGGCAGCCGTTATTTCTGTCGACGAGGTCGTGCATGGTCTGCTGGGACTCGGAAACGCGCTGACCCCAGACGCCGTCATAGTCGGCATCATGGAGAATGAAGCTGTCGTTGTAAATCTCAAGCCATGAGTGTCCGGAGCACTTGCCGGTGAGGATGAGTGCATCGTAGCCGGCCTTCTTCAGATAGTAGCCGAAGGTACCGCCGCAGTTTGAGGAGGCAATGATGCCGGTCTGAGGAGAAATTGCGGAGATGTTGAAACGGCAGGAGCTGGGTGCGCCGGTGCCGGTGAGGGGGCCGGTGGAGATGACAATCATATTCTCCTCGGAGAATGCCTCTTCCTTGCCGGTGAGATTGTCAAACAGAATCTTTGCGGCCATCATTTTGCCGCCGATGAACAGTTCCTTGTCCTTGTCGCTCCATGGATAGTCCTCGAGCTTACCGGTTGAGAGGTCAAACTTTGCGACTTTATCCATATATCCTGAATACTTGCTCATTACATCAGTCCTTTCAGTGTAACTGTGATTAGTACGCAAACCGTAGATTTGCATACCGCGCGTGAGTATTTTACATATTTTTTAACAAAGTAATTATAGCATCAAAGCCTTGAAACTTCAAGCAATTATTGAGATTATAAGCAGAATATTAAACCTTTTCTTACACTATGACGCAATGTGTCCAAATAATAACAGTGTAATATTGCGATTTTGTGCCTATGAGGGTATAATGTAGTTAATTTTCTTCTGACAGGAAATAATATTATGGCAAATATTATTGAGATAAACGACTTTTCCGCGCCCGAACTTGATATCTACGCGCGGCTTACCGAGGTGCAGCTGCTTAACCGCCGTGAGCCCGAGAAGGGCATTTTCATTGCGGAAAGCCCGAAGGTAATCGAGCGAGCGCTCAACGCAGGCTGTGTCCCCATATCCTTTCTTATGGAGAGCAGACATGTTGAAAATCAGGCAAAGGATATAATTGCCCGCTGCGGCGATATTCCCATTTACACCGCCGAGCTGGATGTGCTGACTCAGCTCACGGGCTTTAAGCTCACGCGCGGTATGCTGTGCGCAATGTACCGCCCCAAGCTGCCGACAGTTGAGGATATCTGCCGCGGAGCAAGACGCGTTGCGGTGCTTGAGGATGTTATGAATCCGACCAATGTCGGCGCAATTTTCCGCTCGGCCGCAGCCCTCGGAATTGATGCGGTGCTGCTCACAAGCGCCTCGAGCAATCCTCTGTACCGCCGCTCGATACGCGTTAGTATGGGCACGGTATTTCAGGTACCGTGGACCTTCCTCGACGAGCGCGGCATAGCGCAGCTTCGCGAGCTCGGCTTCAAGACCGCGGCAATGGCACTGTGCGACGATTCGCTGAACATTTACGATGCCCGGCTTAAGGCTGAGGAGCGCCTTGCAATAGTTCTCGGCACCGAGGGCGACGGTCTTGCGGCAGGCACGATTGCCGACTGCGACTACACCGTGCGCATACCGATGTCGCACGGCGTTGACTCTCTGAATGTTGCAGCGGCAAGCGCGGTGGCATTTTATCAGCTCGGCATGATGTCCGCACTTGACGGAAGCGGCAGCGCACAGTTATAATTAATACACAAATCTTTATCGGAGACAGAGCCATGAACATTAATGTCATTAAGTTTTTTGAAAAATACAATTCCGACCCCGGTCTTTATCAGCGCGTGCAGGACGCACTTGCAATGTACCCCGGCAGCCTCGAAATCCGCGAGGCGGTTGTAGAGGATGTTCTTCTGCCGATAGCAGCGGAGATGGGTCTTCCCTTCACCGTTGTTGACCTCAAGGTTTACGAGGCAAGCAAGAAGAATGCAAAGCACAAGGATGTTGAGCTTACCGAGGAGGACCTCGCCGCCGAAGATGACGACGAGGATTACTGGCTTGAGGACAAGGGCTGGACTAATGACGAGTCCTGCTTCTGCGGCGACAAGTAATAGCTATTTATAATAATTCCCGTACTTTGGGCGGGAATTATTTTTTCAGCGCAGAAATACATACATCACAGCAAAGGAATGGTACTATGAAGGTTCAGCGTGATTACCCGAAATTCGTAATCACCGCAAAGGGCACGAGATGGGTCGAGCAGGGCCATCCGTGGATATATGATGCCGAGGTCATCTCCTCCGAGGGAGAATGCGAAAACGGCGCGCTTGTCGATGCCGTAAGCGAAAAGGGCAAGTATCTCGGCACGGGCTTTTTAAGCCTCAACAGCAAGATAAGAATCCGCCTTATCTCGCGCAACGCAAACGACAAATTCGACGAGGCATTCTGGCGCAGACGCATTAAATATGCGTGGGATTACCGCAAGACCGTTATGGGCGAGGACACGGGCTGCTGCCGCGTTATCTTCGGCGAGGCTGACTCCTTCCCCGGTCTGACCGTTGACCGCTTTTCCGACATTCTCGTTACGCAGACTCTGTCTGTGGGTATTGAGAAATTAAAGCCCATGCTGTTTCCCCTCATAGTTGAGGTGCTGAGGGCTGACGGGCAGAATATAAGCGGCATATTCGAGCGCAACGATGTGAAAATCCGCGAGCTTGAAGGGCTTGAGCAGAACAAGGGCTGGTTTGAGCTTGAGGGCGAAGCGCAGCCCGAAAGCACCGTAACGGAAATCTGCGAAAACGGCATTTATTATAGCGTCGATGTTGAAAACGGTCAGAAAACCGGTTTCTTCCTCGACCAGAAGTACAACCGCCTTGCGGTTGCGCGTCTTGCAAAGGGCAGGCGCGTGCTCGACTGTTTCACACACACGGGCTCATTTGCTCTCAATGCCGCAATGGGCGGCGCAGAGCATGTCACCGCAGTCGATGTTTCAGAGTCCGCTATTGAAATGGCAAAGAAGAACGCCGAACGCAACGGGCTTTCCGAGCGCATGGATTTCATTGCCGCAAATGTCTTTGACCTGCTGCCCGAGATGGAGGCAAAGGGCAAGGCTCCGTACGACTTCATCATTCTCGACCCCCCTGCCTTCACGAAGTCCCGCAAGACCGTTCGCAGCGCAGAGAAGGGCTACAAGGAGATTAATCTTCGCGCACTTAAGCTTCTGCCGCGCGGCGGATATTTCGCAACCGCCTCATGCAGCCACTTTATGCCCTCGGAACTTTTCGTAAAGATGCTGCGCTCGGCGGCGCTTGACGCAGGCGTTGAGCTTCGGCAGATTGAGGCGCGTCAGCAGTCACCCGACCACCCGATACTCTGGAATGTTCCCGAAACCGATTACTTGAAATTTTACATTTTCCAGATAGTTTAAGCTGTTTGCAAGCACATGAGCACGAATGAAAAATTGAGATAAAAATATGAACTTGGAGGTACAAAATGGCAAGAACTCTTAAGGACATCCTTGCACTTTGCGAGGAAAAGGAAATCCGCATTGTTGATTTCAAAATGACAGACATCGACGGCAGGTGGAGACACCTTAGCATTCCCGTTGAGCGTCTTAACGAGGACACAATGACCTACGGCATCGGCTTTGACGGCTCTAACTACGGCTATGCCCCCGTCGAAAGCAGCGATATGGTCTTCGTGCCCGACCTCGAGTCTGCAACCGTTGACAACTTCGCGGAAATCCCCACACTTTCAATGATTGGCGATGTAATGATAATTGACCGCCCCGCAAACCGTCCCTTCGACCAGTATCCCCGCAATGTTGCAAAGCGCGCAAACGAGTATATGCGCGAGCTCGGCATTGCAGATACCATGATTGTAGGACCCGAATATGAGTTCTATGTGTTCGACGGTGTCACCTACGAAAACCGCCCCGAGTGCAGCGGCTACAACATCAGCGCAAGCCAGGCTGAGTGGAACGGCGGCTCGGAGTACAACAACCTCGGCTATCAGGTACAGCATCACGCAGGCTACCACACCAGCCTGCCCATGGATGTTACCAACGACCTGCGAAGCAGAATCTGCCTCATGCTCGAGGATTGGGGCGTTAAGGTCAAGTACCATCACCACGAGGTCGGCGGCTGCGGTCAGCTCGAGGTCGAGGTTGAGCTCGGCGAGATGACCGAAATGGCAGACAAGACCATGGTCGCAAAATACATCATCAAGAACGCAGCCGTTCAGGACGGCAGAACCGCAACCTTTATGCCCAAGCCCGTTCGCGGTGAGGCAGGCAGCGGTATGCATGTCCATATGCAGCTGCTCAAGGACGGTCAGCCCATCTTCTATGATGAGAACAACTACGCACAGCTGTCCGACACCGCGATGTACTTCATCGGCGGTCTGCTCGAGCACGCGGCATCTCTGTGCGCAATCACCAACCCCTCCACCAACTCCTACAAGCGCCTTGTTCCCGGCTTCGAGGCTCCCGTAACCATCGGTTACGCAATGGCAAACCGCAGCGCGGTCGTGCGTATCCCCGCATATGCAAAGAGCCCCAAGGCAAAGCGCTTTGAGCTGCGCAATCCCGATGCGACCTGCAATCCCTACTACGCATTCGCGGCAATCCTCATGGCAGGTCTCGACGGCATTCAGAACAAGATTGACCCGCACGCAAAGGGTTGGGGCCCGTTTGACTGCAATCTGTTTGACCTTCCCGAGGAGGAGAAGGCAAAGCTGGGCGGTCTGCCCGCAAGTCTCGGCGAGGCACTCGATGCACTCGAGCGCGACCACGAATACCTCACCCGCGGCGGAGTATTCCCCGAGCGTCTTATCAAGCTCCATATCGAAAAGCACCGCGCAGAAGCCGAAAAGGTCGAGCGCGTGCCGCATCCCATGGAGTTTGCAATGTACTACGACCTGTAAAACAAGAAGCGGTGGCCCAGGGCGGTGCACCGTAGGGATTTATAGGTTTTGAAATGCCCTTTTCCGCCCATACGGCACAAAAAATTCCGGTAATACATAGCCAGTATTACCGGAATTTTTTATTTGTCTGTACGAAAAATTGCTATCTCAAAACTGCATAGCACCTTGAAAGTGAGATGTTTTCTGCAAGGCAAGACAAAAAACGCAGGAATACTGGATATGTATTCCGAGGCTTTTTAACGAAGCTTTGCGGGAAACAGATTCTTTCAAGGCTGTAAATTCCTACGGCGCACCGCCCCAATGAACCACCGCTTTTTTACTATGCGCAGTGTTATCTTGACGAAATAATCAGAATGCGGTATTATTATTTATGTATCTTCAAATTGAAGGAGGAAAACATATGGGTTTTATTCCTCAGGTAACCTGCCGCCGCTGCGGCACTAAATTTTCGGGTATGCGCCACCGCTGCCCGTCCTGCGGCACACGCAGAGTAAACAACAGCAGACGAGCCCCCGGCACAACTCCCAGTGCAGTCAAGGGCACTCCTGCAAATGTGAGAGCCAACGAAAACAGAAAGTGGCAGCTTGTATTCGGCGCAATCTTAGTCGCCGCAATCATCATTGCCCTTATTGTTATGATAACCATCAGCCTCAAGAACGCCGATAACCCCAACGCACCCGTTCTGCCGACCGCACCTCCCGAGGTTACCGCAGTTCCGACGCCGACTCCCACCCCGACGCCGACTCCGACTCCCACTCCGGAGATTACCGAGCTGCAGATTTGCTACTACGGCGACCCCATCGGCTCCGACTTTACCTGCCGCGTAGGTGAATCCGTTGTTCTCAACGGCTCACACTTCCCGCTCACGGTAAATCCCGAGTTCGTTTGGACCATTGAGGACGAGAGCATTGCCACCGTATCCGAGGACGGCACCGTCACCGGCGTTGCACCCGGCGCAACAAAGCTCACCCTCAGCTGCTTCGGCAAAACCGACGAATGCATGGTCTATGTCAACGGCTGATAAAAAAAGTTAAAATTATTATTGACAAATCTATCAGCATCGGTTAGAATAACCGTTGCTGATAAATGGACGATTGGCGCAGCTGGTAGCGCATCCGCTTGACGTGCGGGAGGTCACAAGTTCGAGTCTTGTATCGTCCACCAAATAAAGACAGTCATCCAAACGGATGGCTGTTTTTGTTTTTCGGGCAAAAATCCGCTTGCCACGGTCTCAAGCGCAGGTACATCAACATATCGTACATATCCTAAGAATATGTTTACAAGCAAGGCTTTTAGATGTAACATAGATTTATCGGTTAGTGTAACAAAAACCGTTCCGTGTATGTCTGAAACCACACCGACAAGCGTATTAGCAGGAGACCATTATGAAAGAAAAACTCAAATCAAACGCATTCATTATTATCGTGGGTGTTCTCGCCTGTGCACTTATTGCGTGCATTGTTCTTGGCGCGATTACTCTCAACAAGGTTAACTCCGTCGCCAACTCGATGGATATCACAAACTCCGAAGACCCCGCAAGGGAAAACGATGTTGTAATAGCAACGGACTACACCATAAAGTCTACGGAGAACATCTCAGACGCCTACAAGTCCGGCAGCACTGACGGTCTTTCCGACAGAGACAAGGAGACCCTCGACCTTGCAAAGACAGTGCTTGATAAGATTATCACCGAGGATATGACTGCCTACGAAAAGGAGCTTGCAGTATACGAATGGATGACCAACGAGCTTCAGTTTGAGGCAGGCTCGCTTCTCGTTATTCCCGAGGGCAATGCGGACAGCGACAACCCCTACGGTGTACTGAAGTTTCACAAGGCCGTATGCGTCGGCTATGCTACAACCTTCCGTCTTTTTATGCAGATGATGGACATCGAATGTATGGTTGTTCATAACAGCGACTGCTATCATAGCTGGGACCTTGTCAAGCTTGACGGCGAATGGTACCACACGGATATTTACTCCGACGCATCTACCGGCGACTACACGCACTTCAACCTCAGCGATTCCCAGATGGGCGAGGACCAGAGCTGGAACCGCGAATTCTTCCCTGCTGCAAGCGGATATAAATACAGCTATGCCTATCAGAACATAGAAGAATGCGGTGATATTTACAGTCTTCCCGCTCTTGTGCGCGAGATGATAGACAGTCAGCAGAGTGTACGCTCCTTCTCGTTCGACAAGGAAATTACCGAGGACGATGCCAGAATCGTTCAGGTTATGATGGAGAATATTTCGGGCACAACAAGCTCCAGCGAAGCTTATGCGGACCTTTATATGAGTTGGAGCTGGCTGCACACGGATAAGGGCTATATCCTCTGCGTAAACATCAGCGGCTTTATGAGAAATGACGAGCCCGTTGTTGAAATACCCGATGAGATATTGGAAAAAATCGAGAGCGCAATAAGCGATTCCTTCGGCGACCTTGAGGGCTACTTCTTCGATGAGAATGCACTATACTTCGGCGAGGAGTTAGCAAAAGGATGAAAAAATTAGTATCACTTATTCTCAGCGTTGTGCTGTGCATATCTGTCTGCGCCTGCGGTCAGACAAGGGAAATAAGCATATATGACCTGCAAAAATCGATGCTGGCGGCAGATTCCGCCATTCCCGAGATGCGCATTGCATCAAGCTCGGACTCCGATGCGGAAGCTAAATTTGCATATCTTTCCGACATTGACTACTCAAAGGTATCGGGCTATTTTCTTGCCTATGCCGCTGACGGTATGGCGTATGAAATTGCCGTAATCTGCCTGAAGGATAAGGGTGACGCATCTGCCGCCGAGGCATCCCTGCGCGCTCATCTCGAGGGCAGGGTAAGCCTTTACAAAACCTACGAGCCGACGCAGACACAGAGAGCGGAGGACGCTCTCGTTGTAACACGCGATAACTGCGTTGCGCTTATTATGTGTGATAATACGGCTGCGGTTAAGTCCGCCTTTGAAGAATTTTTGAAATAAGCGAGAGAAACAGAAATGGTATTCAGCAGCTTCAGCTTTCTATGCGTATATCTGCCCGTTGTGCTGGCTGTATATTACATACTGCCGAAAAAGGCGCGCAATACTTTTCTTCTGATTGCAAGTCTTGTTTTCTACGCATGGGGTGAGCCGAAATATGTCCTGCTTATGATGTTTTCCGTTGCTGCCAACTACGGCTTCGGTTTACTCATCGACAGAAGCAGAGAAAACAGACAGCGAATGAAGCTGATGCTTGTAATCGCAGTTGTTATCAACCTCGGTCTGCTCTGCGTATTCAAGTACGCCGACTTCGTTGTCGGGAATATCAACAAGGTATTCGGCGCAAACCTTGATTTGCTCTATCTCGCTCTGCCGATTGGCATTTCCTTCTACACCTTCCAGGCTATGAGCTACATCATCGATGTGTATCGCGGCGATGTGAAGGTGCAGAGAAACATCATAGACTTCGGTATGTACATAGCGATGTTTCCGCAGCTGATTGCAGGCCCCATTGTGCGCTACACCGATGTGGAGGCGCAGCTGACCGAGCGCAGCACCGACCTTAATGATTTCACTCAGGGCATCTGCCGTTTCGCAGCAGGTCTCGGCAAAAAAGTGCTGCTTGCAAATCAGGTAGGCGCGCTGTGGTCAACTGTATATGCGCAGGGCGGCAGCACCTCCGCGCTTATGGCGTGGCTGGGCGCGCTTGCCTTCACATTCCAGATTTATTTTGACTTCTCGGGCTATTCCGATATGGCAATCGGACTGGGACGAATGCTCGGCTTCCGTTTCCCCGAAAACTTCCGCTATCCCTACAAGGCTGTCAGCATTACGGACTTCTGGCGGCGCTGGCACATCACCCTGAGCACATGGTTCAAGGAGTATCTTTACATTCCTCTGGGCGGCAATCGCAAGGGCATGGGCAGGCAGATTTTCAATCTGTTTGTTGTATGGACTCTGACGGGGCTTTGGCACGGAGCGGGCTGGAACTTCATTATTTGGGGACTTTACTACTTTGTCTTCCTCGTCATTGAAAAGCTATTCCTGCTTAAAGCTCTCGACAAAGCGCCGAAGCTTATCCGGCATATCTACGCACTGCTTGTCATCACCGTGGGCTGGGTAATCTTTGCCTGCAGCGATGTGTCCGTGCTGCTGCCCTACCTCGGCTCAATGCTCGGCGCAAACGGTCTTACAGGCGGCATGGATGTCTACTATCTCACCACCCGTGCGGCGCTGCTTGTAATCCTCTGCCTTGCCGCTACGGAGCTTCCCGTGAAGCTTGTGAAAGCGGCAGGGGAAAAGCTTAATATCAGCGCTGAGGCGGCGTTCGCGCTGAAGGCCGTGTCTGCACTGCTTCTGCTTGGAGCCAGCATGATTTTCCTTGTCGGGGACAGCTATAACCCCTTCCTGTATTTCAGATTTTAATAGGAGGGTGTGAGAATGAAGAAAATATATCTTATATTTATAGCGGTCTTCGCGGCAATCATTATGCTACCCTCCGTGTGGGTGCTTGCATCTGACGACACCGCGTTTTCCGACAACGAAAACCGCATGCTGCGCACCGCGCCCGAGCTAAGTGGCGCTACCGTGCTCTCGGGCAGGTTTCAGAAGGAGCTTGACGAATACATAAGCGACCAGTTCCCGGCACGCGATACATTGACTGCCATAGGCAGCCGCGTGAAAATGCTTGCGGGCATAAAGGACATCGGCGGCGCTTATATCTGCGCGGACGCTTACTACATGGAGATGATAACTCCCAACAGCATAAACGGCACACGGTATCTGCAAAATCTCAACACGGTGAAGGATTTTGCGCAGAATAATCCCAATGTCAAAACGACGCTTCTGCTCGTTCCCACCGCAGCCTCGGTGCTTACGGGTAAGCTTCCTGCCAACGCGGAAAGCTACGATGCCGAGAGTATGCTAAAAACGGCAAAGGCCGCAATCCCCGAGATAAACATCCCCGATGTATACGGCGCGCTTACTCAGCACGCAGACGAGTATATCTACTACCGCACAGACCATCATTGGACGGCTCAGGGCGCAAAAATCGCCTACGACTGCCTTACAGACGGCACGGGTGCATACAAGGGCGCACCCGAGCTTTTCTCCGACCGCTTCCTCGGCACGACCTACTCCAAAACTCTCGATTCAAATGCCTTGGCAGACGAGATATACACTGTGCCCGTAAGCAGCAC
>JAZUJB010000066.1:0-4498 GCA_045642545.1 Oscillospiraceae bacterium
ATCATCTGGCCCGCAATGCTTATGAGCATGGAGCTTCCCCTGCCTAAGAAGGTTTACGGTCACGGCTGGCTGGTAATTGACGGCGGCAAGATGTCGAAGTCCAAGGGCAATGTCGTTGACCCCTATGTTCTCGCAGACATGTTCGGCGTTGACGCACTGCGCTTCTTCCTGCTGCGCACCTTCCCCTTCGGTTCTGACGGCAACTTCTCCAATGAGCTTCTTATTTCCACCATCAACACCGACCTGGCAAACGACCTGGGCAACCTTGTGTCCCGCACCACCGCAATGGCTGAAAAGTACTTCGGCGGCACTCTTATCCCCGAGCGCGAGGCTGACGCCATTGACAATGAGCTCGTTGAAATGATTAAGAGCACCTCCGCAAAGTACGCAGAACAGATGGACAAGTTCCAGCTCCATATCGCACTTGAGGACGTATTCAAGCTCATTCAGCGCGCAAACAAATATATCGACGAAACCGCACCTTGGGTGCTCGCAAAGGACGAGGCAAAGAAGCCCCGCCTTGCAACCGTTCTTTATAACCT
Source organism: Oscillospiraceae bacterium (assembly GCA_045642545.1). GTDB lineage: Bacteria > Bacillota > Clostridia > Oscillospirales > Oscillospiraceae > F23-B02. The sequence continues at coordinate 543 of JAZUJB010000066.1, forward strand.
GATTGAGGCTCTCCGCGTAGCTCTCACTCTGCTCAAGCCCTTCATTCCCGAAAGCTGTGATAAGGCTCTCGAGCAGATTGGCGCAACGGAGTTTGCAACATGGGACAACGCCTCTCAGTACGGTGTTCTGCCCGCAGATATCACCGTCCACAAGGGCGAGACTCTCTTCCCCCGTCTCGACATGGCAAAGGCGCTCGAGGAGCTCAACGCTAAGACCGCAAAGAAGCCCGAGGGTCCCACCTTCCCACACGTACTTCCCGAGGTCAGCATTGACGACTTCGCAAAGTGCGACATGCGCGTATGCAAGGTTATCTCCTGCGAGGCAGTTAAGAAGTCCGATAAGCTGCTCAAGTTCCAGCTTGACGACGGCTCAGGCACTCCCCGTCAGATTCTCTCCGGCATCCACAAGTTCTATGAGCCCGAGGATCTCATCGGAAAGACTGTGGTCGCAATCGTAAACCTGCCCAATCGCAAGATGATGGGTCAGGACTCCTGCGGTATGCTTATCTCAGCAGTCCACGAGGAAAACGGCAAGGAAGAGCTTCATCTTCTCATGCTGGACGATTCCGTCCCCGCAGGCTTCCAGCTCTGCTGATAATAACTCATCCACGGAGGCAATTTGCTTCCGTGGATGTTTTTTACATACTAAGTTTATCTATTGACGTTGTATTACCTGCGTGTTAGTATAGCAGTAATTGTCTTATTTCGGACACCTCGTCTGTTAGGGCAAGTATTTCAGATATTTCTATTCTTGACCGTCCGTCATCAGCGTGTTCTGTATGTACGGTTTTGCATTGCGCTTTTTCAAAGGAGATCTTGAAATGAGAGATAAAAAAGGCATACGGCTCGGTATGCTGCTTGTCGCAATCGGTATAGTTTACGGCGACATCGGCACATCTCCGATGTATGTAATGAAATCCATTGTCGAGGGCAACGGCGGCATCAATATGATTGACCAGCGATTTATTATCGGCTCGCTGTCGCTTATTATATGGACGATTACATTGCTTACCACAATAAAATTTGTCATCATCGCAATGAAGGCCGACAACCACGGTGAGGGCGGCATTTTCGCTCTGTATTCACTGGTGAAGAACTGCGGAAAATGGCTCATTCTGCCCGCCATGCTGGGCGGCGCTGCTCTTCTCGCCGACGGCGTGCTCACCCCTGCCGTCACCGTTACAACAGCCGTTGAAGGTCTGCGCAGTATTCCCGTTATGGAAAGGTTTCTCGGCGCAGGTCAGGTAAAGGTTGTAATTATAACCCTTATAATTATCTCAGTTCTCTTTGCCATTCAGCACGCAGGCACCAGCAAGATAGGAAAGGCCTTCGGCCCCATCATGCTTGTCTGGTTCGGTTTTCTCGCCGTCATCGGCGTGCTCAACATCTTTACAAATCCCGTTGTGCTCAAGGCTTTTAACCCGATTTATGCCATTGAAGTACTCATAAGCCCCAACAATAAGGCAGGCTTTATGATTCTCGGAAGCGTCTTTCTGTGTACAACCGGTGCGGAAGCCCTTTATTCCGACATGGGACATGTGGGCAAGGGCAGCATCTATTACTCATGGCCCATAGTAAAGCTCTGCCTTATTCTCAACTACCTCGGTCAGGGCGCATGGATAATCCTCAATAAGGCTAATACCGCTCTTATCGGCATTGAGGATATGAACCCCTTCTTCCTCATGCTCCCCGAGGTTCTCAGACCCTTCGCAGTCATTCTCGGCGCTATGGCCGCTATCATCGCCTCTCAGGCGCTCATTACGGGCTCCTACACGCTGGTTTCCGAGGCCATACGTCTTGACCTACTGCCGCATCTTGAAATCCGCTATCCGGCCGATACAAAGGGGCAGATATATATTAATTCCGTCAACAGCGTGCTCTGGATAGGCTGTGCTCTAGTTGTGCTGTACTTCCGTTCAGGCTCACGCATGGAAACGGCCTACGGCCTTGCAATCACCATCGCAATGCTTATGACAACGGTTCTTCTGTTTGAATATATCCGTTCCATCTGCCATAAGCCGATTATTGCTTGGATAACAATGATTGTGTTCGGACTCATCGAAGCCGTGTTCTTCATATCCAGCCTCGGAAAATTCGTCCACGGCGGCTATGTCAGCGTTATACTCACTCTCATTCTTCTGTGGCTTATGATTGTATGGTACAGAGGCACTCAGCTTGAACATCGCTACAGCAACAAGCTCCGCCTTGCAGACTATATTGAAAATCTGGGCAATCTCAGAAACGATGCCGAAGTTCCCATGTTCTGCCACAATCTCGTTTTTCTCGACAGAAACGAAAACCCCGAGTATATAGACCGCGATATTCTATACTCAATTCTCGATAAGGACTATAAACGTGCCGCAGCATATTGGTTCATCACCGTAAACGTCCTCGATGAGCCCGATACCCTGAACTATCAGGTTGAAACATACGGCACGGACTTTATATTCCGCATAAAGCTGAACCTCGGCTTCAAATGCTCCCAGCGCGTGAACGTCTACCTGCGCCAGATAGTATCCGACCTTCAGGCAAGCGGCGAGCTGCCTGAGCAGGACAAGAAATATTCAATTTACGGTCCGTCTACCGTCGGCACCTTCAAGTTCTGCATGATCCACAGATCAGTCAACACAAAGAGTGAGCTTGACGGATTTGACGAGTTTATTCTCCACTCCAAATACGCAATCCGCCATGTCGCAGGTTCAAAGGTGCGCTGGTACGGACTGGACACATCAAATGTAATCGTTGAGGATGTCCCGCTTATTACGGGAGGTTCAGCTCCCACAAGAAAAATCCTGCGCTCCGAATAATTAAATTGAAATAGAAAAATCCCCCGAGAAATTGTTTCTCGGGGGATTTCTTTATCTGGCGATGGCATTGCCGTTTTCAAGCGTCAGTATGACGCCGTTTTTCGCTGCGACTTCGTTCAGGCTCGAGCAAAGGCTTTCCATGTTCTTGTTCAGAAACTTTACGGTCAGTGCCTCCTTCTGGCTCTGGCTCATAGCTGCAAGAACCGTCTTCGCTATTGTCTTTGCAACATCGGGTGATGCTGTAACTGCCTTGCGTATAAGAGGATTAATGCTCTCGTTTTCCTGCAAGAGATTCAATATTTCCGGCAGGAAGGCTTCAAGAGTTTCAGAGTAATCGAAATCGCTTACCTGCATTGTGAGTTCAATCATAAAGATAGTCTCCTTATTTTAGTTCAAAAATTTGAAGCTTTCGGTGTATTATACTCCTGATTATACGCCATTGCAACTGTTTTTATAAATCCAAAGCTCAGAACGCCGCGTAAAAGTAGCTCTCGCCCTGAACATTAAGCTGTTCGAGGGCTGCATTTGCGCCGGTTGAAAGGCTGTTAAAATAGAGGTTTTTTCCGCTCCAGCTGCAGGCAAGCTCAACATTCTGCGCTGCGCCGCTTTTAGCAACAGTGTAGCCTGCGGCGGTGTGGTTTCGGATAAACACGACGCTCACAGTGTGCTGTTCGCCGCTTGTGCCGCCGGGACCGGAAACAATAACGACTGAGGGGTTAAAAGTAAAGCTTAAGCCGTTTCGGGCGGATGCGCCGCCCGTACCGCTTCCGGTATAGCTTCCGATTTTGATGTTTGCCTTTCCGGCAAGGGCTGCATCTATTGCGGCGTTATCGCTGTTAAAATCAGACATCAGCACATAATCGGTGTTTACCCACTGATTGAGATTGTAGTTTGGGGTTTTGTTTGTACTTGACATGTCAAAGGTCTCCTTTTTGTTTTTTTGAGAAAAAAAGCTTTTCTCTCACCCTAAGACTGCTTTCAGAGGAAACTTGTATGTTTGAGTACAAGAAAAAAATGTTGACATACAGCGTTTTTAATGGTATTATCTTTAAGCTGAATATAGGGAGCGGCCATGCGGGCGTAGTTCAATGGTAGAACACCAGCCTTCCAAGCTGGATACGTGGGTTCGATTCCCATCGCCCGCTCCAT
>JAZUJB010000067.1:0-5840 GCA_045642545.1 Oscillospiraceae bacterium
CAAGATGACAGACAGCTTTGAGGAGTGTAATATGTATGTTTATTACAGCGAGCTGTTCGGTTTTCTGAACATTTCCTTCAGGACCTTCACGGAGAACGGCGTAATTCTCGGAAAAAGGGAATATGCGATTAAGAATTGTCGATCTATCTTCCTGAAAACCGGAATTCCGGCAATCACAAAGGCTTGATTGTTTTTCTGTCAGTTTCAATGCAGTTCTCATTATTGAAAATAACTGTGATTTTCATCGCAATGATTGCCGACTGCCCTTCCCTTCGTCAGAAGCAGGGCGTTAGATAACTACAAAAAAGCAGGACCACCTGATAGGTGGTCCTGTTTTTATATATGCAATTTATCAGCGCGGGCTTTACTTCACAGTCATAATCAGCTCGCCGGCCTTTACGCTCTGGCCGACCTTGATGAACACCTCGTCGATTATGCCGTCCATACGGGCAACGATGCTGGTTTCCATCTTCATTGCTTCTATGACCGCAAGAACATCGTTCTGCTTTACCTTATCGCCGGGCTTGACGGCTACCTTGCATACCATACCGGGTATGGATGCGCCCGTCTGGCTCTTGTCGTTGGGGTCTGCCATTACGGTCTTGACCGCAGTATCGGCTGCCTTCGGGTCGGGTACTGCAACCTCGCGGCGCATTCCGTTGAGCTCAAACTGAACATTGCGGGTGCCGTCGGCATTGAGGTCGCCGAGGCCGAGGTACTTGATGATGAGAGTCTTGCCGTCTTCGATATTTATCTTGTTCGTCTCGCCGATTGCCATGCCGTTGAAGAACACATGGCTTCCCATACGCATGATGTAGCCATACTCCTTGCGGTGGCGGATGAACTCCTCATACACCTTGGGATACATGGCGTAGGAAATGAGGGAACGGGGATATTCATAGCCGGGATAGAACTTGCTGACCTCGCTTTCGAGCTTTGCAAAGTCCACGGGCTCAAGCAGCTCGCCGGGGCGGCACTTGATAGGCTCCTCGCCCTTGAGAACGACCTTCTGCAGTCCCTCGGGGAAGCCGCAGGGAGGCTGACCCATCATACCCTTGAAGTAGCTGACTACGCTGTCGGGGAAGGCGAGGGATTCGCCCTTCTCGACGATGTTCTCGGGAGTCAAATCGTTCTGAACCATGAATATTGCAAGGTCGCCGACCATCTTGGAGGAGGGTGTTACCTTGATGATATCGCCGAGCATGAGGTTTACGGTTCTGTACATCTCCTTGACCTCATTGAAGCGGTGGCCGAGGCCGAGAGATTCAACCTGAGGCTGAAGGTTTGTGTACTGGCCGCCGGGTATCTCATAGCGGTAAATATCGGTTACGGGAATCTTAAGACCCTTGTCGAAGTTTTCGTAGCGGAGTCTGACATCGCCCCAGTAATCGGACAGCTCCTGCAGACGCTGGGGGTCGAAGCCGGGGTCGCGCTCCTGGCCGCGCAGTGCCTCGTTCAGCGCATTCAGGCTGGGCTGGCTTGTGAGGTTTGCCATTGAGCCGATTGCGGTGTCGACTATATCGCAGCCTGCCTCGGAGGCAAGCAGCAGAGTTGCAAGCTGGTTGCCGGTGGTGTTGTGGGTGTGCAGGTTGATGGGCAGGCCGACCTCCTGCTTGAGGGTGGAAATCAGCTTCTTTGCAGCATAGGGCTTCAGCAGGCCGGACATATCCTTAATGGTGAGGATATGTGCGCCGCGCTTTTCAAGCTCTTTTGCAAAGTTGACATAGTACTCGAGAGTGTAGCGGTCTCTTGCGGGGTCGAGAATATCGCCGGTGTAGCACATTGTGCCCTCGAGCAGCTTGCCCTGCTTGAGGACCTCTTCCATTGCGACCTCCATATTGGGAAGCCAGTTGAGAGAGTCGAACACACGGAACACATCAATGCCCTCGCGCGCTGCCTCGGCAATAAATGCGCGGACAAGGTTATCGGGATAGCTTGCGTAGCCGACGAGGTTTGAGCCGCGCAGAAGCATCTGGAAGGGAATGTTGGGGATAAGCTCGCGCATCTTCACGAGGCGCTCCCACGGAGACTCGTGCAGGAAGCGGTAGCAGGTATCAAAGGTTGCGCCGCCCCACATTTCAAGAGAGAAGCAGTCGGAAAGAATATCCGCAGTACCCTCTGCGCCCTTGAGCATATCGCGGCTTCTCATACGGGTGCTCAGCAGCGACTGATGCGCATCGCGCATTGTTGTGTCGGTAATGAGCAGTTTCTTTTCGCCGAGGATATAATCCTTGACCGCATCGGGACCCTTGGTGTCGAGCAGATGCTTGATGCCGTCCTGCGCGGTTATCACGCGCTTTGCCTGCGGGAAGCGCGGAGTGTCGTACTGATGACGCTCTATCTCGGGGTTGTTGACCTGAATATTTGCAATGTACTTCAGAACGCGGGTTGCGCGGTCCTTACCCTCGCTGAACTCGAACAGCTCGGGAGTTTCATCGACGAACTTGGTGTGGCACTTGCCCGCAATAAAGGTCGGGTGGTTGAGAATATTGGTTACGAATGGGATGTTGGTCTTAACGCCTCTGACATGCTCCTCGTTGATTGCGCGGGTTGCCTTGCGGCACACTGCGGGGAAGGTGCAGTCCCAGCTTGTTACCTTAACAAGCAGGGAGTCGTAGTAGGGTGAAATCGTTGAGCCGGTAGCAACATTGCCGCCGTCAAGGCGAACGCCGAAGCCGCCGCCGGAGCGATAGCTTGCCAGCTTGCCGTTATCGGGAGCAAAGCTGTTTGCGGGGTCCTCAGTGGTAACACGGCACTGGATTGCGTAGCCGTTTACCTTGAGGTCGTCCTGGTTGCCGAGGCCGATTTCGGGATGGCTGATGGGCTGACCCTCAGCGATAAGTATCTGTGCGCGGACAATGTCGATGCTCGTTACCATTTCGGTTACGGTGTGCTCAACCTGAATGCGCGGATTCATCTCGATGAAGTAGTGGTTGCCGTCCTTGTCCACAAGGAATTCAACCGTGCCTGCGTTTACATAGCCGACCTTCTCGGCAATCTTAACGGCATCGGCGTGAAGCTTTGCTCTGACTTCCTCGGGAACGCTCCATGCGGGAGCAAACTCAACGACCTTCTGATAGCGGCGCTGCAGTGAGCAGTCGCGCTCGCCGAGATGACGGACATTGCCGTATTTATCGGCAAGAATCTGCACCTCAATATGCTTGGGCTGTACAAGGAACTTCTCAATGAAAATATCGTCGTTGCCGAAGGCCTTTCGTGCCTCGCCCTTAACAAGCTCAAATGCGGGAATTACTTCCTCGGGGGCATTGCAAAGGCGCATACCTCTGCCGCCGCCGCCTGCCGCAGCCTTCAGAATTACGGGGAAGCCGAAGGAAATTGCCTTTTCAAGAGCCTCCTCGCCGCTCTTGAGGGGCTCCTTGCAGCCGGGGATTACGGGCACGCCGCACTCAATTGCAATCTGCTTTGCGGAAAGCTTGTCGCCCATTTTTGCAAGAACATCACTGGGAGGTCCGATGAATGTAATTCCGTTTTCCTCGCAGGCGCGGGCAAAGTCCGCATTTTCCGAAAGGAAACCGTAGCCGGGATGAATTGCATCAACATTGCGGCGCTTTGCAAGGTCGATGATTTCGGGTATATCAAGGTAAACGCCCAGCGGGCTTTTATTCTCGCCTACAAGATATGCCTCGTCCGCTCTTGTGCGGAACAGACTGTATGCGTCCTCCTTGGAATACATTGCAACGGTATGTATTCCAAGGTCATAGCAGGCGCGGAAAATTCTGACAGCAATTTCGCCGCGGTTTGCAGCCAAAACCTTGTTGAATTCCTGAGTTGCCATGTTTTGTCCTCTCCAAACTGAAAAATAGTAATACTTCAAAAAGCATTTAACATGGAGAATTATAACATTTGATTTTATTGTGTACAATAACTAAATTTTAATAATGTTTTGCATTAATCTAAGCGAAAAATATGCGTTTTGCCTAAAAGCCCGCATATTTCGTTTCTGTTCGTCATCTGCACAGATTTATCAGCGCTTTCTAAGCACCGGCAACCTTTCCCTTCGTCAGAAGCAGGGCGTAAGGTGAGGAAAGCATTCTGCCTATTTGCATACAATTACAGCTTACAGAGCATCTCAATGCCACACAGAAAAAAAGAGCTGCCTTTCATAAGGCAGCTCTTTTTACACTTAATATTGTTGCAGTCATTGCAGACCGAGTCAAAGGCTTTCAGTTCAGATTGTTGCTCAGGCGATTGCATCGAACAGTTACTCGCGTTGCTCCTCCGATGGTGCAGGTGAACAATGTCAGATCCCATTCTTCAGCATTAAGCATTTCCTCGACACTTGTGGGGCGAAGCACTTCTACCTCCGACACCTCATAGGTAAACACATTGCCGCTTACATCTGTGAACAGCACCTTGTCCCCATAGCTGAGCGTTTTAAGTTTTCCGAAGTGCCAGTTATAGTTATGTGCACACAGAACCATATCATCGGTGTAAGCGGAGCCGAAATAGCGGCAGGGCGAGTTCCTGAGCGCAGGATAGCTCCACTCGCTGTTTACCGGGAGGTCTATTCCGATTGCAGGTATGCTTATTACACCTATATACTTTTCTCCGTCAATATCTATTACCGGCATTTCATCAGGGTAAATGCCGTCGCCCTCGTTATCAATAACATCGGGCAAAAGCTTCTCAAGCACTGCTTCAGATGTTTCGGCGGCTCTCTGGTCATCCCAAAAATTATATAAGGTAAGACCAAGGGCCGCTGCAATAAGCAGTAACCCGATGATAATCAGTATTCGCCCTCTGTGCTTCATGATTTTTTACCGCGGACAAGAGCGCCTGCTACAACGAGCAAAACGCCGGCTGCAAAAAGCACAGGTACAGGCCACCACAGGACACCGGTCTGCGGAAGCGGAGGCTTGGGCACGGGTGTAGGCGTGGGTGTAGGAACGGGCTCAGTGGTATTTCCTGACTTCAGCTTCACATTGACATTATATTGCCAGTTGCCCGTATCTTCAGAAATGCTCGGCAGGGATACAACGCAGGGGCGCGCTGAATAGGTGCCGTTATTAAACCATGTATCACCACAGACAAGCAAATACATACCCGGGCGCATACTTTCACCGCTCTGCGGGAACCTTGCAATACCTTTCGTATCCGTTATTGAGGTATATTCAGACGCAATCTTGTTTTTATCAGCATATTTGCTCAAATTCAGAGCAAGGGCATCCCACTCATCAGCATTTGACGGGCTGTTAATATCGCCGTCAAACTCAGCAAATTTACCGCAGAGAGAAAAAGTGGCAGACTCGCTGATATCCGCTACGCGGTACAGAGAAATGCGGGCATTGGGGATGTTGGTTTTTCCGTACTTGAAGGTTACCGTCAAGGATACCGGCTTGTCAATATCAACACCGCCTGCAGCAGACGCACAGGTCGGCAGCGCAAACAGCAGGCACACAAGTGCCAATGCCATAGCAGCTATTCTATTGTTTCTTCTTTTCATGCAGGTTTCCTCCATTAGAAACTCGCGTTTTCCTCTTCGTTTTCGGCTTGAACACAAGGATACCCAGCAGCACAAGCAGTACCGGCAGGGCAAGTATCGGTGCAATAATCATAGGCTCAACGATGGTCGCCTCTGATACAACATGCACGGTATCTTTCGTTTCAATACGGTGGCCACGTACGAGCATACGGTGAGTGTTGATTCCGTAAGGCGTACAGGTTACCAATGTGCAGTAATCCTTGCCGTCTTCAATCTTAAGCTCGCTCACCTCTGCAGGCTTAACAACACGAATCTGGTCGACCTCATAGGTCAGGACCTTGTCGAGAATATTCAGCGTGAAGGTGTCGCCCTCGCGCATCTGGTCGAGGTCGGTAAA
>JAZUJB010000068.1:0-25139 GCA_045642545.1 Oscillospiraceae bacterium
GATTTGAAAAGCTGATTATATTAATTTAATGTATGCCGAGCATTTTCGCGATGTATGACGAGGATATAACCGCAAAGACTGCCCGACACACCGCCTCGGCGCAGTACAAAAATAAAAAGCCCCGACAGCCGAAGCTGCCGGAGCAATCCCGCTTATGCCGTTGGGGCCCAGTTATAACCTGCACAAATGAGCAGGTGGGTCGCCTAAGTTCTGTTTCGCTGCTTCCAACATCCGACTTACAGTCGGGAGGCCTGCAATCCGCAGATTCAAATCGGCATCCCTTATTAGAGATGTGGGTTTAATGGGCCTTAAAGTCAATAATGACACCACGAACAAAGCAGGACACAGTCCTTAGTAAATGATATTACCCGATGCGCTCAATTATTCCTCGGACTCTGCCTCGAAAATGGTAATGAACATCTGGTATACTTCCTGAAGCTTGTCGTCGTCATCAATAGACTCAAAGACTTCCTCGCCGTTTGCATCGGTAACGATGCTCAGGATGATAAGGCCGTAGTCGGGGTCATTCTCATCCATATCGGTGGGGAGAAAAGCTGCATAGCTTTCGCCGTTGAAGTCAATGGTATCGAGCAGCTCGAGCTCAAACTCGTTGCCCTCATCATCTATAATAGTAACAAAATCATTGCCGTATTCTTCGCTCATTTGATTTTCCTCCTGTACTTTTGTGATATTATTCTACCCCATATAAGTACATAAATCAAGGGCAATCACATTCCACGGCGACTAATTTTCCCCAGCAGAGAAGCAGCCGTCTTATCTGCTGAGATACGCTTTTTATTTATGCTTGAAAAAACGCAGAATCATGATATCATATAGCTTAAATTTTTAATGCTTGTATGAGTCCGGATTAAGCCATATATGAAAAGTAATATCACTAAAACAAAAAGAACAATTGAATATCTGTGTGTTGTCGCAGTCATATTCTTCATGACGCTTGCTGCGGATTTGATTGGTGAAAAAGAAATAATCTTCCCCGAGATTGCGGCACTTTCAATCGGATGCTTTCTCGCTCCGAATCTCAACTGGCGAACAAGCTATGTTCGCATGATTGTCTGCATTGAGATATGTGCGGCTGCGGGTGTGGGTATTGTTGTATTGACAAGCCTTCCGCTATGGGTTCAGGTATCACTTGCGTTCGTCATAGGGCAGGTTGTGTTTATTCTTTCGCGCACCTCGCTTGCTCCGATGATTTCGGCAATTGTACTGCCGGTTCTGCTTCAGACCAAAAGCCCGGTATACCTTATTGCAACGCTTGCCCTGACGGTATGCGTTGTAGCTATAAGACTCTTGCTTGAGATTTCTTCGATAAAGGAGAAAAACGAATTCATTCCCGTTCCTGCTCCAATAGCAGCAGACCGGAGGGCCTTCGTTTTCCGCACGATATTCGTGGCAGTGCTGGCATATATATGTCTGAAACTCGGTTTGAAGTTTATAATTGCTCCGCCGCTTCTTGTCGCATTTACCGAGTTGAGCAAAACCGATTGTCCGGCAGCAAAATGCAAGCCTAAGGTAGTTTTGTTGGTTAGCCTCTGCGCTTTTGCAGGTGCGGCTATGCGTTTTATTCTCGTTATGAAGTGCGCGCTTTCTCCCGCTGTTGCCGCGCTGGCAATCGGCATTCTTGTTATTATCCTTGTAAGGAGTTTCGGTCTGTATTTCCCACCGGCAGGAGCCATGGCTGTTCTTGCACTCTTAATCCCCGACAGTGCGGTTTTGCCTTACACCGCAGAGGTTGCTTTGGGTATTACGATTCTCGCCATAGCAGCCGACATATGGGTGAGATGCAATCGGTGCGCATCTACTTAAGGTGCTACGAGCCGAGGTCCTCAAGCAGCATAAGCAGCTCGTTTCTGTTTTCGGCGGGTATTCCATCCTTAAGCAGTTGTCTGTCGACATCGTTGAGGGTTTCGGTTTCAATTTCGGTGATTTCAATCGGCGTATTTGATTTTTCGCCCTTGAACACCGCAACATAGCCCGAGCAATCGCGCAGATAGTACTCTGCGTCTGCTTCCTTAAAGCTTACGGTGGCGCTGTCGATTACGGTCGGCGCGGAATTATTCTCCTGCCCGACAGCTATACTTTTTACTGCGCTTACTGCCATAGCGGTTGCAGCAATCGCCATAACCGACAAAACCGCAATTTTTATGCTCATTTTCACTGTTTATCAGCTCCTTTGCAGTTTAGTATTCCCCTTTACTCCAAAAATTAGTATCGAGCATAATTTAATTTACAAATAGTGCACAACCACTTGACATAATGTGATATAATTATAAGCTGAGTAAAATCGCTATTTATATCTAATTTTTCTATATTTTATGCATCGCACTAAAGGAGGTGTGAACGCAATGGATAATGGAAAGACCGGAAAGACCGGCTCGGTAAAGCTGGTCATCGGAACTATCATTCTGATTGGCATTCTTACATGTCTGCTGTTTGTCTGCATCTTTGCTTTCTACATCAAGACATGCATCATTCCGAGCACCGATCTTGACCTTGACGATTACGCACTTAATCAGTCAAGCACTATCTATTACAAGGACTCAAAAGGAGATTGGCAGGAGCTTACCACTCTTCATGGTCAGGAAAACCGAATCTGGGTTGACTATGAGGACATCCCCAATTATATGGAGAAGGCTCTTGTATCCATCGAGGATAAGCGCTTCTATCAGCACCACGGTGTTGACTGGTACCGCACGGCCGGCGCGTTCGTCAATATGTTTGTCGGTATGCGCAATAACTTCGGCGGCTCCACAATCACTCAGCAGCTTATCAAGAATCTCACTCAGCAGGACGATATAACCGTCCAGCGTAAGATGCTTGAGATTTTCCAGGCACTTGAGTTTGAGAAGGATTACGACAAATCCGAGATAATCGAGTGGTACCTCAACGCAGTTTACTTCGGTGAGGGCTGCTACGGTGTTCAGACCGCTGCACAGACCTACTTCGGCAAGGATGTATCCGAGCTGTCGCTGGCGGAATCCGCTGCAATCGTCGGCATCACCAACCTGCCCACCTACTACGACCCCTTCTACAGCGTTGAGAACAACAAGCACCGTCAGGAAAGCATCCTCAAGTGCATGTACGAACAGGGTTACATCAATAAGGATGAGTACGAGGAGGCTGTCGCAGAGGAGCTCGACTTTGTACGCGGCGAAAACGAGCCTTCAAGCTCCAATGTTCGCAGCTACTACACTGAAACCGTTATTTCCGATGTAGTTTCAGACCTTGCAGCCGAAAAGGGCATCTCCGAGCAGGCTGCAGAGCGCCTTGTTTATAACGCAGGCTATGAAATCTACTGCTGCCTCGATAAGAGCATTCAGGACAAGGTTGACAAGGTATATGAAGACCTCAGCGCCCTGCCCAAGAGCTACGGTTCAACCGATTCCCAGCTTGAAAGCGGCATCGTAATCATGGACCAGTACACCGGCGAGGTAAAGGCTCTCTCCGGCGGCACGGGCAAGAAGACCATCAACTTCGGTCTGAACAGAGCTATCGACACCACAAGACCGCCCGGATCCTCAATCAAGCCCATCGCGGTTTACGGTCCGGCAATTGAGTACGGTCTCATCTCCCCGTCAACTCTGGTACTCGACGCAGACGGCTCTCATGTCAAGCTCGAGCATGTATCAAACGGCTGGTACCCCAAGAACTCGCCCAACACCTACTCCGGCATAATCACCATTGCCGAGGCTCTCAAGCAGTCCAAGAACACTGTTTCCGCACAGATTATGGATAAGCTCACCCCCGCCGCATCAATCGACTTCCTCAGAAGCCGTCTCGGAATTGTGAGCCTCATCGATGAGGACTGCGACTATGCAGCTCTTGCTCTCGGTCAGCCGCACTACGGCATCACCGTACGCGAGATGGCTCAGGCATACTGTGCACTTGCAAACGACGGTACCTTTACGAAGGCACGCACCTATACTCTGGTCAAGGACCGCTCCGGCGAGGTCATTCTCGACAATCAGCCCGAGACCCACACCGCCTTCTCCGTAGAGACCGCCCGCACTATGACCTATATGCTCAACAACGCCGCAACATACGGCACCGGCTATGAATCCAAGCTCAGCAATATGCCCGTTGCAGGTAAGACCGGTACCACCTCCGACAACCGTGACCGTTGGTTCTGCGGATACACTCCGTATTACACCTGCGCTGTATGGACCGGCTATGACATTCCCGAGATTATGCAGTTCTCCGGCAACCCCGCAACTCAGATATGGCAGAAGATTATGGAGGACATTCACAAGGACCTCAAGTATAAGGACTTCAATGTTTCCTACGGTGGCGGTGCAACAGGCATATTCGGCACCAAGGAAGAGCTTCAGGAGCAGAGTCTGAGCGAAAAAGAACGCAAAGAGAAAGAAGAAGCCGAAAAGAAGAAGGCCGAGGAAGCCAAGAAGAAAGCCGAAGAGGCCGAGAAGAAGAACGATGACAATGTCGTCAACAACAATTCCGGACTTGCGGCGTAAGCAGAACATTTTTAGGAGGATATAGTTTTGGCAAATAAACCTTTAGAATATAAGGGACATCCCCTGCAGCGTTCAGGCAACATAGTGTACTACGGCAGCATGACCGATAAATACATTATTATGCTTCAGATTTTAGAGACCAAAAAGGTAAAAGACCTTGATGTTGCAACCAAGGTTTCCCTGCAGCTTCAGCTTACCGATCCTTCCATCAAATCCCGCGACCGCATCGTTAAGAAAAGCGAAAAGGACGGCTTCTGGGCAGCAATGGATGTTGCAAGCGTCTGGCTTGAAAGGGCTCTCAATTCGTAAAATTTCACAAATTAATGGAGAAAGTTTTTTTACTTTCTCCATTTTTATATCTAAATTAGCTGTTTTTATATCTATCATTACTTATTTTAATATCTATTATAGAATTATTAATTATTTGTGATATACTGAAAGCACTGAAGCAAGAATACTTATCAGGAGGATAATATGAAGAAAGTTCAGTTTACTGAAACCGTGCTTCGTGACGCAAATCAGTCACTGATAGCAACACGACTGCCTTACAGCAAGTTTGAGTCCATCCTTGAGCAGATGGATAAGGCTGGCTTCTATTCCGTCGAATGCTGGGGCGGCGCAACCTTTGATGTTTGCCTGCGCTATCTCAACGAAGACCCTTGGGAGCGTCTGCGCAAAATCCGCAGCAAAATGCCCAACACCAAGCTGCAGATGCTGCTGCGCGGTCAGAATATCCTCGGTTATAAGCACTACCCCGACGATGCTGTACGCAGATTTGTACGCTGCTCTGTCAAGAACGGCATTGATATCATTCGCATTTTCGATGCACTCAACGACACCAACAACCTCAAGGTTGCAATAGAAGAAACCGTCAAGCAGGGTGCTATCGCCTCCGGTACAATCTCTTACACAACAAGCCCCGTTCACACCATCGCCCTTTATGTTGAGATGGTCAAGGAGCTCAAGCAGATGGGCGTAAGCTCAATCTGCATTAAGGATATGGCAGGCATTCTGACTCCCGACAGAGCATATGACCTCGTATCCGGCATTAAAGACGCAGTTGACCTGCCCGTTGTTGTGCATACCCACTGCACCACAGGTCTTGCATTCATGACCTACTTAAAGGCAATTGAAGCGGGCGCAGATGTTATCGACACTGCAATTTCCCCCTTCTCCGGCGGCACCTCTCAGCCCGCAACCGAGACTATGTACCACGCACTCAAGGGCCTCGGCTACGATGTTGAGCTTGACGAGAAGATTCTTATTGAGATGGCAAACTACTTCAAGCCCATCCGCAATGACTATATTGCAGACGGTACCCTCAATCCCATCTCCATGACCACAGACACTCAGTGCCTCACCTATCAGATTCCCGGCGGCATGCTCTCCAACCTCCTCAGCCAGCTGAAGATGATGAACGCACTTGATAAGTTTGAGGAGGCTCTGCTCGAGACTCCCCGTGTCCGCAAGGATATGGGCTATCCTCCCCTTGTCACCCCGACCAGCCAGCTTGTAGGCTCTCAGGCAGTACAGAATGTCCTTGCAGGCGAGCGCTATAAGAATGTCGGTGCCGAAATCAAGGCATACTGCCGCGGCGAGTACGGCAGAACTCCTGCCCCCATTGATGAAGAAATCCGCGCAAAGATTCTCAACGGCGAAAAGCCCATCGAGGGCAGATACGCCGACACTCTCCCCACCGATGTCTACGACAAGGCCGCTGAGCATCTCGGCGATACCGCACGCTGCGAGGAGGATGTGCTCAGCTACATCGCATTCCCGCAGGTAGCCGAAAACTTCTTCGAGGCACGCCGCGAGCAGGAGGAGAAAATCGTTCGCTATACCATCACCGAGGCATAAGGAGGTAAGGTATGGATCTTATCAATCTGTCAATAGGTGATGCAGGCGTTACCGCTCTGCTGGGCTATATGGTCGTTTTCTTCGGTCTTGTGCTGCTTATGTGCGTAATTATGATAGCAGGCAAGATTATGATGAAAAAGCCCGAGCCCGAGAAGGCTGATGCCGCTGAGCCGGCTGCTCAGCCCGCAGTTGAGGCAGCTGCCGCACCCGGTTCTGCCGGTGAGCTCAAGCTCTACGATACAGACCCCAGAGATGCCGCAATGATAATGGCAATAGTCGCGGACAGTCTCGGCAAACCCATAAACGAGCTGCGCTTTAAGTCCATCAAGGAGGTCAAGTGAAATGAAATATAAGGTTACTCTTAATAACAGAACATACGAAGTTGAGGTCGAAGCAGGCGAGGCAATGCTCGTCGATGAGTACGAGGCATACGCTCCCGCACCCGCAGCTGCCCCCGCACCCGTTGCAGTCGCAGCAGCACCTGCAGCTGCTCCCGCGGCCGCACCCGTAGCAGGTCTTGCCGCAGGCGAAGCAGTAAAGAGCCCCATGCCCGGCAACATCCTCAAGATTAATGTAACTCAGGGTCAGAAGGTCGCCGAGGGCGAAGTCCTCATGATTCTCGAGGCTATGAAAATGGAAAATGAAATCGTTGCCACCAAGGCAGGCACTGTCGCTCAGATAGTTGTCAGCAAGGGTGCAACCGTCGAAACCGGCGCTCCTCTGGTCGTCATCGCATAAGGAGGACGGCAGATGAACATTCTCGAAACATTGCGAAGCCTTGCGATGGAATCGGGTTTCGCCGCTTTCTTCATTACAGATGGCGGTTGGAAAAACCTCATAATGATTATCATCGCCTTTGTGCTTCTGTATCTCGGCATAGTCAAAAAGTTTGAGCCCCTGCTTCTGTGCGGCATCGCCTTCGGCTGTCTGCTCACAAACCTGAGCTACTTTGTCGGTATGGGTGATAATGCATTGTATCATCCTGAGCTGTGGGAGCAATTCCTTGATGAATCCAGCAAGTACTATCACAGCTACGGCCACATAATGAGCCACGCAGGTCTGCTCGACTTCTTCTACATAGGTGTCAAGGCAGGCATTTACCCGTCGCTTATCTTCCTCGGTGTTGGCGCAATGACCGACTTCGGTCCCCTGCTTGCTAATCCCAAGAGCCTGCTGCTCGGCGCTGCCGCACAGCTCGGCGTATTCGTTGCATTCTTCTGTGCAATCGCCTTTGGCGGCTTCACAGGCCCCGAGGCTGCTTCAATCGGCATCATCGGCGGTGCTGACGGCCCGACCGCAATCTTCCTTACAACGAAGCTTGCACCTCATCTCTTAGGCCCCATTGCGATTGCGGCATACTCCTACATGGCACTTATCCCGCTTATCCAGCCTCCTCTCATGAAGCTCATGACCAATGACAAGATGCGCAAGGTCAAGATGGAGCAGGCACGCGAGGTCTCCAAGACCGAGAAAATCGTATTCCCGATCGTTGTTGCTACCTTCGTCATTCTGCTTCTGCCCTCAACCGCTCCCCTGATCGGATGCCTCATGCTCGGCAACCTCTTCCGCGAGTGCGGCGTTACCGACAGACTTTCCGATACCGCGCAGAACGCACTTATGAACATCGTAACCATCTTCCTCGCAACCTCCGTTGGTGCAACCATGGTTGCTCAGAATTTCCTTGATGTTAAGACCCTGCTGATTATTCTTCTCGGTCTTGCCTCATTCATGGTTTCCACTCTCGGCGGCCTCGTAGGCGGCAGAATCATGTACCGCGTATCCGGTGGCAGAATCAATCCTCTCATCGGCTCTGCAGGCGTTTCCGCAGTTCCCATGGCAGCTCGTGTATCTCAGGATGTTGGCAGAAAGTACAACAAGAACAACTACCTTCTCATGCACGCAATGGGTCCCAATGTTGCAGGCGTTATCGGCTCTGCAATTGCTGCAGGCTTCCTGCTCTCCGTATTCGGCGGCTGATAAAAACATTAAAAATATCCGTGTACACAGTACACGGATATTTTTTTGCAAAAAAAGCAGGTAACTTTCGTTACCTGCTTTTAGATTATTTTGCGTATTCAACAGCCTTTGTCTCGCGCAGAACATGAACCTTGATCTGACCGGGATAGGTAAGCTCTTCTTCAATCTTCTTTGCGATATCGCGTGCCAGAAGCACCATCTTGTCCTCAGATACTTCTTCAGGCTTGACCATAACGCGGATTTCGCGGCCTGCCTGAATTGCATAGCTGCCGGAGATGCCGGGGAAGCTCTTGGAGATTTCCTCAAGCTTTTCAAGGCGCTTGACATAGTTTTCAATGTTCTCGCGTCTTGCGCCGGGACGGGATGCGCTGATTGCGTCGGCTGCCTGTACGATGCAGGCTACAACGGTGCGCGGCTCAACATCGCCGTGGTGGGCTTCGATTGCGTGGATAACTGCCTCGTGTTCCTTATACTTCTTTGCGATATCAACGCCGATGGTTACATGGCTGCCCTCGACCTCGTGGTCGATTGACTTGCCGATATCGTGCAGCAGACCTGCGCGCTTTGCGGTGTTGACATCAACGCCGAGCTCTGCGGCTATAAGACCTGCGATATGAGAAACCTCGATGGAGTGGTTGAGTACATTCTGACCGTAGCTGGTGCGGTACTTCATGCGGCCGAGCAGCTTGACGATTTCCTGGTTGACACCGTGGATATTGGTCTCAAATACTGCTCTTTCGCCCTCTGCCTTGATGGCTGCATTGACTTCCTTCTGTGCCTTTGCGACCATTTCCTCGATGCGTGCGGGGTGAATTCTGCCGTCTGCGATGAGCTTTTCAAGAGCAAGACGGGCAACCTCGCGGCGGACGGGGTCAAAGCTGGATACGGTGATTGCCTCGGGTGTGTCGTCAATGATGAGGTCACAGCCCGTAAGGGTTTCGATGCTGCGGATGTTGCGGCCTTCGCGGCCGATGATGCGGCCCTTCATCTCGTCGTTGGGGAGAGGTACGACGGAGACGGTAACCTCACTTGCGTGGTCTGCGGCGCAGCGCTGAATTGCAGTTACGATTATTTCTCTTGCGCGTTCTTCTGCTTCTTCCTTATACTGTGCCTCGATTTCCTTGACCTTGACGGCCATTTCGTGTGTTACTTCGTCCTTGAGGGCGTTGATGAGGTAAGCCTTAGCCTCCTCGACTGTGTAGCCCGATACCTTTTCAAGCATTTCGAGCTGGCTTTTCTTGATAAGTGCAATCTCAGCCTGCTGAGCTTCGACTGCTGCGATTTTCTGGCTCAAGGATTCGTTCTTGCGTTCCAGAGAATCGGTCTTTCTGTCAAGATTTTCTTCCTTCTGCTGAAGTCTTCTTTCCTGCTTCTGCAGGTCGGCACGGCGTGCCTTTTCCTCGCGCTCATATTCCGAGCGGCTTTTGTGTATTTCTTCCTTTGCCTCGACGAGAGCTTCGCGTTTTTTGCTCTCGGCGCTCTTTATGGCGTCATTAATTATTCGCTTTGCTTCTTCCTCCGCGCTCATTATTTCGCGTTCCGCGACTTTTTTACGGTAGGTAATACCGAGAATAAATGCAACTACAAAAGCTAAAGCAATTAAAACGATTGCTAACCATAATTTCATAGAAAGTAAACACACCTCCATTCTTTAAGAATTTTGCGGTGGTTTGTTCGCTGGGGTAAAATCTAAGGGAAGACGGACCATCAAGCGTATCCGTCCGTAGCATTGAAAACTAATATCAAATGATGCCTCCCCGGCACCATAAATATTATCCGATTTATTTTATCCCGAATACCGTGTTATGTCAAGTGCTGAGCGCTTTAACTATTGAATTTTTTTAAGTATTGGGTTAAACTCAGCATATAAATGTCAAGATTTTCTGTAAGGAGGTTTGATGCGTTGAACTGGCTCACCTATGTCTTCCCCGTAATCACTGTGCTGTTCATAATTTTATTCTACTTAGGCTGTCCCGTTCTCGGCACCGTCAGCCTCGAATCAAGGGGCAAGCGCAGCTTTAACCGCCGTGACGCGCTTGTACTCGGCCTCATTGTAATTGTATACTCCTCGGTCGCATTTTATAATCTCGGCGACACAAAAGCTCCGCAGAGCTTCTATCATTTTGAAGCAAACGAGAGCCTTGAATATGACCTCGGCAGCGAAAACACCGTGGCCGAGCTTATGTTCTACACGGGACTTAACACGGGCAGCTACTCCGTTGAATACTCCCATGACGGTGAGCACTGGCATAAGGCGGCAAATATGGAGCAAGGCTATGCCTCGCTGTTCAAATGGGAAAGCGCGGAATTTGTTGACGGGGCTGCCCCCGAAGCAAGATACCTCAGAATTACCGCTGACAGCGAGCTTTATCTCGGTGAGCTTGCCGTAAGAAGCCTCGACGGCAGCCTTATTGCTCTTTCGGGTGAGGGCAGTGAGCTTATTGACGAGCAGTCTGTTGTGCCCGAATATCAGTACTATCTCAACAGCACCTACTTTGACGAGATTTATCACGCGCGCACCGCCTATGAAAATATTGTCGGCGAATATCCCTACGAGGTATCTCATCCCCCGCTCGGCAAGCTGATTATCGCAATCGGCATTGAGCTTTTCGGCATGACTCCGTTCGGCTGGAGATTTTCGGGCGTAATGTTCGGCATTGCCATGCTGCCGATACTGTACTATTTCCTCAAGCGTATGTTCGGCGGTATTGCAATCCCCGCCTGCGGCACTGCGATATTTGCCTTTGACTTCATGCACTTTACGCAGACGCGCATTGCCACCATCGACACCTATGCGGTGTTCTTCATTCTGCTTATGTACCTGTTCATGTATCTGTATGTAAGCGGCGGCAGACTGAAGCACCTTGCGCTGTCGGGCATTTTCTTCGGACTCGGTGCGGCAAGCAAATGGACCTGCATTTACGCAGGTGCGGGACTTGCGGTAATATGGCTTGTATACTGGATAAGAGAGCTAAAAAACAGTAAATCATTCCGAAAATTCATTGAAAACTGCCTTTTCTGCCTTGTTTTCTTCGTAATTATCCCCTGCATCATTTACTATGTCAGCTATTTCCCCTACGCAAAGGCGAACGGAATGCACGGTTTCGGAATGTTCTTCACCGCGGATTATGCAGATGCCGTGCTGAGAAACCAGGAGTTTATGTTCTCCTATCACTCGGGAGTCAACTCCTCGCATCCGTACTCCTCGCGCTGGTATCAGTGGATATTCGACATTCGCCCGATACTGTACTACCTGCTGTACTTTGATGACGGTACCCGCTCATCCTTCGGCGCATTCTTAAATCCCGTGCTGTGCTGGGCAGGACTTATCGCAGTGTTCATAACGGCATACCTTGCTATCAAGCGTCACGACAGAGTGTCGGAGTTCATTCTCATCGGCTACCTTGCTCAGCTGCTGCCGTGGATTTTTATCACTCGCACCACCTACGAGTACCACTACTTCCCCTCCGCAGTATTTCTGCTGCTTGCACTGTGCCGCGTATTCAGCCTTATGCGCAGCGAAACGAAGTACTGGCGCACTAATGTCTACGGGCTTACGGGACTGTCGCTTGCGCTGTTTGTTGTGTTCTACCCCGTTTTGTCGGGCCTGCCCGTCAATGCGCAGCTTGCAAGCAATTTGCTTAAATGGCTGCCCTCATGGCCGTTTTAACGATTGTATTTTACTGGCGAATATTGTATAATAGACTGTAAATTATTTTTTTGGAGGATTTTTTATCATGATTGCACTCGGTTGTGACCACGGCGGCTTCGCACTTATGCAGGAGGTTATCAAGCACCTCGAAGCACGCGGTCTCGAATATAAAAACTTCGGAACTTATTCCGACGCAAGTGTCGACTACCCCATCTACGGCAAGGCTGCTGCACAGGCAGTTGCTTCCGGCGAATGCGATAAGGGCATCATCATCTGCGGCACCGGCATAGGCACCTCCATCACCGCAAACAAGATTCCCGGCGTACGCGCAGCACTCTGCACCGACTGCTTCTGCGCTGAGGCAACCAGACTGCACAACGACGCAAACATTCTTGCAATGGGCGGCAGAGTCGTAGGCACCGGTCTTGCACTCAAGATTGTCGACACCTTCCTTGTCACTCCCTTCTCCGGCGACGAGCGCCATGTCCGCCGCATTAACATGATAGAGGATTGATTTAATTGCCCCGCTCTACATCTGAATTCTACCGCGGAAGACGCAAAAAGACCGGTCCTGCCGTTTTAGTGCCGATTATTGTTCTGTCCTTAGTCGCATTTGTCATTCTGCTCTTCTACGGACTTCAAAAGTATATAGTGATAACTACCGACGGGCTGTACCTCGACCTGCCGATTCTGTCCGACAAGCAGAGCACTCAGTCGGACGATGACGGCATTGCAATGCGCGAGTTTGAGCAGGTTGATGCCGAGCTTGTTGTCGGTGAGCCGGACTATTCCAATGTCAAGGCCTTTGCCGGTGAAAATCTCAGTGAGCTCAAGGCCGTGTTTGTCCCTGCCGATATGGTCAACGCACAGAGTGTAGAAACCATAGCCTCGGGTATGGAAGCCGGCAACACCGTTTTGCTCGATGCAAAAACCGTTACGGGCATGCTCGTATGGAAATCCGACACCGATATTGCAAACGGCTACGGCACCACGGGCACCGTTGACCTCAAGGCCATTGTTACCTCGCTGCACGACAAGGACATCAAGGTTGCCGTCAGACTGTGCTGCTTTGTTGATAACACGCTTGCCTCTCGCTATTCGCAGCTTGCTCTGCGCACGGCGACGGGCAGCGCCTTCTCCGATGACAACGGCGCATGGCTCGACCCGACTAACACCATCGTCAGAGGCTACATCACTGACCTGTGCAAGGAACTCAGCAGCATGGGCGTTGACGAGATTGTCCTCAACGGCATGAGAATGCCCGAGGCCGAGGGTGTAACCTTTGACTATGCAAGCACCACCTCGGCTGAGGCCACGCCTCAGACCGCAATTTCGGGCTTTGCACTGGCAATTGCACGCAGCATGAGAAGCTGCGATGCAAAGCTGTCCGTTCAGGTCGGCACATCTGCCGCAATGCAGTCGCTCGACACCGCAACCGGTCAGAGTGCGGAGCTGTTCTTCAAGATTTTTGACCGCATTTACCGCACCTCAAGCCTCTCCTCGGCAGCAGATGAACTGAAGGCGGTTGAAGGCTTTGTAACTCTCGGCGATGTTAATTACCGCTATGTACCCATGTGCGCTGACGGTGCGCCCGACACAGCCTGCTGGGTTGATATGAGCTAAGCAAAAAAGCGTATGCATTTTAAGTGTATACGCTTTTTAACAGCCGTTTTCTCCGCAAATCCGGCTTCCGTTTCGGCACTTTTTCCAAGGTATTTCGCACTGCGGCGCGGTGCATTGTCGTAAGCTTAGAAATTTCGGATTTTATACTGAAAAACCTGAAAAATCCGGTTGACAACTAATGTTTATTCGTCTATAATATTCAAGCGACTATGGAGAGGTGTGCTATGCTTCTTGATTTAAGAGAAATAATTGAAGTACCCGGAAAGAGCGTTCCGTTCACCTGTGAGCTGGATGTTGAGGGCCTTGAATTCGAATCCGTCAAGGAGTATAAGTCCAATCCCGTAGCCGAGGGCCGTGTGTTCAATGCAGCCGGTATCCTGACACTCGAGGGTACTTTGACAGCTGATATGACTTGCGTCTGCGACCGATGTGGTAAAGTGTTTGACAGCGTCAAGTTAATGGACCTTAACGCCTACATTTCCGACGGAGAGTCCGACGATCCCGAGGCCTTTGTTCTCGACGGGGACAAGCTCGACCTCAGCGATACGCTCTCCACCCTTTTCGTTCTCGATATGGAAACAAAATTCCTGTGCTCCGAGGACTGTAAAGGGCTTTGCTCCAAATGCGGAGCTGATTTGAATCTCGGACCCTGCGGTTGCAGGAAAGAAATTGATCCAAGACTTGCTGTGCTTGAGCAGCTTTTGGATAAATAAGAAACAGGCTGCTCAGAACAGCTATAATCAGGAGGTGTCACCATGGCAGTCCCTAAGGGAAAAGTATCAAGACAGAGAAGAGACAAGAGACGTTCCTCTCATTGGAAGCTTGAGGCTCCCGGTATCGTAAAGTGCCCCAACTGTGGTGCTTACAAAATGCCTCATCGTGCCTGCAAGGCTTGCGGTATGTACAACGGCCGTCAGGTTCTGAAGGTAGAAGAGTAATTAAAGTAGCTTAAAGAGGAAAGGTACCCCCTTTCCTCTTTTTGCGTATGACAGCTATGGATAATGTAATTTCAAAAATTGAAAACGGAAGTCCGCTGAAGCACCGCGCGCATATCGGCGACACTGTTGTGTCCATAAACGGCAACACAATCCACGATGTGCTTGACTACAAGTTTTTCGGCTATGACCCCGTACTCAGCATCGCGCTCAAAAAGCCCGACGGCACCGAGTATACCGTTCATGTTGAAAAGGCCGAGGGTCAGGACCTCGGGCTTGAGTTTGCAAGCTATCTTATGGATAAGCCGCGCCACTGTGCAAACAATTGCGTGTTCTGCTTCATTGACCAGCTGCCCAAGGGTATGCGTCCCACAATGTATTTCAAGGACGATGACGCTCGCCTGAGCTTTCTTCTGGGCAACTATATAACCATGACCAATCTCTCCGACCGTGAGATTCAGCGCATCATTGACCTGCACATAAGTCCCATCAATGTTTCGGTGCACACAACCAATCCCGAGCTGCGCGTAAAAATGCTGCGCAACCGAAACGCAGGCAAATGCATTGACATTATGCGCCGCTTTGCAGCGGGCGGAATTAAAATGAACTGCCAGATTGTCTGCTGTCCCGGACTCAATGACGGTGATGAGCTTATGCGTACAATGCGTGAGCTTTCGGATATGTACCCTGCGGTAAACAGCGTGTCCATCGTTCCCGTCGGTCTGACAAAGTTCCGCGAGGGTCTGTACGAGCTTCGCTCCTTCACCCCCGAGCATTCCGCCGAGACCATTGATATGGTTACCGCATTCGGCGATGAGTGCCTCTCCAAGTACGGCACACGCCTTTTCTTCTGCTCAGATGAAATGTATATCTGCGCAGGCCGCGAGCTGCCTGAGGACGAGTTCTACGAGGAACACACGCAGCTTGAAAACGGTGTCGGAATGATAAGACTGCTTGAGGCGGAGTTCAAATCCGCGCTTATGCTCTCGGACAAGCCCGACGGTGTTCCCTTCTCAATCGCCTGCGGCGTATCAGTTGCACCGTTTTTTGAAAAACTTGTTTGTATGGCAGCCCAAAAGTATGATAATATAAAGGGTAAGGTCTATGCCATAGAAAATGACTTCTTCGGTCACAGTATAAATGTAACCGGTCTTATCACCGGGCAGGACCTTATTAATCAGCTTCGCGGCAAGGACCTCGGCGAAAGACTTTTCATTTCGCGCAATATGCTCCGCCGTGAGGAAATGGACTTCCTCGACGATGTGCTGCTCGAGGAGGCATCTGCCGCACTCGGTGTGCCCATCTACCCCACCGAGCAGGCCGGCTTTGACCTTTGGGACGCAATCTCAGGCGATAAGCTGCCCGAGGTAAAGATTCCCGAGCGAGGCCCCGAACGCGAAGAATTCTATCGATATAATCAAAATGGAGGTTGATAAATATGCCCAAACCTCTCGTAGCCATCGTTGGCAGACCCAATGTTGGCAAATCAATGCTTTTTAATAAGCTTGTCGGCAAGCGCCTTTCCATCGTCGAGGACACCCCCGGTGTTACCCGCGACAGACTCTACGCAGAGTGCGAATGGTGCGGCCGCAAGTTCGATGTTGTCGACACCGGCGGCATCGAGCCCACAACCGACAATGAAATACTCATGTTCATGCGTGAGCAGGCAAACATTGCAATCAACTCGGCAGATGTAATCATCCTTGTTACCGATGTTCGTACAGGCGTTACCGCTGCCGACAAGGATGTTGCAAATATGCTGCTGCGCTCAAAGAAGCCCACCGTGCTTGCCGTAAACAAGATGGACTCCACCGGCGCTCTTGACCCCGCTATCTACGAGTTTTACGAGCTCGGTCTCGGTGACCCCGTTGCGGTATCCGCAATCCACGGTCACGGTACCGGCGATCTTCTCGACGAGTGCGTCAGATACTTCCCCGAGGAATCCGACGAGGACGAGGACGACGACCGCATCAAGGTTGCCGTCATCGGCAAGCCCAATGTCGGCAAATCCTCGCTGATTAACCACATTCTCGGCGAAAAGCGCGTAATCGTCAGCAATGTTGCAGGCACAACGCGCGACGCCGTCGACTCGGAGATTGACAATGAGTTCGGCAAATATGTGTTCATCGACACCGCAGGCATTCGCCGCAAGTCAAAGGTCGAGGAGCGCGTTGAGAAGTTCTCCGTTATGCGTGCGCAGATGGCAATCGAACGCGCCGATGTCTGCCTTATCATGATTGACGCCCGCGAGGGCGTTACCGAGCAGGACACCAAGATTGCAGGTCTTGCACACGAGGCCGGCAAGGCAAGCATCATCGTCGTCAACAAGTGGGATCTCATCGAAAAGGAAACCGGCACGCTTGAGAAGATGCGTAAGGATGTTATGCGCGACCTAAGCTTTATGAGCTACGCACCCGTGCTGTTCATTTCCGCAGTCACCGGTCAGCGCACTGACCGCATATTCGAGCTTGTCAACTTCGTAAACGACCAGAGCAATATGCGCATCACGACAGGTATGCTCAACAATGTTCTTGCCGATGCGCAGGCTCGTGTTCAGCCCCCCACGGACAAGGGCAGAAGACTCAAGATTTACTATATGACTCAGACGGGCATCAAGCCGCCCAACTTTGTTGTATTCTGCAATACCCGCGAGTTGTTCCACTTCTCCTACCAGCGCTATCTTGAAAATCAGATACGAGCCGTGTTTGGTCTTGAGGGAACTCCCATCAGAATGGTAATCCGGCAGAAGGGAGACAAGGAATGATTGCTCTTCTTCTCAGCCTGACCGCAATTATTGCCTACTTCTGCGGCAGTGTAAGCACCGTAAATCTTACATCCAACCTGTATTATCACTGCAATATCAGAGCTGATTATCCTTTTGACAACGAGGGCATCACAAGATTTATCAAGCATTTCGGCAAAAAGGGCCTCGCCGTTATGTTCGGAACGGAAATTGTTAAGACTGTCATTCCCTTACTCATTGGCGGACTTCTTCTTAACATCGTAGACCATGCAGATGTAGGCTACGCCTTTGCAATGTTCTGCATGACGCTCGGCACTGTTTTCCCGATAATGTATCGCTTCAAGGGTGAGAAATGCCTCATCGTCGTCGCAGTAAGCGCATTCTTTATCGGCTCCGCGGTCGGACTTTTCGCAGTTATTGTATTTGCGGCTGTGTACTTTGTAACCCGCTATGTTTCACTGGCAACGATGTGCTCGGCACTTGCTATGTGCCTTATTACCGTTGTGGCTGTTGACACAAAGCCCATACAGTACCTTGTACTGCTGACGGCAGCACTTGTTTTCATTGAAAACAGACACAGCATTGTCAGACTGCTGAAGGGCACTGAGCCTAAGTTCAAGTACAAAAAAGACATCAGTTATATGTTTGATGAGGACTGATGCTAAATGTTGATTTTCCGGTTGACAACACTCCCCGTTTCTGCTAAAATACCTTTTGCAGTCGGGGGTATAGCTCAGCTGGGAGAGCGCTTGAATGGCATTCAAGAGGTCAGCGGTTCGATCCCGCTTATCTCCACCAAAACAAAAAAAGAGTCACCGTGGGTGACTCTTTTTTATTATACTCGGGAGTTAGAATATGTATAAGGTGATACTCCATAATCCGAACAGTGACAAATCCGAATACTCAACGCCGTTTTTGCATTACGCTAAGAGGTATGCGGATTTGTATAAGGACGAATATCCCTATGTTGAAATAATCGAAGCCGACGGCGGCGTAGATACCGTCATCGAAACATTCGGCAGCAAAACATAAAAAGCAGAGCAAGCAACAGCTTGCCCTGCTTTTTTACCAATTAGGATTTTCGTACCTGGAGATGCCTCCAAGCATTGCGTTTTTAAGAGGAATATCTGTAAAGAGAATTACGATTTCACTCTTATTCTCGCCTGTCATCTCTGCAAGATAGTCAGTCATTGCAGACATAATCGCCTTCTTAGCTTCAGGTGTTCTGTCGGGAATTTCAGTCCAGTCAACAGTCACGGTAGGCGCGGTTTTTCTGACATTCTCACGCTCCCATTCATGAATATACACATAGATATTCTTAGGGAAGGTGGAGGTGTTTGCGCAGATTGTATCAGCAACAAACTCCATAAAGTTCTTTTTTACTTCCGGCTCGTATTTACCGGTAAGCTGCACATGTACCAGAGGCATAATCATTTCTCCTTTTCAGTTAATGTATTAGTTATTCTGCACTGACTCAGCTGCTGCCAGTCCAAAACAACAAAAAAGCTTTGTCTCCAAAAAGAGACAAAGCTTAATAAACTCTGCGGTACCACTCTCATTGCCGCGCTTGCGCGGCCACTCATACGCATCTGCCGAAATACGGTTCGTAATGCGCTATGCTGTAACGGGCACTCCCGGTCAAGCTTACTCATCATAGCTTTCAGCTGACTGTTCATCAGTGATTTTCGCACGAACTGTCATATTGCCTCGCACCAAACGGCAACTCTCTGAAATGAACGCATCCGGTTACTCTTCTGAATCAACACATTTCTGAGTGATTAACTTATGCACTAAATTTAATATAATATAATTCTATTGTCAAGATACTTTTAAAATTTGTACTTTTTCGATATTTAACAGTATCATTACGCCTTCAGGTTATCGCAGCTTTGTTAAAAACACCAAGCAGCACTAAGATGCATAAAGAAAAACAGCACCGCCCTTTGGACGGTGCTGTTTAATTTCAATTACTTGAACATACCGAAGATTGCATACAGCCACTTGAGCTCGTCTGCAGAATCAGGCTCGTAAGTGCCAATAATAGTTGCGATGAAGTCAAAGATTGAGTAGATAACTGACATTGTGTAATCTCCTTTCATAGTATAGAACTTGCAAATTCATAATACCATAGAAAGTAATTAATTGTCAACAAAACTTAGGATAATTAGACAATTTTTTACTTAATCCAAGCAACTATTTAGTCATATTCGCATTTTTTGTATAGAAATATACACCATCCTGTATATAGTCTAAAAACAAAAAAGAGCAGCTGCAAATTGCAGCTGCTCTTATGTAATTCAGTTAGGATATCAGCCGAAGAAGCTCATTACCTGGCCGTAGAGTACGAATACCATGCCGATAGGAGTGATGAACTTGTAGCAGATATTGAAGAAGGTCTTGCCCCAGAACTTGCATCCGGATGCTTCACACTCTTCAACTACCATATCCAGCTTCCAGATCCAGCCGATTGCGAAGGACATGATCAGTGCGCCGAGAGGCATCATAATGCCTTCAGACAGCATGTCATAGAAGTCGAGCCAGTCGCAGCTCCAGCCCTTTGCATCGATGCCGAGCATCTCTGCGGGGTAGGGGATAGTTGCGCCGCCGGCTACGCCGCTGCCGAGACCGTCAAGTGCGGTGGGCAGGCAGAACAGGAAGATGATGATTGCGAAGACGAGAGCGGTCTTCTTGCGGTTGGGAGCCTTGCCCTTCTCGACATTGGAGTCAACGCGAGCAGAGGTGATTGCCTCGAGCAGGGACATAGAGGAGGAGATTGCTGCGATGAATACGAGGAAGTAGAACATGAAGCCCATCAGGTTGCCGATGAAGCCGCCCATGTTATCGAATACCATCTGCATGGACTTGAAGAGGAGGCCGGGGCCGCCGGAGGTGTTGCCATCCAGGAATGCGTAGCATGCGGGCATAACGATCATGCCTGCCATGATTGCTACCATGGTATCCATGATAACGATGATAACTGCGTTCTTCTGAATCTTTTCCTGCTTGCTCAGGTAGGAGCCGTAGGTGATGATAGCGCCCATGCCGAGGGACAGGGAGAAGAACATCTGACCAGCAGCGGTCTTCAGAACGGTCATGAAGTCAGTCTTAAGAGGCTCAACATTGAAACCGAACATGAACTTGTAGCCGCCGACTGCGCCGGGCTGGCAAAGAACATAGACAATGATGATGATGAGCATTACGAAGAGGCAAGGCATACCGACATTGCAGAACTTCTCGATACCGCCGCCAACGCCTGCGGAAACGATGAATGTATTAAGTGCAATGAAGATTGCGGTCCAGACTACCATGCTGGTGCCGTTGCAGATGAAGCTGCCGAAGAAGGTGGAGATGTCTTCTACACCCCAGGTGTTCCAACCGAAGATTGCGGTCAGGTAACCGAGTGCGTAACGCATAACCATGCCACCGAGGACGAAGTAGAAGCAGAGTACCAGGAAAGGTACTATAACTGCCATAACGCCGACCCATGCGAACTTCTTGCTGATCTTGCGGTATGCTGCAATGGGGCTCAGGCCGGTCTTACGACCGATGGTGAGCTCGCCGACCATAACTGCGAGACCAACGAAGATAGCGAGAACGAGATAAACGAGCAGGAATGCGAAACCGCCGTTCAGGCCCATTTTGTACGGGAAGCCCCAAATGTTACCAAGACCTACTGCAGTACCTACAGCTGCCATGATAAAACCAAAGTTGGAGGCAAAACCGTCGCGCTTTGTGTTTTCCATAACTTTCTCTCCTTATAAAAATATACCTTTACCCGTGTAGTACACGGAACAACCCGGTGAAAGTCAAATTAATCAACGCATCACCAAATTTATAAACAAACTTTACACTATATTCACATCTTTTTCAATACTTTTTAGCTGTTTACTTTTTAACTATTGTAAATTCACTTTTGGCTTTTGTGCGGTTTTAACAATTTGCTCTTAATTCTTATAGACAACATTACCAAGTGCTTGATTTCTGCACTCTTTTCACTACAATATTGACAATATTTTATCATTTTTTGCAGGCATTTTGCTACCATTTGCACCGGCTTAGGTTGAACTCTTTTGTGTACACGGATTTTTTGTAAATTTACAATAATTTTGCAAAACGCATATCCTTGCTCTTGATTTTTCTAATATATAATGTAAAATAGCTATGTTATACATTATGGTGGCCGCGGCCAAAAAATGCGGATGCTGCATTGCAGCAGAATGGAGAAAAAAATGACTTACGAAATGGACATCGCCGGCTTAAAGCGAGAGCTGCCCCTGTGCAAGGTAACTGACGACCTGTACATCGGCGCATTTGTCATGTTTGGCGATGTTGAACTCACCGTGCATTGCGCAGCAGAGCTTCTCAAGCTTGCACCCGAATATGACTACCTCCTCGCACCCGAAGCAAAGTCCATTCCCCTTATCTACGAAATGGCTCGTCAGAGCGGTGCCAACAAGTATTTTATCGCAAGAAAAAAGGCAAAGGCTTATATGAAGGAGGTCTTCCAGGCATCCGTTCAGTCCATCACCACTCTCGGTGTTCAGACCCTTTACCTCGACAAGGAAGATGCTGACATGATTCGCGGCAAGCGCGTTCTCATCATCGACGATGTAATTTCCACCGGCGAAAGCCTTCGCGCAACCGAGAACCTCGTCAACCAGGCAGGCGGCATCATCGCCGGCAGAATGGCAGTTCTCGCTGAGGGCGACTCCTCCGGCAGAGATGACATTATCTGCCTTGCTCCCCTGCCCCTGTTCAACGCAGACGGCACTCTGAAGTAATCTGAAACAAAAACCGTGTTCATAACGAACACGGTTTTTTATTTTTTATCATCTTTTGTTTTCAAAAAAGCTTTTGAGGATTTCAGCGGACTTCTCGCCTAATACATTCCCGAAAATTGCGGGCTTGTGGCCGTAGCGCTCCTCGAAAAGATTTATCACGCTTCCGCAGGAGCCGGTGTTTTCGTCCTTTGCTCCGAAAACGACCGTCGGAATGCGCGAGTTGATTATTCCGCCTGCGCACATCGGGCAGGGCTCAAGCGTTACATATATGCTGCAGTCGGTTAATCTCCAGTCACCCGTTGCCTCGCAGGCCTGACGGATAGCCTCAAGCTCCGCATGTGCGGACGCATCGTGCAGCTCCTCGCGTCTGTTTCTGCCGCGGCCGATTACCTCGCCGTTTTTATCGACTATGACGCAGCCGACGGGCACTTCGCCCTCTGTCGCCGCCTCGCGCGCAAGTTCAAGCGCAAGCTCCATATAATTTTCCCTGTCCATGCCTTCACCTCTTTGCAAAACAGGCAGAGCCGAGCTCTGCCTGTTATTTCATTATTATATATTGTTGCGAGTCACTTTTCACCAACGCATTCATAGCGGAAAGCGGACGCATACTGCACCAAAATAGCCGCTGTGCAATAGCTGATTGCGAGCTGCTTTTCATCAGAAAAAGGCGCTTTTCCGAAGGAATACAAAGGTATTTCGAGGGAAAGCAACGCATTTATGGTGGAAAGCAGCCGCAAGAAGCGCTTACTTAAGAGCAGCGGTGATGATAGACATCTGGTAAACTTCCTCTGCGTTGCAGCCGCGGGAGAGGTCGTTGATGGGAGCATTCAGACCCTGAAGAATGGGGCCGTATGCTGCGAAGCCGCCGAGACGAGCAGCAATCTTATAGCCGATGTTGCCGGACTGGATTTCGGGGAAGATGAAGGTGTTTGCATAGCCTGCAACAGGGCTGCCGGGGAACTTGAGCTGACCGACAACAGGAGATACTGCTGCGTCGAACTGCATTTCGCCGTCAATCTTGAGCTCGGGAGCGAGCTTCTTTGCTTCCTCGGTAGCATTGCGAACGAGGTCAACATTTGCGCCCTTGCCGCTGCCCTTGGTGGAGTAAGAGAGCATTGCGACCTTGGGGTCAACGCCAAAGACCTTTGCGGTCTCTGCGGTTGCAACTGCAACCTCTGCGAGCTTCTGAGCTGCGGTGAAGGTTACATTGCCTTCCTTGTCGACGGTATCCTGGTAATCAATGTTGATTGCGCAGTCGCCCATTGCGAGGGTCTCTTCGCCGCGAATCATAATGAAGCAGGAGGATACGAGATGTGCGCCCTTCTTGGTCTTTACGAGCTGGAGTGCGGGGCGTACGGTATCAGCGGTGGAGTAGGTTGCGCCGCCGAGCAGGCAGTCAGCCTTGCCCATCTTTACGAGCATGGTGCCGAAGTAGTTGCCCTTGGAGAGAGCTGCGCGGCATTCCTCTGCGCTCATCTTGCCCTTGCGGAGTGCGACCATCTCTTCGACCATCTCGTCCATACCTTCGTAGGTCAGAGGATCGAGAATTTCAAGACCGTCAATATCAAAGCCGCCCTTTGCTGCAGCAGCCTTAACCTCGTCAACATTACCGACGAGAACGGGAGTCAGGAAGCCTTCCTTCTTGAGTCTTGCAGCAGACTCGAGGATGCGTGCATCGTGACCTTCGGTGTAAACAATTTTACGGGGATCGTTCTTCAGAACTTCAACCAGATTTTCAAACATTTTTATTTCTCCTTCATATTTGCGTTGTACGCACATATTGCCAATTAACTTTAACACTACTGCAAAATTTTTTCAAGTATTTAGCTCTATTTCTATTTACAAACTGTAATCCCATGGTTATAATATACTAACTGTAATCATTTTCAACGGAGATATATAAATGGAAAATCAGAAAACCTTCGCACAGAATCTCTCGGAGCTGCGCCGCAGAAGCGGTCTTAGCCAGCGCAAGGCAGCCGCAGACCTCAAAATCAGCCAGGCACTGCTGAGCCACTACGAAAACGGCGCCCGTGAGCCGGGTCTGAACTTTGTCTGCAGAGTATGCGATTATTATAATGTAACAGCCGACTACCTTCTCGGCCGTTCGGCAAACCCCAACGGACTTGACCGCAGCGCAGATGTTGCAAAGGCATTCATCGGCGAGCTGAGAACTCTTGCAAACAAGGCTGAGGCGGCTCTGGAGGAATTGCTGTGATTAATCAGGACCACATCAGAAACTTTTCGATAATTGCTCACATAGACCATGGTAAGTCCACCCTTTCAGACAGACTTATCGAAATATGCGGCGCAGTTGAGCAGCGCATCATGGAGGACCAGATTCTCGACAATATGGACCTCGAGCGTGAGCGCGGCATAACCATCAAGGCTCGCGCGGTTGGTCTTAACTACAAGGCCAAGGACGGCGAGAGCTATGTGCTTAATCTCATCGACACCCCGGGACATGTTGACTTCAACTACGAGGTCAGCCGCTCACTTGCAGCCTGCGAGGGCGCAGTGCTTGTTGTTGACGCATCTCAGGGCGTTGAGGCTCAGACTCTTGCAAACACCTATCTTGCGCTCGATGCCGACCTTGAAATCCTGCCTGTTATCAACAAAATCGACCTGCCTGCCGCTGACCCTCAGCGCGTCAAGCATGAGATTGAGGATATTATAGGCATTCTCGCAATGGACGCTCCCGAGATAAGTGCAAAAAGCGGCATAAATGTCGAGTCCGTGCTCGATGATATTGTAAACAATGTGCCCGCCCCCTCGGGCGATGCAGGCGCACCTCTCAAGGCTCTCATCTTCGACAGCCAGTACGACAGCTACCGCGGCGTAATCGTATTTATGCGCATTGTTGACGGTAAGGTACGCAAGGGCACCGAGATACTGCTCAAGTCCACCGGAGCACGCTAGAGCGTGCTTGAGGTCGGACATATGCGCCCCATCGGTCTTGAGCCCTGCGACGAGCTCCGCGCAGGCGACGTAGGCTATTTCACCGCATCCATCAAGAACGTTGCGGACACTCAGGTGGGCGATACCGTCACAACGGCGGCAAATCCCTGCGCCGAGGCACTG
>JAZUJB010000069.1:0-3897 GCA_045642545.1 Oscillospiraceae bacterium
AACGATGTTGAGAATTCTCAGCGCGTGCAGAAGCGCTTAAAGCAGCTCAAGGGCAAGACCGAGAACTATGCAAAGCTCTGCACCCAGTGGGACGACCTCATGACTCTGTGCGAGATGGCACTTGAGGAGGACGATGACTCCATGCTCGAGGAGCTCGAGTCCGAGTTTGCTTCCTTTGAAAAGCACCTTGAGGACACCCGCCTCGGCACTCTGCTCACAGGCGAGTACGATGCCAACAACGCAATCCTCACCTTCCACGCAGGTGCAGGCGGCACCGAGGCTCAGGACTGGACTCAGATGCTCTACCGCATGTACAATATGTGGGCCGAGCGCCACGGCTACACCGTCAAGCTTATGGACTACCTCGACGGCGATGAGGCAGGCATCAAGAGTGCAACCATTATGATTGAGGGCGAGAACGCCTACGGCTTCCTCAAGAGCGAGCACGGCATTCACCGCCTTGTCCGCATCTCTCCCTTTGACGCATCGGGCCGCCGCCACACCTCCTTCTCCGCAGTTGAGGTTATGCCCGAGATAAGCGACGACAACGAGATTGAGCTGCGTGAGGAGGACATCAAGATGGATGTTTACCGCTCCTCCGGCGCAGGCGGTCAGAAGGTCAACAAGACCTCCTCCGCAGTCCGTCTTACCCATATCCCCACGGGCATCGTTGTTGCATCGCAGGTCGAGCGAAGCCACTTCCAGAACCTCGAAAACTGTAAGAATATGCTGCGTGCACGCCTTGCCGAAATCAAGGAGCGCGAGCATCTTGAAAAGATTTCCGACATCAAGGGCGTTCAGATGAAAATCGAATGGGGCAGCCAGATTCGCTCCTATGTATTTATGCCCTACACGCTTGCAAAGGACCACCGCACAAGCTTTGAAAACGGCAACATTCAGAATGTTATGGACGGCGATATCGACGGCTTCATCAACGCCTTCCTCGCAATGCGCGCCGCCGATTAAGCGCCGAGAGGCGCCGTGAGGCGCTTTTCGTTCGTTGCACCGCTTCAGCGTGTCGTTTTTGCCACAACCCGACCGGTGACTGCAAGCTAAAGTTAAGTGCAACCATCAACTTATCAGCACGAAGATAATCTAACAAAAAGGCTCTCCTCAAGGAGAGCCTTTTCCGTTCGTTGCGGCGCCTATGCTAATCGTTTTTGCCACAACTCGACAGGTGCCGTGAGGCACTTCTTGTTCGGTGCAACGCATCTGCTATTCATTTTTACCATAACTCGACCGGTAGGTGCCTGCTAAAGTTGAGATGTACATCAACCAATCGATACAGACTAAGTCGGAAGAAAACGGTCGTGCTACCGCAGTAGAGATAACGGCTAATGTACAACCGAATAAAATCACCACCCGGTGTAGCCGCGTGGATATGTGCGAGGGCCGGCAGGCACAGTAACGACTTGCTTGAGTGTCTGCATCGGGGTAAACCTGCAGCAAAGACTAAGGGCGGATGTAGAGCGTTGGGTTTCCAAAGGGCGAAGCCCTTGGTTGCGTTTCTTTTGCAACTTTTCTTTGGCAACACAAAGAAAAGTTGACAGCACTGATAATAGCGGAAATTAAAAACATCACCTGAAAGTCTTTCAGGTGATGTTTTTTTCCAAGCACACGAGCATTACATTCGGAATGCCGTTGAACACGCAGGGCACTATGCCGACCTCGGTGTAGCCGAGCTTTTTATACAGTGCGCGCGCCGCGGTGTTTATTCTGTTTGTGTCCATTCGCAGCGTTACGCAGCCGTTTTTTGCAGCATATTCCTCGTAGAAAGCGACAAACTCCGTGCCGATGCCCTTGCCTGCCGCCTCGGGCGCAACGGTCAGCGTGTGCAGCACCATAACCTCATCGTCCCTCGCGTCAACCGACCATTTGCAGTCGGCGTAGACATCGACCTGCGTCTTGTTGACAATCGCCGATGCAAGAATTTTACCCTCGGCCTCGTACACAAAAAGGTCGCCTCGGTTTAATGCCGCCTGCGCCGTTGCCTCAACGGGATAAATGCCCTTGAGCCAGCCGATTTTGGGATTTTTTTCGTCCTCGCGCTCGAGGATATTCGCATATATCCTCGCAACCGCGGCTATATCGTTTTGCTCTGCTTTTCTTATCATATCTGTCTTCCCTTCGACCTTCCGAGTTGGGTAATCTGTCTTAACTATAGTATGCAGTATATAGTCGGGCGGCTGCAAAAGCGATTTGATAGAGTATAAAAAAACAAACGAAACCGCGGCTCCCGCCGCCACCCTTCCGCTCCTTCGGAGCACCTCCCCTCAAGGGGAGGCTATGCATAGCAAAAAACACCGCAACTTGCGTTGCGGTGTTTTTAAGTTTTTTAATTACTTCTTGCCCATGTTCATCTGAGCAGCGACCTCTGCAGCGAAGTCCTCCTCTTTCTTCTCGATGCCTTCGCCCTTCATGAAGCGAACAGCGGAAACGAACTTGACAGAGCCGCCGAGTGCCTTTGCAGCGGAAGCAATGTACTTCTCAACGGTCATGCTGCCGTCCTTGACGAACTCCTGCTGGAGCAGGCAGTTCTCTTCGTAGAACTTGTTCATCTTACCCATGACGATCTTTTCCTTGATTGCGTCGGGCTTGGAAGCATTCTTGGGATCCTGGTTCATGAGAGCCAGAGCGATCTTCTTCTCCTCCTCGAGGACATCAGCGGTAACTTCGCTCTTGTCCCAGAAGCGGGGATTGAGTGCTGCGATCTGCATTGCAACATCCTTGCCGATCTCGGTAGCGTCAATGCCACCCTCAACAGCGAGGTTTACGAGAACGCCGATCTTGCCGCCTGCGTGAACATATGCCACGGAGGTGTTTTCATCGAAGCGCTTGAAACGACGGATCTGAAGATTCTCGCCGATGGACATAACCTTCTCGGGAAGGATTTCTGCTACGGTGAGCTCAGAGCCGGGGTACTTGCAATTCATGAGTGCGTCGACATCAGCGGGAGCGTCCTTCAGAACGACCGTGCAGATATCCTTAACGAAAGCGACGAAAAGCTCGCTCTTTGCGCAGAAGTCGGTTTCGCAGTTAACTTCGACAACAGCGCCGACACCGCATTCGGGGCAAACAGATGCATATGCCATGCCTTCTGCTGCAATGCGGCCTGCCTTCTTAGCAGCCTTTGCGAGACCCTTCTCGCGCAGCCACTCAACTGCCTTATCCATATCGCCGTCGGTCTCGGTGAGGGCCTTCTTGCAGTCCATCATGCCGACATTGGTCATCTCGCGGAGAGTTTTTACATCCTGTGCGGTAAATGCCATTACATTTATCCTCCTGTATAGTAATTTGAAAAAAGGGGGCAGAGCTTGCCCCCTGTTGATTTTTAATTATTCCTCTTCGACCTTCTCGGCTTCTGCCTCTGCCATGGTCTCCTCGACCTCAGCGTCAGCGCCCTGACGGCCTTCCTGAACTGCGTTTGCCATGGTGGCAGCAATCAGACGAATTGCGCGGATAGCGTCATCGTTTGCGGGAATGACATAGTCGACCTCATCGGGGTCGCAGTTGGTGTCAACGATAGCAACGATGGGGATGTGGAGCTTGCGAGCCTCTGCAATTGCGTTGTGCTCCTTGCGGGGGTCAACGACGAACATTGCGCCGGGCAGCTTCTTCATTTCCTTAACGCCGCCGAGGTACTTCTCGAGCTTGTCCATCTCGCCCATGAGCTTGATGACTTCCTTCTTGGGCAGCATATCGAAGGTGCCGTCTTCCTGCATCTTCTTGAGCTGTGCAAGGCGGGCGATACGGGTACGCATGGTCTTGAAGTTGGTGAGCATGCCGCCGAGCCAACGAGCATTGACATAGTACATGCCTACGCGTGCAGCCTCTTCCTTAACTGCTTCTGCAGCCTGCTTCTTGGTGCCGACGAACAGAATGCTCTGGCCGTTTGCA
>JAZUJB010000070.1:0-8098 GCA_045642545.1 Oscillospiraceae bacterium
GTCTTGCCGTTTTCGAAGCTTGACTTCTGTACCCAGCCTTCGCCGCCGGTCTGACCATAGGGGTCGCCCGTGCCTGTCCAGCGATGAATGTCTGAATCATAGCCGTCTACTGCAATTTCGCGGATCGAGTAGTCAATTACGCTGCCGTCAGCACTGTACTTGGGAAGGTCGTTCCACATATGGTACCAGCTGTTGCCTGCATTCAGCGTTGCATAGCGTCCGGTTGTTTCGCCGTTTGCCAGCAGCTCAACTTCAACGAAGCCCTCCGTTCCGCCGTTCCATTTCTTAATCACGGAGAACGAGGTAGGCTCAGTGTTCTTAAACTGCAGTCTGCCGTTTTTAACGCTCAGGAAGTAATCACTGCCGTCAATGGCGGGGCTGCCGTTAAGGTCAACGGTGAAGGCCTTTGCCTCTGTTACGAGTGCATATCCCTCAGGAGCCTTGATTTCCTTCAGATAATAGGTCTTGCCGACCACCAGGTCATTGATTGTCAGCTTGCCGTTTTCGTTGGTTTCGTAGGTTCCTACAAGAGATGTAAGAGCTTCATCCTCATACAGCTCAAAACGAGCTGTATCCGTTGTTATCGGGTTGCCGTTTCCGTCAACCTTATCAAGACCGATTTCAACAACAATATCCTTTGTTGCGTCGAACACCAGCTTACCGTTGTTGCCGAGGCGTTCGGAAACATGGTTTGCATCACAGGTCGTGTCATACAGCCATGCATAATCCTCGGTGTCTGTGGTGTTTTCGGGCTTGTCCAGGGTATCCTTATTGTAGTGATCGCCTTTGTAATAAGGATTCTTTGTTGTGGGCTGGAAACTGGAGTTTGCGTAAACTCCGTTCTCCCATGCGTTAGTGTAATAGGTCAGCGATTCGCCGCCGTTTTCCCTCAGTGCTGCAATTTCCTGCTCGGCCTCATCTGTCAAACCGACCTGATAAATCAATCGCACGGGCAGCTCCTCGTAGTAGAACAGAGGATTGCCGTCAATATCCAAATCCGCCAGATATACCGGCATCTCAGCGTCATTGACAAACAGACGCACTGTCTGAACTCCGTTGACCGTTTCGACCTCTGCATAAATCTTGCTCAGGTCAACCTCTCTGTGGCTGTACTCGTCTACATAGGTTCCTTCGTAATGGTAAATCTTACTGTTGCCTTCAACTGTCGGCTCACCGACGGGCGAGTAGTTTACTCCGCCGTAGCGCAGGATAGGAGCACTCTTAATCTCCATACCGTCGCCGATTGTATCGGAGATTGCCGCCGCCTCGTTGTTTCTCAGCAGGAAGCCATAGACCGTAAGGTCGTTGCTGAAGTTGATTGCATCGGCAAATGCATCTCGCAGTGCATCAACGGATGCCTGAGTCGTGAAGAATGCGCCATCGGCATAATTATAGCCTGAGCTGTAATACGGGTCGGTAATTACTTTCGCATTATTGCTTGTACGACCGGGAACACCGTACGCTCTCTCTGATGAGCCGTTGTCGTTATAGTAGCTTACGGTAACCGTTGCGTTGTTGTACTGATTGTTAAGCAGCTTGTAGAGCATATGGCAGGTTACATCGCTGTAGCCGCTTATATTTCTTTCAGTTCTGTTCGTAATTATCGGTGAGTCCGTCTGCGCATTGGTGCAGTTTGCAAGTGCCGAAATGTTCGCCCTTGTAGGATTAAGAACGGCACGCTTGTAGTCATCACCGGTAACAGACAGGGAATAGCTGTTGGAGCCGGACTGATACATACCGATACCGACACTGTAGAAGAATGCATCGGTGTTGTAGTGCTTTGCTATTGCATTCTTATAGTACTGGGCAGAAAGGATTGTGTAGTAACCCATAATGCCCTTGTTATTATTCTCGGCTACGTCAATGCGGGTGTTATTGCTGTTGTAGCCGCTGTTGCCGTTACCGTAGATATTGCTTGCATTCAGTACATTGCTGTACTCATGCGTACAGTAGGTCGGGTCGCCGTCGGAAAGCAGAATAATGATAGGTCTGCGGGTTACCGTGTAAGCCGCGCTTATCTCACGGCCGTCAATTTCCTTGGTAACAATTCCGGAAACGGTGGTGTCCGTTACATCGAAGAATTCCTGAGCACCGGTTGCAATGCCGTGCTGCGTGTAAGTGCCCCACCAGCCGGTGAAGGAGCCTCTGTACATTTCACCGTCCGTGCGCCTTACGGAGCTTGCCGGTGTCAGCGTCAGATTATCCTTGGTAACATTTCCGCTGATGTTGTATTTTCCTTCTTCAAAGAAGATGTCGTTATCGGCAGTATAATGTCCGAGCTCGAGGAGCTTATGTCCGCCGCCGGAGAAGCTGACAACGCCGACACGGTTATCTTCATTCTGGTCCATAATGACCTTCATGATATCGTTCAGCGCCTCAACCATGACATTGGCACTGGTTGTGTTGTCAAACTTGGTGTCAACCATACTGCCCGAGGTATCGAGCACGAAGACAACATCAAGGGGAACCTTGATATCAAGCTCATCTGTCAGCGCATAGGACTGACCCAAGGCGGAAAGCGTTACGCCGAAGGTGTTGGGCTCGTAGCTTGAGAAGGCATCGTAATCATCGTGTCCATAGATTACGGATTTATCGGTGAGTACCTTACCGTCATCCTTCTTTACACCATTAAACCAGCTTTCAAGCTGAGAGGTGGAGGGGTCGGACCAGTATTCGCCGGCTACACCGGAAGCAGCGGTGTTGCCGTGCTTGCCGCCGGATACACTGACATATGCGGGATATTCGGGCTTTGTTGCGCCCTGATTGCCGCTGCCGCCGGATTCGGGCGTTCCGCCGGACCCGCCGCCGCCGCCGTCATCATCAGTGTACATCTTATATATGGTCATCGGCGTGTAGCTGCTCGTATTGTTTGTAAACGATGTGCCGTTATATATAAGATAATAGGTGGTGCTTCTCAGCCATGATGTTGATGTTGAGTAAATTTCCCAACCGGAATAATCGGTGCTGTTCTGGTTGTATCTGAATTTGTTTGCTGTTGAGTTGCTGCCGGAGATGACCGTGCTGTTATTCAGGCGTAGGTAATTGCCTGTATTAACATTCTGAAGAGTGCCGCTGCCGTTTGAGCTTATCTTCCACCAGTATGTATCACCGAGCTCAGTCGTGTAATAGCCGGGCTTGTCCTCGCTGGGTGTCATATTGGCCTTGGCGCTTGTTGTGGTGCCCGAGCCGCTCAGTGCAACATCTTGTTCGCTTGTCGTAATAATATAAACACCGTTTTTGGTAAGGTCGTCGGTGTCGGTTATCGGTTTCCAGTAGGTCTGCTCAGAGCTGCCTGCGGGCGCTGCGGCAAGAGCCTTTAATGCGCCGAGCTTTCTGACGGGTGCTTTGCAATCTGCCGTGTGGGTGTGCTCGGGAATTGTGCAGACGAGCTCACCGTCGGCATCGTAGCAGCTGTCAGAGTGCGTATGCTCTGTCATATTGCAGATATACGGATTCGGGTCTGCCGCTTCGGCATCGTAGCAGTCTGCCGTGTGGGTGTGCTCGGGAATTTCGCACACAAGCTGCTCTTCATAATGGCCGCTTGTTTCGTAGCATTCCGCCGTATGCTCATGCTCCTGCGAGCAAATAAGCGTCGCGGCATCTTCAACATATACAGCCTC
The DNA here is from genome assembly GCA_045642545.1 of Oscillospiraceae bacterium. Classification (GTDB taxonomy): domain Bacteria; phylum Bacillota; class Clostridia; order Oscillospirales; family Oscillospiraceae; genus F23-B02. The sequence goes on from JAZUJB010000070.1 coordinate 3,621, forward strand.
GTAGCATTCTTCAGTATGAGTATGTTCTTCCAGCTCACAAACAAGGTTTCCCTCCATGGTGATTGCAGGCAGTATGAGTGCATAAGTTGTGAAGAACACAACAACAGCCGCAAGGCCTATCACAATTCGAAGCCATAGCTGTCTTTTCTTATAGCTGCCGAAAACGGCACCTGCATTACCAGAAACCATGTTTGCCACTGAGAACACCTCCTTACATTTAATTTAACGAATTTCTATTTTTCTATAAATCCGAAGTCCTCAAAGGGCCATACTCGGAAAACTATCTGTCCGACCACATCTTCGGTTTTTATGCAGCCTACCGATGTGTTTCGGCTGTCAACCGAGGTTTTGCGGTGGTCGCCCATAACAAATATCGTGTTGTCTGGGACCTGATACGGAAGCTTTATATCCGTCTGCCCGATATCCCTTTCATAAACATACGGCTCGTCCAGCTTCTTTCCGTCAACATACACATAGCCGTCATCATCAATGTCTACCCATTGATACTCGGTGGCGATACATCTTTTAACAAGCACCTTATTGCCGTAATACACGCCGACAACATCGCCCTGCTTAATGTGTGAGCCGCCGCCCTTTACGGAGACAACAATCTCTCCCTCGTTCAAAGTCGGCTCCATTGAGCTGCCGTATATGCGCAGAACAGGGAGAAAAATAACCGCAGTCAATACTGCACACGCCGCAACAACGATTAAGGTATATATGGTGCTGCGCATCAGTTTGCGGAAACGCGAATTGTGCTTTACGCGCTTCAACTCTCGCTTGAGCTGCTCCTTGTCAGGCAATTCGTAGTTTTTGCTTTTACCCATTTTACCCTCGTTGAGATTAACTCATCGTGTCTGTCGATTTTAGAGGCTTTGCTTTTTATTTGGAAATATTGGGTCTGCCGCCGAAGCTAAGCAGCTCACGCAGTCCCTTGTGCTCACTGTAGAAGCTTTCAAGTCTAGAAGATACATCTGCCCAATAGCTCTCTGCTCTTATCTTGGCTTCTGCTTCTCTGCTTGCTGCCTTCTCCTCAGCCGCAGCAATCGTCTCAGCTGCGCGCTGCTCGGCATCAGCCTGCATTCTCTCGCAATAGAACTCGGTATTGCGAATGTTCTCAAGGTACTGATCCGCGGCAGCCTGAGCTGCTTCAAAAACACCATTCAGATGTAAAACCGCATCTGCAAGTGAGCCGGCATTATTTATTTTAATTTGTCTGGAATTGAGTTCTTCTTTTGCAGCTTCAAGCTCTGCCTTCAGTCTTTCGTTCTCTTCAAGCTCGTCAAGCAGCATTTCCAGTAATTCAGTTCGTCCAAGCCGCTTAAGTTCCTTGTCCGTCATACCGTCTCACTCCTATTGTTGATTCCTTAATATATATATGTGTTAAACAATTATTTAACTATTTTCTGCCATACTCACCAAACGCTGCATCCGGGCGTTTCGGCTTAAGATGCAGCGTTTGTAATATAGTTCAAAATTTTAAAATACTCAAAAAATTTTAACGAACTTTAATAAAGAATATTCAATTAGTTTAAGTAAACGTGCTTTTTTGGGTTGAGAGTCTGCTACAGCTTATCATCATTATTCTATATTTGCAAGTCGCAAATTTCTCAATTTTCGACAAATCTCGCTTGTCGAAAATTGTACAGTTTGCACAACCGCAATTCAAGGTTTATATAGGCACTTTTGCTTTGTTTTTACATTTTTGTTTATTCTGTATAAACGTATTTTGCACCGCAAAAATTTTGCAATTTACCGATATGGCGGCGAAGCACTTTTCTATATTATTGTAATTGCTTTGTAATCATTATTTGGGGTTGTTTTTTAGCTCAGCTCGAACAAACGCGGTTGTATCTCGCTTTACCAGACGATGTCAAAAAACAACCGTTCAAGGCAAGCCCACAAGCACTGAATTCATAGTAATGATGCCGACCGCCTTTCCCTTCACAAAAAGCAGAAAGGCGGATAACAGCTTCAAAGCGCCAAAGCCTCTCCCTTTGGTCGGGAGAGGCCTTCCGTTTTCCGAACACTCCGCGTATGTTGAACGATTGAAAAAAGTGTGATATACTGAGGCTTACAACATAATTACAGAGAGATATTTATGAAAAGATTATTGAGCCTTCTGCTCGTATTGTGTCTTATATGCACCGCATTGCCGACGGCATTTGCGCAGGGCGAGGACACCGAGGAGACACACACCTACCGCATAAACGGTCACGATGTCCGCTTTGACGACACCACCTCAAAGCCGGGCGAGTGCCTTGCATACGCGCTGGATATCTACAATATAATATGGGGGAGCGAGTTTTCCACCCGCAGAGACGCCGACGATAACTATCTGCGCGATTACGATGTTTCCGAGCTTACGCTGACCGAGGAGCATTTGAAGGAATATGTGTCGATGGCGGCGCTCGGCTCGTGCATAAGAGTGTGCCACCGCGCCGAGGTCAACAGCCACGATGTCAAGGGCCACAGTCAGATTATTGTCGGCAAGGACGAAAACGGCTTCACGGTTTTAGAGGGCGGACTTGCCGCCGCACCGCACTGCCGCGAGCATTACTACACATGGCACGAGTTTGTCAGCACCCGCTGGCTCGGCGGCACCTATGAGTACATCAAGTACATTAAATGCCCGAACACGCCTTCGCATTCCGAGGTCTGCGATTTTAACGGAGAATTTACCGTAACATGCCCGTCAAAGTCTGTTATGGCGGAGCCGTGGGACTCCTCCGTGCAGGTGCGTGTAGCTCAGAGCGGCATCAAAGTCAAGGTTGTCGGCTATGTCTACAATTCGTTTGACACGCTGTGGTATGTTACCGACAAGGGCGATTACATTTCCGCGCCCTATCTGCGCGCGGACGCTTATGAGCCTCAGCTTCCGTCGGGCTGCTGCCGTGCAGAGCTTAAGGTGGACTGCGTATCAAAGCCCGTGCTTGCAGGTATGAACCATTCCGCCGCAACCGAGGGAATGTATTTTGAGGATGATATTATCACCATAGCAGGCTATGCGTATGACCAAAAGGGCAATCTGTGGCTCGTAACCGATGAGGGCTTTTTCATCGGCACGGGCAGTCTGTCCGCACTGACCGAGGCCGACCTTGAGGCGCTCGAGCAGGTCGGCATCACCGCTATTGCGCTCGAGCAGGACGACGGCATAACGCTCGGCGAGCAGCTGCTCGGCATCTACAACGGCCTGAGCTATCTTGTGGCAAAATATATTGAGTTCGTTTTTGACTAATATATATAAGTAAGGAGAATGTGGTATGAAAAAAAGAATCATCGCACTGCTTCTGACCGTCATTATGGTCTGCGCACTGCTGCCCGTTACCGCATTTGCGGTAGGAGACAAGGTTACCGAGATGAAGCTCAAGGATTTGCCTTACTACTGCGTAATCGGCGATTCCGTTGAGGATTTCAAGCCCGCTAAGCTGGTAGGCGACGGCACCTTCTGCGAATATTTCTGGTGTCTGCTCAAATACACCTGCAACGAAGACGGTGTTATGGAGGACGACGAGCCTGTCGGAGTTTACATCGCAAAGGACCAGGTGGAGCTTGCCGTTAAGTTTATGCCCGAGCTTTCAAAGGCGGATATTGCGATTGCCCGCAGCGCTTTCGGCAGCACATTTGAGAAAGGCTACGCCTATGTTCTGACAAATGTTCAGATACTCAAAGACGGCTACGCCTACGGCTCTGACGAGCTTCATATTTATGCAGACTACACCGATGGCGATGTAATTGACGCATATATGGACATCGACAGGACCGAGTCCTCAGCCGCATTGCCGATATATCTTATGCCCGTAAATGTAAAATATCCCGATGCTCCGACTGTCAGCATCAGCAAGACAGACGGCAAGATTAAGCTCAGCTGGTACGCCGTCCCCGGTGCGGATAAGTACTGGATTTACCGCTCTACCGACGGCACCAACTACAAGTACTATGACACCACCTACGGCACGAGCTACACAAACTCCTCCGTAACAAGCGGTACCAAGTACTACTACAAGGTCAAAGCCGTAAATCATATTGACGGCAAGGATTACTCCAGCAGCTACTCCTCCGCAAAGAGCACCATTCCTCTCACCACTCCGAAGCTCACCGTTTCTCTCTCCGCAGGTGCGGCAAAGCTCAGCTGGGGCGCAGTAACGGGCGCAACTAAGTACTGGATTTACCGCTCTACCGACGGCAAGAACTTCAAGTACTACGACTCAACAACCAAGACCAGCTACACCAACTCCTCCGTTACCGCTGACGGCACCTACTACTACAAGGTAAAGGCAATCAAGACCGTTAACGGCACCGATTGGACCAGCGACCTCTCCGCTGCAAAATCCGTAAAGATTCTCAAGGCTCCCGAGCTCAGCATCGCAAAGGCTGACGGCAAGATTAAGCTCAGCTGGAATGCTGTTGACGGCGCAGCTAAGTACTGGATTTACCGCTCCACCGACGGCACCAACTACAAGTACTATGATACCACC
>JAZUJB010000071.1:0-3929 GCA_045642545.1 Oscillospiraceae bacterium
TCGTGGAAATTCTCGATGAGCTCAAGCGCCTCGGCAATGTCCGTCTTGACTCGGAGATTACCCTTGAGGTAAACCCCGACACCGCAAGACTCGACGAGCTGAAGTTTCTGCGCCGCGAGGGCGTAAACCGCATCTCAATCGGAGTGCAGTCGGCAAATAACGACATTCTCCGAATGATAGGACGCCGCCACAACTTCAAGCAGGCCGAGCAGGCGGTTGAAAACGCGCGCAACGCAGGCTTTGAGAATGTCAGCCTCGACCTCATCTACGGTCTGCCAAGTCAGACCAAGGGCGACTGGGCGCAGACTCTGCAGAAGTGCATTGAGCTTCACCCCGAGCATCTGTCCTGCTACGGACTCAAGCTTGAGGAGGGCACTCCGATGCACCGCAGCTACCTCGACTCACCGCTGCTGCCGAGCGATGACGAGCAGGCGGATATGTATCTGTACACCGTTGAGGCGCTCAGCCATTACGGCTATAATCAGTACGAAATATCAAACTTTGCCGTACCCGGCTTTGAGTCAAAGCACAACCTGAAATACTGGCAGCTTGACGACTATATGGGCTTCGGCCCCGGAGCGCACTCCTGCGTCGGAAACCTCCGTTACAGCTATGTGCGCAATCTTGAAAAATACATTGCGGCAGTAAACGGCGATGATATGATTATCGACGAGTACGAGCCCATAGTTCCCGTGCAGCGCGCCGCCGAGTATATAATGCTCGGTCTGCGCACAACGCGCGGCATATCGGAAGCGGAATACCATAAAATATACCTGAGCGACTGGGCTCCTCTCGAAAAGACCTTCGAGGTCTTTGAAAAGAAGGGCTGGGCTAAGAAAACCGAAGACCGCTGGAGTCTGACTCCTCCGGGAATGCTCGTTTCAAACGCGCTTATCAATGCGGTAATCGAGGCTCAGACAGGCGCAAAGGTGCAGATAAATCCGTGGATGAAGGAAGCATTTGAGGCAGCCGATAAGCAGGTGCTGCCCGAGGGGGATATTGACCGCTTCGAAGCGTTCTACCGCGAAAAAGCAGGCCGATAATTAATGAGGGAAAAGGATATGGCAACAGGAAAACACGAAGCGCCCAGAGGCAAACACGAGGCACCCAAGGGTAAGCACGAAGCACCTAAAAAGAAAACGGTCAAAAAGACCGAGACGGAAAAAACAAAAAAGACCGAAACCAAGCCGAAGAAGACCGAAAGAAAGTCGGCAAAGGCTGAAGAAAAGCCCGAGCGCACGAGCAGAAGAGAGAAAAAGGGCGGCTCGAAGAAGAATGTCGTTCTTGCAATCGTGCTCATAGTCGTACTTATAGCCGCCGCAGCAGGCGTGGGCGGAATGGTGGTCGGAAGAACCTCAAAAATCCACCCGAATATGATGCTCGGCGATATCAAGATTGGCGATATGACCGTTGACGAGGCCGAAAAGGCGCTCAAAGACGGCGGCTGGGAAACTCAGGGCAAGTCTGAGGTCAAGGTTACCCTGCCCGGCGATTACGAATTCACCGTAACAACTGCAGACGCAGGTCTTGAAAAGAGCTGCCGCGAGGCTGCCGAGGCGGCTTACGCTTACGGCCACAGCGGCAATCCCGCAACTGACCTTGTAGCTTACTTCAAGTGCATCACCGGCAAGATTACAACAAACGATGTCCTTGTTGCAAACGATACCGAGAGCATTCACACCAAGGTTGACGACGCACTCAAGGAGTACGGCGCAATCTTAGAGCAGGGCTACAGCCTCGACCTCGATGCAGGCGTGATGAAAATCGTCAAGGGCGCTGAGAACATCAAAATTGATGCCGATGACCTGTGCGCAAGCATTATGAAGGCCTTTGCAAATAAGGAAACCACTCTTAACTACACCGTCAACATCAGCTCCGCTGATGATGTTGACTTCAAGAAGATACACGATGATATCTATGCCGAGGTTGTCGAGGCAAAGTACGACACCGAAACCCGCAAGGTAACGGAAAGCGCCATCGGCATTGACTTCGATGCCGAGGCTGCACAGAGCCAGTGGGAAAAGGCAGCACCCGGCGAGCTTGTTGAAATCAAGCTCGATGTAACCAAGCCCAAGTACACAAGCGAGGAGCTGAGCAAGATGCTCTTCCGTGACAAGCTCGGCTCACAGACAACCGACTTCAGCTCAAGCGCCGAGGGCAGAGCAACCAATGTCAAGCTCTCCGCAGAGAAGATAAACGGCGTAATTATCAATCCCGGCGAGGTGTTCTCCTACAACGATGTTGTCGGTCAGCGCACCGCCGAGCGCGGCTTCAAAACCGCAGGCGCATACGCAGGCGGCAAGGTAGTCCAGGAGATAGGCGGCGGCATCTGCCAGACCTCCTCCACCCTCTACTGCGCAGTCCTCTATGCAAACCTTGAAATCGTCGCCCGCGATTGCCATATGTTCGCTGTCGGCTATGTCCCCTGGGGACTCGACGCAACGGTAAGCTGGGGCGGCCCCGAGTTTAAGTTCCGCAACAACCGCGAGTTCCCGATTAAGGTTGTCACAAAGGTAGAAGGCCGCGAGCTGACCGTTGAAATCTGGGGCACCGATGTTGACGGCAGCTATGTCAAGATGGACTACACCGCATCGACCGCATACGACAGCAAGCACACAAGCGTTGCAATCGGCACACGCGCAACCACCTACCGCTGCGTATACGATAAGGACGGCAACCTTTTAAGCCGCGAGGTTGAGGACAACAGCTTCTACAACTACCACCCCGAGGACATCAAGTGGCCGACCCCCGAACCTACAAAGACACCCGAAGTAACGCAAACCCCGTCCGAAACCACTCCGGCGGAAACAAGCGAAGCCTCGCTCGACCCATGAGAAACTAACAGACTGGAGATAAACTATGGAAAAGAAAACCTTCTACATCACAACACCGATTTATTACCCCTCCGACAAGCTGCATATAGGCCACACCTACTGCACAGTCGCAACCGACACCATCGCAAGATACAAGAGAATGTGCGGCTATGATGTTATGTTTCTCACCGGTACTGACGAGCACGGTCAGAAAATCGAGGAGAAGGCAAAGCAGGCAGGCATAACTCCGCAGGAGTTCGTTGATAAGATAGTTACCGCACCCGGCGGCATCACCGACCTGTGGAAGCTCATGAACATCTCCAACGACCGCTTCATCCGCACCACCGACGATTACCATGTCGAGTCCGTGCAGAGAATATTCAAGAAGATGTACGACAAGGGCGACATCTACAAGGGCGCATACAAGGGTATGTACTGCACTCCCTGCGAAAGCTTCTGGACCGAGAGCCAGCTGGTTGACGGCAAGTGCCCCGACTGCGGCAGAGAAGTCCACTACGCTGAGGAGGAGGCTTACTTCTTCAAGCTCTCCAAGTACGCAAAGCCCGTTCAGGAGCTGCTCGAGAGCGGCGAATTTCTTGAGCCCGCATCCCGCGTAAACGAGATGATTAACAACTTCATCAAGCCCGGCCTTGAGGACCTGTGCGTATCCCGTACAAGCTTCAGCTGGGGCATCCCCGTTGACTTTGACCCGGGCCATGTTGTCTATGTGTGGGTTGACGCTCTGTTCAACTACTGCACCGCACTCGGCCTGCTCAACGATAAGTACAACGATTACGATAAGTACTGGCCCGCAGATGTCCACATCGTCGGCAAGGAAATCGTTCGTTTCCATTCAATCATCTGGCCCGCAATGCTCATGAGCATGGAGCTGCCTCTGCCCAAGAAGGTCTACGGCCACGGCTGGCTCGTAATCGACGGCGGCAAGATGTCCAAGTCCGTCGGCAATGTTGTCGACCCCTATCTGCTCGCACAGCGCTACGGTGTGGATGCCCTGCGATTCTTCCTGCTGCGTTCGTTCCCGTTCGGCGCGGACGGCAACTTCTCCAATGAGCTTCTCATCAACACCATCAATGTTGATCTTGCAAATGACCTCGG
>JAZUJB010000072.1:0-8429 GCA_045642545.1 Oscillospiraceae bacterium
CCGCGCTTCTTTGCTTCGAAGGTGAGCTCGTCGCGGAAGTCGGGATGTGCAATTGCAATAAGCTGCTTGGTGCGCTCGCCGAGGCTTCTGCCGCGCAGATGTGCAATGCCGTACTCGGTTACGATGTAATCAACATCGTTCTTGCTGGTGGTGCAGATTGCGCCCGGAGTGAGAATGGGCTTGATCTTGCTGATTGTGCCGCCCTTTGCAGTGGAGGTGAAAGCGATGAAGCTCTTGCCGCCCTTGGACTGGCATGCGCCGCGGACATAGTCAATCTGGCCGCCGGAGCCGGACATATGCTTGGTACCGACAGACTCTGCGCAGACCTGACCGAAGAAGTCAACCTCGAGTGCTGCGTTGATGGAAATCATATTGTCGTTCTGGCAGATAACTGCGGGGTCATTGACATAGTCAACAGGCAGAACCTCAATGCAGGGGTTATCATCAATGTAGTCGTAAATGCGCTGAGAGCCGAATGCGAAGGTGGTAACGCTCTTGCCGCGGTGAATCTGCTTCTTGGAGTTATTAACTGCGCCGCACTCAATGAGTTCTACCATAGAGTCGGTGAACATCTCGGTGTGGATGCCGAGGTCGTGCTTTGCCTTAAGTGCCATGCCGGTTGCATCGGGAATTGCGCCGATACCGAGCTGGATGCATGCGCCGTCGGGAATCTGCTCTGCTATGAGGTTGCCGATGGTAATGCTTGTCTCGTCAAGAGTTACGGGAGGCAGAACGGGCAGGTCGTGAGTGTACTCAACGATTGCGTCTACCTGAGAAATGTGAAGCTGAGTTCCGCAGAGGCAGCGGGGCTGCTTCTCGTTGACCTCGATAAAGATGCGCTTTGCCTTGTCAATCATTGCCTCAGCATAGGAGCCGTTGTTTGCAAGGGAGAAATAGCCGTGGCTGTCCATAGGAGATACGGAAACGCAGAATGCGTCATACTCGTACTCTGCACGGATGTGGCGAGGAATGTCACGGTAGTATGCGGGGAAAAGGTCAGCATAGCCGCCGTTGACTGCCTTGCGTGCGCCGCCGGAGGAGAACCAGCTGAAGCCGGTCATCTTGCCTTTGAGGCTCTCATCAGCATAGAACTCAAAGGGATATACATCGAGAAGAGTCTGAACCTTTACGCCCTTGATATCGCTGTTTTTAATCTTGTTTGCGATTGCGGACATAATTGCAGGGGTCTGGGACGGGCCGGTATCCATACCGAACAGCCAGTCGTTCTGAACGCACTCTGCAAGTGCTTCTGCACTTGTGAGCTTCTGTGCGTATAATGCTTTATAATCGGTCATTTTTTACACTCCTGAAAAAATTTTGTGTTAATTCTGATTTATTATATAATAGTGCCATTTGAAATTCAAGTATTGCTTTACTAACTTTTCCATAATTGCTATAATTAAATTAATCACATTCTCAACGGAGGCAAAAATGAAATTTACCAAAATGCACGGAGCCGGCAACGACTTCGTTATAATAAATCTTCTTGAAGAAAACATCAGCGAAGGTGAAATTCCCGAGCTTGCGCGCAGACTGTGCAGCCGCAGAACAAGCATTGGCGCTGACGGTCTTATGCTGACTACTAAATCCGAAACCGGCGCTGACTTTAAGCTGCTGTTTTACAACGCTGACGGCTCAATGGGCGAAATGTGCGGCAACGGAGCTCGCTGCATTGCTCGCTATGGCTACGAAAATGGCCTTGCAGGTGAAATTCAGCGAATTGAAACCACCGCAGGTCTTGTTGTGGGCGAAAGAATAAGTCAGACACTCTACCGCGTCAGACTTAACGACCCGAGCATAATCGACCTTGAGCGCGAGGCTGAGGGGCTTTCCTGCTCTTACATTGAGCTTGGAAATCCCGGCATTCCGCACGCGGTAACCGTGCTTGATAATTGGGACAGCATTCCCGAGGACGAGCTGCGTGAGCTGGGCAGAAAGCTGCGCTACTCCCCTGCCTTCCCCAAGGGCGCAAATGTAAGCTTCGTAAAGCTCACGGATACCGACTGCATCAAGGCAATCACCTTTGAGCGCGGTGTTGAGGACTTCACCCTTGCCTGCGGCACGGGCAGCGGCTCAATCGTTACGGCGCTCACCCTGAAAGGTCTTGTATCAGGTAAAAATGTCAAGGTATCTATGCCCGGCGGTGATTTGTTCATCACGCTTACCGCTGAAAACGGCGGCATTCACGATATTTTCCTCACCGGCCCGACCTGCGTGGTCTGTAAGGGTGATTTGTATTAAAAAAAGAACCTCCCAACAGGAGGTTCTTTTTTATTTACATTATCTCAGACATAGTACTTATGCTCTACCTTATTGTCATACCACCACTGGAGAATGGGGTCAACACAGTAAGCCATGAATTTCTCATCGAGATTGAAGAAATATATGGTGAACAGCACTGCAAATACACTGCTTGCGCCGCCAAGTGCTACGAGAGGAATTTTAACTGCTTTTTTCATTGATATTTCTCCTTTCTTACCATGCGTGCTCATCGGGCAGGAACCCGATGGTCGGATCCAGAGGCTCTTCACGCATAACGGTGCGCATGTAATTGCTGAACTGGTCGCGGATCTGCTGACGGGTAAATACGCGAGGATCGCATAGGTCGTGGGAAACCCAGACAATGTGGATTCCGCGTTCTCTTGCCTGATCTTCGAACTGGCCATGCATACCGTTGAGTGCCTTGCAGGACATATGCTCCCACATCATGACCATATCTGCATTCATCTGCTCAACAAACTTCCACAGCTCGTCAACGAGGACCTCGTAACCACCGTGAGTCTTGTTACGCATGATCATGTTCATGTTCAGGTAAGCCATATCCTTGTATGCCTGCTCATAGTTCTCGGGCTTATTCTCTTCGCAGAACTGCTTATCAACAACCATGGAAAGCATATCGGTAAGAGGAACAACACCCCAGCAGTTGACCATCCAGTAAAGCTGGTCAATGCAGTACTGTGGCTGAACGCCCCATACAACACAGCGATGGCGGTACTCGGGAGCCTGCATGGTCTTGTTCTTGTAGCCCTTGACGATAAGGTCGTTGATTTTCTTTTCAATGGGCGGGAATTCTGCGGAGCGGCCGCAGTTGCCCATATAGTCGGTATCGTTGAACAGTGAGAATACTGCGCCGTAGAACTGGGGATACGGTGTGGAGTTAACCTCCAGCCAGCTCCAGCGCATACGGGTGGTAGCATTGACGCGCTTGATTGCTTCAAAGTATGCGTCCCAGTCCCACTTAACGCCCATCTGCTCTTCAACCCAAGCAATGCACTTCTTCATATCCTCTGCTGCGTAATCAAGTACATCGGGAGCTTCGTGGCGCATAGGTGCTGCCAGCTGGAAGGTGGGTATACCGTACTCACGCTCAAGGCGCTTCGCAATAAGACCATTGCCCATGAGTGAGCCGTCGCAGGTGGTGTTGACCTGAACTGCACACTTGCCGAGGACGGGGAAATCGTCTTCGATGGAGATACCTGCCTCTGCTTCGGGCATGGGGCAAACATCACCGGGGATGCCGGAACGCTGTGCGACATCGAGGTAATGGGTGGTAGAGTACTGAGTCATGATGTTTGGGGAGAACATGGTGGGGATCTCACGCAGAATTGCCTTTATCTGAGGGAAGCCCATCATAAAGACGGTCATTGCATTCTCGTCGGAAAGCACGCACTTGTCGCTGAATGCAACATCGTTACCCGCACGGCGGTCGCCGCGGAGGGTTTCCTTGATGCACTTTGCAACATCCTTTACAACGAAGTCCATTGCAGTATGGGTGATGCGCAGGGTTTCATCGCGCTGACCCATTGTGAACTTGTCAACAGCATGGGGAACTGCCAGGTAATTGGCCATCCAGCGATAGCGGAACAGACCCTTGATTGCGCCACGGCTCAGGGTAACATCAATAACGATGCCCCAGAGGTAAAGCCATCTGCTGAAATCATACAGAGTGTCCTTCAGGCCACGCCACTCGCGGCGTTTTCTTACCTTGCCGTCATTGAAGAGATTGCCATTTTGGGTTTCACCCTTTTTCTTCTTGGTATTGTATACAACATCAACAGTCTTCATTTTTTGGCACCTCCCTGAATTTTCTTGATCTCAATGCTTTCAACAAATGCCTGTACACGGGTGCGCATCTGACCGATAGAGGACGAAATGTTATAAGGTCTGTTAACAGCGAGTACATTGAAGCCGTAGTCTTCCTCAAGCATGGTAGCGCCGAGCAGCTTTTCGTATGCCCACGGGTCACAGAAGTTGACCTGCTCGTAAATTATGCCGTCTGCCTTGAATTCCTTTGCAAGGTCTGCAACATACTGCTTACGGCCGTAAACCTTGCCCATATTCATATAGCGGGGGCACTGGCTCATATAAACATAATGACGAGCAACCTGAGTGAGTGCATCTTCCTCGTCGTTCAGCTCGATGGGAACTCTGCCCGGGAATGTACCGAAGCAGTAACGATCGCAGCATACATATGCACCGCATTCCTCGATGAGCTTAATGAGGTTTACATCGTCAATTTCGGAGCCGACAACAGCAACGCGTGCGCGGTACTTCTTGGTGTCGGGTTCTCTTGCAGCAACTTCCTTTACTGTCTCTTTCAGCTTTGCCTTTATCTGCTGCTTGGGACAGACATATGTAGCAAGTACGAATACCGCATACTCATAAGCGGTGATTCTGGGACACTCTTCCTTGCGGAATTCGCTGAGCTGCTGAACGAGCTCGCAAATCTCATTGTGCTCCTTGACTGCCTTTCTGATTGCCTTGTCGGAAGTGTCAATACCGTACTTCTCTGCCATAGGAGTCAGAATGTGATTCTGGCACTGCAGCTTCATAAGTGCAACACCGTTTTCGTCTGCCTTAAGTGCAATTTCCATATTCTCATAGAAGAAATTGGGCTTGCCATCATCCATGGTATGCAGAAGTTCCATGTTCTCGGCGCAACGGTTAATCATTGTGCAGCCGTCAGGCGCTATAAGACCGTCTGCGAAATTGAAGCCGCCTTCAATTGCACGCTCGAGCAGCGCGCGGCTGGGCTCACAAAGCAGGCTGGTCATGTAGTAGGTTGCAATATCCATTGAACCAGTGTTAGGAGCAAACAGACGAATGCCGAATGCATTACCGAGGTTCAGCAGCGGCTCGGGTGTGTTCTCGCACAGAAATGCGATGCATACCTTGCCCTTTGCCTTTTCCTTGGTAATGAGCTCATTGTTTGCTTCCTGCAGAAGATTTTCAAAGTATTGCAGGTGCTTTAAGTCTCTCATATAAACTCCCCCGTTTCAAAAATTTTCAGTTGATTTTTGCAGGATATAGCTTGTTAACATTTTACCATTGTACACATTACAATTCAAATGGTTTATATATTTTCTACAATTTGTATAGTCTCAATTTTCGTTTTTGTGCATTATAACAATAGAATTAGTGTATATACACATAAATTTATATATAAAAAAGCAGTACGCAATATGCGTACTGCTTGATGCATTATTTATATGAATTATTTTCCGGGAACGGAGAAAATGCCGGACTCGACGAGCTCCTTAAGGCCCTGATGAGACTCATACATCGCAAGCAGGCGGCTCTCAATAACAGACCACTTACTTTCAACCTCTTCATCGGCAGCAGCAAGGCGCTTCTGTGCAATCTCCTCTGCCTCACCTATAATCTCATTTGCCTGCTTTTCTACATCGGCAAGCATCTGGTCGGACTTCTCTGTCTGCTTCTTAAGATTTTCGAGATAGGTATTCGCAGTCAGCTGAGCAGCCTCAAACAAGCCGCAAATCTGAGCAGAAGCGTCGGCAAGTGAACCGGAATCGCTGACTATAATCTCATAGCTGTCAAGCTTTGTCTGAAGCTCTTCTACCTTTGCCTTAAGCTTTTCAATTTCCTTCTCCTGATCATGTATTAACATCATCATTTCATTCTTGGAAAGATTCATAGAATCGATTTTCATTACCTTAGCTCCTTCATTGATTTCAAGTAATTCTATCATCTGAATTTGCTAATTTCAAGTACATTATATCTGATTAATGCACATAGAATCCCAAAAAAGAGAGAGTCATATGACTCTCTCTTTAATCAGTTTATTTTGCTTTGATTGACACAACAGAGCTGTATGCCGAATCCGCATAGGTGCTGCGATTGGAAACTGCAACTACCTTGTAGTAGTAGGTGGTTCCTGCAGTAGCAGACGAATTGGTATAGCTTGTTTTGCTTGTGGTGTCGTACTTGTAGAATGTACCGTTGCTGCTGGTTGCGCGGTAGATTACATACTTATCCGCACCGTCAACCGCTGTCCAGCTGAGCTTCGGATGGCCGTTAGAGGTAGTGATGCTTACTACGGGCTTTGCACAGTCGCAGGTGATGTACTTTACTGCGCTGAATGCGGAGTCTGCATCAGCAGTTACCGAAGAAATTGCCTTTACCTTGTAGTAATAGGTATAGCCTGCTACTGCGGAGGTATTGGTGTAGCTGGTCTTGGTTGTGGTGTAGTACTTGGTGTAGGTACCGTTGCTGCTGGTTGCGCGCCAAATTTCGTACTTTGCTGCACCTTCAACCGCTGCCCACTTGAGAGTAGGCTTGCCGCTTGAAGCAGAGTTGGAAATAGTTGCTGCAGGGGCTGCACATGCGCAGGTACGGCTTACTACTTCGCTATATGCTGAATCCGCATACTGTGACTTTGAAGAAACCGCCTGGACCTTATAGTAATATGTTGCGCCGATAGTTGTGCCGGTAATGGAAACGCTTGTGGAAGCGGTTGTTCCGATCAGCTGGTACTGACCGTTCTGGCTTGTTGAACGGTAGACTCTATACTCCTTAGCGCCGTCAACAGCATTCCAGGTAAGTGTTATCTTACCGGAGGCGCTGTTATTGCCTGCAGTTACAACGGGTCTTGCACAGTCGCAGGTGATGTAGCTAATCTTGCTGAATTCACCGGTTGTACCGTTCTCGCCCATTGCTCTTACCTTGTAGTAGTAGGTATTGCCTGCAACAGCGGAGGTATTGGTATAGGTAGTGTTAGAGGTAGTAAAGTACTTGGTATAGGTGCCGTCCTTGCTGGTTGCACGGAATACCTGATAATTATCAGCGCCCTCTACTGCATCCCAAGTAAGAACAACCTTACCGCTATTGGGATTGGTGCTGATTTTAACATTGGGAGCTTCGCAGCATGCAAACTTCATACCGCATTCGGTGCAATAGTTGTACTCATTAATTCTGTGCTTTGCGTAATCGCCGTACTCTTCACCGCATTCATCGCAGACTGCTCTCTTTGCGCAGGTTGCGGTGCCGCCGTGGTGTGCCTCATATGCGCCGATTTCGTAGAAGCCCTGAGATACTATTATACCGTTGGATTCAAGCTCGTCCTTAAGGTCTGCCAGAGTTGCGCCGCAGCGCTGGCAGCCGAGCCAGTGACCTTCGTCATTAGAGCAATGGTCAATGTCGCTCAGGTGGATATTTGCAAAGATATCATCGATGGAAATGTTGCCGATGTTGATTGTTGCATCGCCGTTTATCCAGCCGATGATGGAATCCTTGAGATTGCCGCCGCTTGAGCCGAGTCCTGACCAGTTAGATGCCTTGAGCATTGCGCGCAGGCCGTCGGAGGTCAGAGAGCTTGCACTGGGGTGCAGGTCGTGACCGGTGCAGGGCTCAACGAGTTTTTCATTGGTTGCTGCAACAGTTGCATTTGCATCCATGTACAGATTCTTGCACTTGGTGCACTTGTAGTGGCCCTTTACGCCGTCCTCATAGCAGGTTTTCTCAACGGGCTCAATGTACTCGAGCTTTCCCTTGCAGCCGTCTGAGCAGGGATTGTAGTATTCATAGCCTACGGAAATAATCTTACCGCAGCTGGTGCACTTCACATCGCCGGTATAGCCTGCGCGAAGCAGAGAAGGCTCACGCGCATCAACTATTTCGGTTTCGCCCACATGGTTATCGGGGTCAACCTGTCCGTCATCATAACCGCAGGTGAGGCAGACATGACCGGTGGTGCAGGTGGGTGTTGTATTGAGCACAATGTGATTTGAATATGTATCCACAAATTCATATCCGCAGAACTTGCACTCATACCAATGGCCAACCTTATCGTAATTTCTTACGCTTATGCCGGTATTGCGAACATCACCGATAAGGGTATTCTTGTAATGCTCCTGCATTGCGAGGACAGTGGAATCCTTGCTGATTTCCGTGGTAAGCTCTGCATCGGACCAGCACTTGCCGCATTCCTTGCATTCCCAGTACTCGATATTGCCCTCGTGTGCATCATCGCACTTGGGGCAGGTTGCTTCAACTGCTTCGTGATGAACAACTACATTGCTCTTGGGGTCGGTATGCTTGCAAAGCTTGTCAACTTCGTGGCCGCTTTCAAGGAACTTGCCGCAGTCAGCGCAGTAAACATCGCCGCTGTAGCCGGGCTTGGAGGTGGTTGC
>JAZUJB010000073.1:0-8249 GCA_045642545.1 Oscillospiraceae bacterium
GCTGCCCTTTTCCGCCCATACGGCACAAAAAATTCCGGTAATACATAGCTAGTATTACCGGAATTTTGTTATTTGTCTGTACGAAAAATTGCTGTATCATACTAAACCCTAATAGAAATCAGACAGGCTTTGCGGTTGAAATTGTGCCGTACCGCGTTAGCTTCCTTGACCATATATCTCCATTATGCTCTGCGAAAGCTGCCTTGTTTGGCGCAATTTTCCCTCGCAAAGCTTTGTCTTCTTATCAGCGTTTAGTATCAAAACTGCGTAGCACCTTGAAAGTTAAATGCTTTCTGCAAGGCGAGGCAAAAAACGCAGGAATACTGGATATGTATTCCGAGGCTTTTTAACGAAGCCTTGCGGGAAACAGATTCTTTCAAGGCTGTAAATCCCTACGGCGCACCGCCCAAGGTAAGCAGCTTTTGCTTTAATCGTCGTTGTATATCTCGTGCGAGTCCATAAGCTTTACATCAACATCGAAAGTCTTGCCGTCGCGCCACACGGTGAAGGTGATTGTATCACCGATCTCAATCGCGGCCTTTGCCTCGGCAACATCGGAGGTAGTTAAGGCCTCCTTACCGTTTACCTTGGTGATGATGTCGCCCTTCTGAATACCCTGCTTTGCAGCGTCGCTGTTTTCAAGCACAACGGAAACATAAAGACCCACGGGAATGTCGTAGTACTCTGCGATGTCCTCGGAAATCGGGCCGATGGTGATGCCAATGGTGGAGCGGCCGTATACCGCGCCGTCTTTCATGATAAGGTCAACGATGGCCTTGACGGTGTCGGATGGGATTGCAAAGCCGATGCCCTCAATATTCGAGAAGCTCGACACAATTTTCATGTTGGTTATGCCGATTACCTGACCGCGGTCATTTATTAGCGGACCGCCCGAGTTACCCTCATTTATCGAGGTGTCGGTCTGCAGAAGGGTCATAACAGAGCCGTAGTAGCTTAGCTCGCGGCTTGTTGAGGAGATGATACCGCTTGTCATCGTGAGACTGTATTCGGGCCTTAAGGGGTTGCCGATTGCGGCAACGCTGTCGCCCACGCTGAGAGTCTTGGAACTTGCGAAGCTTGCGGGCTTGAGTCCGCTTGCGTCAATCTTCAGAATCGCGATGTCGCTCTGCGCATCTGCACCGACGAGCTTTGCGTCGTAGCTTGAGCCGTCAAAAAGCTCAACGGTTACAACCTTGCCATTGTCGATTACATGGGCGTTTGTCAGAATGTAGCCGTCAGCGGAGATGATTACGCCGCTGCCCCAACCGTACGAGATGTCCTTTTTGCCGTGCTCAAAGCACTTGATGCCGACAATTGAGGGCACGCACTTATTATAGATTTCCTTGAAGCTCAATACGGGACTTGAAGCAGACTCAAAATCGAGAGTCAGCGTACCGCGATCATCAACCTCGGGCAGATTGAATTCCGCGGGCGTGTATTTCTGCGCGGAATAGAAATCGTCGTAGTAAGCCTGCCAGCTTTTCGGCATTCCGTCGTCATTGTAGTTTTCCTGATACTCCTTGTGGCGGTCAGACTCGCTTATGGCAACGCCGATGCCCGTGACGACGATGCCGAGGCAGGCAATCAAGGCGATTATGCGTGATTTTCTGTCGCCGGGAAGCTTGGATTGGGGCTTTTTTGCAGGCTCAGCCTTAGGCTGCTGCGTGTAATTGGGAGTGTACCAATCGTTGTTGTTACTGTCGTACCAGCTCATAATGCCTTCTTTCTGAAAGTAAGCAATCGCTTACTTTACGGGTGCCGCAAGAGGCAGAGTGAAAACAAACTCCGTAACTCCGTTGCGGCTTGTTACGACGATGTTCTCGTCGTGACTGTTGATGATTTTCTTTACGAGGAACAGACCGAGACCCACACCGTCCTTATCCATACTGCGTGAGCGGTCGGACTTGTGGAAGCGGTCAAAGATATAGGGCAGGTCATCGGCGGGAATGGTCTCGCCGATGTCCTTGATTGAGACATATGCCTTGTTTCCGCGCTTGTAAAGGCGGATTGTGATGGTGCTGTCGGGGGCTGCGAATTTGACCGCGTTGTCGGTCAGATTATAGATAACCTGCGTAATCGAGTCGCGCTCGGCAAGAACGATGATCGGGTCCTCGGGAAGCTGAGGGTCGACATCGAGATTCTTGAGCTTTGCGCGGCTTTCAAAGCTGAGCAGAGTCTGCAAAAGCAGCTCGGACAGGTCAAATTTTACTCGCTTGGACTTGTCGATTGCCTTGCTCTCGGCCTGCGAGAGGTCGAGCATATTGCGGATAAGGCGTGACAGTCTGCGCGTCTCGTCGGAGATTTTGCGCAGGTACTTATCCTCCTGCTCGCGCGGAATGGTGCCGTCAATTATGCCGTCGGCAAAGCCCGCAATTGTGGTCATCGGAGTTCGCAGCTCGTGCGAGATGTTTGCGATAAGCTCCTGACGGTTGCGGTCGGATTTCTCAAGAGAGTCCGCCATGTGATTGAACGAGTCGAGCAGTGTGCCAATCTCGTCATCGCGCTTTCCACTGCTTTTAACACGCACGGAAAAGTCGCCGAGTGCGAATTTTCTCGCTGCAAGCGACAGCTCATCAAGCGGCTCAGCCATCTTTTTGGAGTAAACCAGCGACAGTAGCAGGGATATCATCATAACTGCAACCATAAGCGCAAATACAACGCCGAGGAAGGCCTTCCACACGCTCAAAATCGAGTTGTCGTCAGAGGATACAAAGGCATAGCCTATTACGGTCGTGCCCGACATAATGGGCTTTGCGACAACAAGGCGCTGCTCGCTGTAAAATCCGCCGAGCGAGGTGTTGCGGTCAAGGTAATTATCCGCTTTGAGTGTTGTGATTACGGTCGGGTCAAGCTGCCTGCCTACATGCTCGCAGTAGGGCACAAGGTCGGAGCAGGACAGAACAAAACCGTCCTGGTCGCAGATGAAGATGTGACTTTTCGTGCTGTTGGCAATGGGGCTTATCGTCATGCGCAGGCTCCAGCTTGAAAGCGACTGCTCGCGGCTTAATGCCGATGCTGCGCGCACAACCTCGTCGGCGCTGGCGTTCATATTCGCACGGGTGTTGTTGATAAGATTACTCTTGCCGAGGAAAAAGAACGATGTGCCGAGAATGATGAAGCTGAGAAAAACCAATGCCGCGGTTGCCAGAAAGTTTCTTAAGTAAATACTTTTCATTTATCTTGCGACTTCAAACTTGTAGCCGACACCCCATACGGTCTGCAGAGACCACTGCTCGGAAACGCCCTCAAGCTTTTCGCGCAGGCGCTTGATATGAACATCGACGGTGCGTGAGTCGCCGAAGTAGTCAAAGCCCCATACCTCGTCGAGAAGCTGGTTGCGTGTGAATACGATGTTGGGAGAAGCGGCAAGATGGTAAAGAAGCTCCATCTCCTTGGGAGGAGTATCGACCTTGGTGCCGTTGACTATAAGCTCGTAGGAGTCGAGATTGACAATGAGCTTGTCGTAGCTGAGCTTTTTCTCCTTGGGAGTGTCGTCAACCTCGGTGCGGCGCATAACCGCGTGGATGCGAGCAAGCAGCTCCTTAACCTCGAAGGGCTTGGTGACATAGTCGTCAGCGCCCGAGTCAAGACCCGTAACCTTGTCGGCGGTTTCGCCCTTTGCGGTGAGCATGATGATGGGGACGGAGGAGGTCTTGCGGATTTCACGGCATACCTGAATACCGTCCATGACGGGCATCATAACATCGAGCAGAACGAGGTCGGGGTTAAGCTCATTGAACATTGCAATGCCTTTGCCGCCGTCATAAGCGATGCTGACATTAAAGCCGTCCTTTTCAAGATAGAGCATCAGAAGCTCTGCAATATTGGCGTCGTCTTCGACAACGAGGGCTTTTTTATTCATAGTATTTCCCCCTTAGGTATACTTTTAATTATAATTATACATATAATCAGATTATACATCAAGCAAAAGTCTATTAGTTAATAAAGTGTAAAACAATCGGACGGCGCTTTGCAAAGTTTAGCATTTACAAGAGCGGGAAATTACAGTATTATCTATATAACCCTTCGGCGACAGAGCCGATGGCTAATAAAAGGAGTTAGAAAAATGAACGGAAATTTTGAACTGTGCGTACCCTGCCTTTTGGGCCTTGAGGGCCCCATTGCCGATGAGCTTAAGCGAATGAAGCTCGACAATGTCCGCTCGGAAAACGGCAGAGTATATTTTTCGGGCGGTGCCGAGGCAATCGCAAAGGCAAATGTCAATCTCAGGGTAGGCGAGCGCGTGCTCGTTGAGCTCGGCCGCTTTGAAGCTAATACCTTTGATGAGCTTTTTGAAAAGACAAAGGCACTCCCGTGGGAAATGCTCATTCCCCGCGATGCGGCCTTCCCCGTCAAGGGATATAGCCTCAACTCGAAGCTGTTTTCGGTGTCCGACTGTCAGAAGATAATCAAAAAAGCGGTTGTTGAGCGCTTAAAGAGCGTCTACGGCATCGAGTGGTTTGACGAAACCGCTGAGACCTATCAGATACAGTTTTCAATTATGAAGGATGTCGCATCACTGTGCATCGACACCTCGGGCGCGGGTCTGCACAAGCGCGGCTACCGTCCCGCACACAATGCTGCACCCCTCAAGGAAACAATGGCAGCGGCAATGGTAAGCCTCTCACGCTATCGCGGCAGGGAGGACTTCTGCGACCCGTTCTGCGGCAGCGGTACGATTCCCATCGAGGCGGCGCTTATAGCCAAAAACCGCGCACCGGGCCTGAGCCGCAGCTTCTCGGCAATGAACTGGCGCAGCCTTGACCAGAGCGTGTGGACCAAGGTGCGCGAGGAGGCAAGGTCAAGAGAGTTTAACGGCGATTACCGCATCGTAGGCTCGGACATTGACCCCAACGCACTTGCAATCGCAAGAGAAAACGCAGAGCGCGCAGGCGTTGCGGATATTGTCCGCTTTGAGAAAGCAGACGCAACCAAATTCAGCCGCGTAACCGAAAGCGGTATCATAGTCACGAATCCGCCCTACGGCGAGCGTATCATGGAAAAGCAGGAGGCGGAAATGCTCTACCGCGGCTTCGGCGAGGCATGGCGTGCAACTGAGAACTGGAAGCTGTACCTGTTGTCGTCCCACACCGAGTTTGAGCGCACCTTCGGCAAAACCGCCGACAAGAAGCGCAAGCTGTATAACGGCATGATAAAGTGCGACCTGTTCATGTATATAAAGTAAAACTTGCGTCGAAAATTATATAAAAGTTTTTCCTATTTTGGTATTGCAAAATTTGAAAAATGTGCTATTATAATAATCGAATTAGCACTCAAGACAAACGAGTGCTAATTCGATTGAACTTTATGAATAACTTTTGGAGGTAACATATATGAAGCTGAAGCCTTTGGCAGACAGAGTAGTGCTTGTCCAGCGCGCAGCAGAGGAGAAGACCCAGAGCGGCATCTTCCTTACCGCATCCGCTCAGGAAAAGCCCGAGATTTATGAAGTAGTTGAAGTAGGCCCCGGCGGCATCGTTGACGGCAACGAGGTCAAGATGGAGGTCAAGGTCGGCGACAAGGTTCTCGTCGGCAAGTACAGCGGCAGCAAGATAAAGCTCGACGATACCGATTACACAATCGTTCGTCAGAATGACATTCTTGCAATAGTAGAGTAAGCATAACGGAGGTAATACCATGGCAAAACAGATTATTTTCGGCGAAGAGGCACGCAAGGCGATTGAACGCGGCGTAAATCAGCTTGCAGATACAGTTAAAATCACCCTCGGCCCCAAGGGACGCAATGTAGTGCTCGACAAGAAGTTCGGCGCACCCCTCATCACCAATGACGGTGTAACAATCGCAAAGGAAATCGAGCTTGAGGACCCGTTTGAGAACATGGGCGCTCAGCTTATCAAGGAAGTATCCACCAAGACCAACGATGTCGCAGGCGACGGTACCACCAGCGCAACAGTTCTTGCTCAGGCAATGATTAACGAGGGCCTTAAGAACCTCGCAGCAGGCGCAAATCCCATGACCATGAAGCGCGGCATCAAGAAGGCAACCGAGGCTGCAGTAGACGCAATCCGCGCAAACTCCCAGCCCGTATCCGGCTCCGGCGATATTGCACGCGTAGGCGCAATCTCCTCCGGCGACGAGGTCATCGGCTCTCTGATTGCAGAGGCAATGGATAAGGTCTCCCAGAACGGCGTTATCACCATTGAGGAGTCCAAGACCGCAGAGACCTACAGCGAGGTCGTTGAGGGTATGCAGTTTGACCGCGGCTACCTGTCCCCGTATCTTGCAACCGATACCGAGAAGATGGAAGCAGTCCTCGATGACGCTCTCATTCTCATCACCGATAAGAAGGTTACCAACATTCAGGAGATTCTGCCCCTGCTCGAGCAGATAGTCAAGGCAGGCAGAAAGCTGCTCATCGTTGCAGAGGATGTTGAGGGCGAAGCTCTTGCAACCATCATTCTCAACAAGCTGCGCGGCACCTTCACCTGCGTATGCGTCAAGGCTCCCGGCTTCGGCGACAGACGCAAGGAAATGCTGCAGGATATCGCAATCCTCACCGGCGGCCAGGTCATCTCCGCAGACCTCGGCATGGAGCTTAAGGACACCGACATCAATATGCTCGGCCAGGCTCGTCAGGTCAAGGTCACCAAGGAAAACACCGTCATCGTTGACGGCGCAGGCGCAGCCGAGGACATCAAGGCACGCATCGCACAGATTTCCGCACAGATTGAAACCACTACCTCTGAGTACGACAGAGAAAAGCTGCAGGAGCGCCTTGCAAAGCTCGCAGGCGGCGTAGCAGTCATCAAGGTCGGTGCAGCAACCGAGACCGAGATGAAGGAAAAGAAGCTGCGCATCGAGGACGCACTCAATGCAACCCGCGCAGCAGTTGAAGAGGGCATCGTAGCAGGCGGCGGCAGCGCATATGTTGCAGCCTCCAAGGCAGCAGACGCACTCGTTGCAACTCTCGACGGCGACGAAAAGACCGGCGCAGCAATGATTGCAAAGGCACTCAAGGCCCCCATCATGCAGATTGCAGCAAACGCAGGCCTGCAGGGCGCTGTTATCCTCGATAAGATTTACAACAGTGAAGAGGCAGCCTTCGGCTATGACGCAGCAAACGATGTATACGGCAATATGCTCAAGATGGGCATCATCGACCCGACCAAGGTCTGCCGCAGCGCACTTGAGAATGCATCCTCTGTTGCATCCATGGTTCTCACCACAGAGAGCCTCGTAACCGACATTCCCACTCCTCCCGCACCCGTCGCACCCGCAGGCGATATGGGTATGTACTAAGTCGGTATCCGAATATAAAGAAAAGCTCACTGCACAGCAGTGAGCTTTTTTTGTTTACTGTCTCTGATTTTTGAAGGCGTCCGTTTCAATCTGGAAGGGCAGGAGGTAATCTCGTACAAGCTCGGGCCACATAAGGAAGTAGCTGCCGAAGGGATTTATAACCGCGTGGCAGTTGTTGTCAACGAGCATGTGGAAGTACTGATTCGGCTGCAGCAGCACAGCGTCAGCGCTGTCCATAAGCTTGCCAAATTCGTCGCGGTCGGTGAAGATGGGGATAAATACCTGACCGCCGGTTGACAGAGTAACAAAGCGCAGATTGTTGGTCTGGCTTATATCGCTGCCCTTCTGCACCGCAAAGTAAAGCGGAGTTCTTGCCAGCTGCTCTATAATCATTGAAAGGGTGCTCTTGTCCTGGCCCTTGGAGTCGTTGTGCTTTTTGATGAGTGCCTTGATGCTGTTGCGCGAAACCTGCGCAGCCTGCTCGGGACTGAATTCGCCTTTTGCCATAGCTTTTATCCTCGCAATAAATTATTTGATGCGGCTATTATATCACGCAAAACAAAAAATGTCTACGCAAGGGAATTTTTAAATAAAAATTGCCTGTTTTACTGTTTTCATAAGCCGCTTGCGTGTGATACAATAATCCAATCAATCCATAATGAAGAGAAGATGTAGCCGATGAAGCAGAATACAGAGATATACGAGGCAAGGCTGTGCGCCGAAACTGTTGATAAATTCTCAGAGCGGGTGCGCGAGTTTCTGACGGAGTGCAAGCTGCCAAAAAGAGATGTATTGCGATACGCAATGACCATTGAGGAGATACTGCTTAAAACCTCCGACAATACCGCTGAGGAAATTCCCGTAAGGCTGATTACTGGCACCCGTTTCTTCCGCCCGTATGTTGCGCTGGAGCTTGACGGAAAAAGCTGCAATGTGTATGCCTCAAAGGAAAGCGAGCAGGGCGTTCTCGGCGGAGGAGTGCTTAAAAA
>JAZUJB010000074.1:0-12102 GCA_045642545.1 Oscillospiraceae bacterium
GAAGGCACAGCTCCCTGTAAGACAGCATGTCCCGCACATATCGCAGTTCAGGGTTACATCCGTATGGCAAGCGAAGGCCGTTACCTCGATGCTCTCAAGCTCATCAAGCAGGATAACCCGTTCCCCGCAGTCTGCGGCAGCATCTGCAACCGCCGCTGCGAAGACGCTTGCACCCGCGGCAGTGTTGATGCACCTGTTGCAATCGACGAAATCAAAAAGTTCATTGCAGAGCAGGAGCTCAAAGAGAAGAACCGTTACATCCCCGACCGCCGTACCAGAAAGCTCTCCAAGGACGACTACGAGGAGAAGATCGCTGTTATCGGTGCAGGCCCCTCCGGTCTGAGCTGCGCATACTACCTTGCAAATATGGGTTACCCCGTAACCGTATATGACAAGAACAAGGAGCCGGGCGGCATGCTCACTCTCGGCATCCCCAGCTTCCGCCTCGACAAGAAGGTCGTCAAGGCTGAAATCGATGTACTCAAGAAGATGGGCGTTAAGTTCAAGTGCGGCGTTGAGGTCGGCAAGGACATCACCATCGAGCAGCTGCGCGAGCAGGGCTTCAAGGGCTTCTATGTTGCAATCGGCGCACAGAAGGCAGCTCCTCTCGGCGTTCCCGGCGAGGACCTCAAGGGCGTTATCGGCGGCATCGACTTCCTGCGTGAGATTAACCTCGGCAACACCGTTAAGGTCGGCAAGAAGGTTGCAGTTATCGGCGGCGGCAATGTTGCAATGGGTGTTGCCCGCACGGCAGTTCGCCTCGGCGCAGATGTAACCGTTGTTTACCGCAGAAAAGAATCCGATATGCCTGCAGATCCTGCAGAAGTTGCAGAAGCAAAGGCAGAAGGCATCAAGTTCGTATTCGAGTACAAGCCCATTGAGGTAGTCGGCAAGGACGGCAAGGTTGTTGCTCTTAAGTGCGACAAGGGCGAACTCAAGTTCAACACCATTATCCCCGCAATCGGTCAGAAGATCGAATGGGGCGGCCTCGATACCGGCGCAATGGAAAAGGGCAAGAAGGGCAACGCTGTTGCTGACGGCTTCACCCTCCAGACCGCACAGCCCGACATCTTTGTCGGCGGCGACTGCATGACCGGTCCCAAGTTTGCAATTGACGCAATTGCAGCAGGTAAGGAAGCAGCAGAGTCCCTGCACCGCTATGTACATCCCGGCCAGAGCCTGACCCTCGCTCGTAACCGCCGCGACTTCATCGAGCTCAACAAGAACGATATCGTCCTTGGCATTGAGAGCTTCGACAAGCCCGGTCGCCAGGCTGTAAAGCACGACCCCAAGAAGGTAAAGACCATGAAGGATGACCGCATCACCTTCACCGAAGAGCAGGTTAAGGCAGAAGCATCCCGCTGCCTCGGCTGCGGCGCAACCATCGTTGACACCAACAGATGTATCGGCTGCGGTCTGTGCACCACCCGCTGCGAATTTGATGCAATCCATCTCAGCCGCGACATCGAGGATGGCTCCGTAATGCGCACCTCCGAAGGCAAGTTCGGCGGCATCGTTCCTTACATGGCAAAGCGTGCCGGTAAGATCGCAATCAAGGAACTGAAGGAAAAGCTTGCAAAGAAATAATTCTACCGGAGGACTAATCCATGCATGAGCTTGGAACCGTGTTTTATATAATCAAAGAAGTTGAAAAACTCTGCGACGAGAACAATCTCACCAAGGTCGGCAGTGTAACTGTGCAGATAGGCGAGGTCAGCGGAATCATCCCTGAGTATATTGTTGACTGCTGGAACTGGGCCGTAAAGGAAACCAAGTACCTGAAGGAGGCAGAACTTAGGGTTGAGAATATCGAAGCAGTAACCTTCTGTGAGGACTGTAAACAAACTTACCCGACGGTTAAGTATGCTAAGGTGTGCCCCTATTGCAAGAGCGAGAATACATATCTCGTAACCGGCAATGAGTACACGATTAAGGAAATTGAAGCCTGTTAGCATAAAATAAGAAAAGCTCCAACATCACTGATGTTGGAGCTTTTTTGCTGTTTGTAAGTAATCAGTATTCGCGCTTCATGGTTGCAAGCCAGCCGATAACAAGACTTGCAATTGTATATATACCCGAGCCGAAGAGCGCTCTGTGCAAATCCTCGCCCTCGGCGCTTACAGAGGCAATGCTGTGGCTGATGCTCTCAAGCCAATAGCTCGTAAGCTCAATCTCGCGCTCAAAAAGTGCGGTGTCTGCAAGCTTGAGAATGACAGTTACAAGCAGCGGAAGCACAACGCAGCAGGCTATCGAGCCGCCGGTTTTCTGAATGATGGAGCAAACCGCAAAGAACAAAGCGGCATAAGCGAGCATAACAGCAAGCTGATAAAACAGAATTTTTATCTGCTCAGCACCGAATGAAGCATCTCCGTTTCCCCAGAAGTATGCACCGACTGCATAGGAGGCAAGGCAGCAGAAGGTTGACATAACAACTGTTGCAAAAATAACCGCGACAAACTTTGCAGCGTAGATACTCAGGCGGGAGTAACCGCGAGTCAGTATGTTGCGAATAG
Organism: Oscillospiraceae bacterium; assembly: GCA_045642545.1. Classification (GTDB taxonomy): domain Bacteria; phylum Bacillota; class Clostridia; order Oscillospirales; family Oscillospiraceae; genus F23-B02. The sequence goes on from JAZUJB010000074.1 coordinate 2,514, forward strand.
TGCCCGAGGTATAATCCTCGCAGACAAACAGCGCAATGAAAATGCCGAGCAGCATGGTTATTGAAGAGGTGGGAAGCGCCTCCATAAGGCTCTGTATGCCGCTTGCGTCCGGGTTTGTAATTCCGAGCTGGTCCTGAGCAAACTTTGCGGTGTAAACGGATAAGCCCGAAAGCAGAATGAGAATTGCCGTGCAGATATAAAAGCCGCGGCTTTGCATGAGCTTGCGGAATTCAAATCTTAAAAGCTTAAACATATCAGCTGCCCAGCCTTTCTATGAAGTATTCCTCAAGCCTGTCCGACTGCACAACAAGCTGCTTGACCTTAATGCCGTGCTTGACAAGCAGGCGGTTTATATCCTCACTTCTGTCAATGAGTGAGTACAGATAAATATCATTACCCTCCAGCTTGATAGAGCTTCTGTCGGCTATGCAGGACAGAAGCGCAAGCGCCTTTTGCGGCTTGTCGACAACAATTTTGAGCTGATGACGGCAGCGGATTTCAAGCTCCTCTGCGGATATCTGCTCAATCAGCTGACCGTTGTTTATAATACCGTAGGTGCTTACAAGCTTTGCAAGCTCATCGAGCAAATGACTTGAAATGAGGAAGGTGATACCCTTTTCGCGATTAAGCTTTAGGATTACATCGCGTACCTCCTTAATTCCGGAGGGGTCAAGACCGTTGACGGGCTCATCGAGAATGAGAAAATCGGGATTGCCGAGAAGGGCAATGCCGATGCCGAGGCGCTGCTTCATACCGAGAGAGAAGTTGCCAACCTTTTTCCTGCCGGTGTTCTCAAGCCCTATGAGCTTGAGAATGTTCTCAATTTCCTCGCTGTCGGCGCCCGTGAGAATAGCAAAGCGTCTGAGATTTTCGTAAGCGCTGCAATTTTTATAGAGGCAGGGATATTCAAGCAACGCGCCTATGCGATGCCTTGCGGATGAAAGTGACTCACCGCCAAACAGCTCAATGCCGCCGGAGGTGGGCTCTGCAACACCGAGAACAAGGCGCATAAGCGTTGTTTTGCCTGCACCGTTTTTGCCGATGAAGCCGTAGATATCACCCTTTTTAATTTGCATACTGACTCCGTCGACGGCGCGCTTATCGCCGAAGCACTTGGTCAGCTTGTCCGTGCGAAGAACATATTCCAAAAAATCGCCTCCTCGGGTGAATTGACATTTAAATACGCTGGATATATTATTACATATAAGTTCAATAAAATCAACGATTTCAAGAGGTGCGGCTATGCCGGATATAGATATAATCGCTCGTATAAGCTCTCCGTTTAAGACAAAGTTCGGAGTGCCGAGGCAGAGCGGAGTCGTAAACGAAATAAAGGCGCAGATTGTATTTGAGCCGGAATACAGAAATCCCGATGCCGTGCGCGGCCTTGAGGAGTATTCGCACATATGGCTCATATGGCAATTCTCCGAGGCGGTGCGCAGCACATGGTCACCGACCGTAAGACCGCCCAGACTCGGCGGCAATGTCCATGTCGGTGTGTGTGCAACGCGCTCGCCCTTCACACCGAATTCCATATGTCTGTCCTCGGTCGAGCTTGAGAAAGTCGAGTATACCGCTGACCGCGGCCCCGTGCTGCATATTAAGGGCGCAGACCTTATGGACGGAACGCCGATATTCGATATTAAGCCCTATATTCCGTATGCAGACTCGCACCCCGAAGCCTCGGGCGGCTTTACGGATAAGACCGAGTTTCATACCTTGAAGGTTGAAATTCCCGAGACACTTGCAGCAACAATGCCGCCCGACAGTATGGCTGCGCTGCGTGGCGTGCTTGCCAACGACCCCCGACCGCAGTATCACACAGACCCAAATAGAGTGTACGGCTTTGTCTTTGCGGATTTTGAGGTAAAATTCAAGGTCTGCGAGGATATTCTGACCGTTACCGATATAAAGAAAGCAGAAGCTTAATGAGCTTCTGCTTTCTTTATTTTTCTGTACATAATAAGTGCCGCGGTGAGCGAAACCGCATCGACAATGGGTTGTACCCACATACAGCCGTAAAGCGGCGCAATGGAATCCATAATAAACAGTAGGGGAATGTCGAGTACGCCCTTGCGAAGGATAGAAGCAATGAGCGATTCCCTAGCCTTGCCCATAGCCTGAAACTGAATAATCATCGGGTAGGATATGGACATAAGCGGCATCGCAAGCACCATTCTGCGAAGGAAGCCCGATGCGTAATCTATGGTCAGCGCGTCGTCAATAAACAGTGCGGTCAGCTGCGGTGCAAGCATCTCATATATAATTACGCACAGCACTGAAAAGCTGACTGCAATAGTGCAGCCAAGGCGGAAGGCAGCGCTTCTGCGCTCGTGATTGCCTGCTGCGTGGTTGTATGCAAGCAGCGGCAGAAGACCGTTTGCAAGGCCGAGAGAGAAGAACAGAGGAACCTGGTCAATCTTCTTGACAATGCCGAGTGCGGCAATAGCCTCGGTTGCATAGCCGGCAACAAACTTAGCCTGCGCGGCAATTGCAACAACCGTGAGCGCCTGCTGAACTGCGGAAGGGAAGCCGATTGCGAGAATCTGCCCCATATTGTCTTTCGTTTTGCTAAGATGCCTGGGATTTACGCAAATGATAGAGGTCTTTCTGTGTCTGAAAATATAGACGAGGAAATATGTAGCCGACAGCGCGTTTGATATTGCCGTTGCAAGGCCTGCGCCCTCAGCGCCTAAGCCGATAAACTGCGGAAGCACAAAGAACGGGTCAAGCACTATGTTTACAATGCAGCCGAGCGATACTCCGAGAGATGCCGACATTGCGCTGCCCTCGGAGCGGATTAGGTTTGCCGTCAGTGAGCTCATTATCGTGAACGGAGCGCCGACAATGACTGTCCACTTTGCGTAGCCGAACGCAAGCGCGTAGGTGCTGTCGTCAGCGCCGCATACGGTGAGCAGCGGCCGCGCAAATATCAGATACAGCAGTGCTGTTGTGATAGCGGAGATGATACCCCACCAGAATGCAACCGCCGCGACCTGCTTTGCCTCGGACTCGCGGCGCATTCCGAGCTTGCGGGCAATCAAACTCGCGCCGCCTATGCCGAACAGATTTGATACTGCCGTCAGCATTACAAACATCGGTGCAACGATTGTAACCGCTGCGGTCTGAGCGGGGGAGTTGAGCATACCGACAAAATAGGTGTCGGCAAGGTTGTACACAACGGCAATCATCTGCGCGGCAATTGCGGGAGCAATCTGCTTAATAACCGCCTTGCGTACAGGCATTTTTTCAAATATGCTTATTCTTTCATCTGAAGTCATTTCTATCTCGATTTACAACTTGAGATTTGCCGAAAGCGTATCGGCAATTGCTTTCACCGTTTGCGCGGTGATGGGGGAATCCATATCCTCGGCATTCAGCAGCTCGAGAAATTCATAAACGGAAGCGCCGTCAATCAGCTTCATATACATATCAAGACCGCTGCCTTTTTGGTTAAGCTCCATATTGTACAGCGCAAACGCGGAGCTGTCCGATACGCAGTAGCTGATTACATAGTACGGAGAGGTAAACAGATGCGGGATTGATATCCAGAGCAAGCCGACCTCATCGCCGTACTCGTCTCTGAAGCCATATTCCTCGGAAAGCTCTTCATAGATGGAATTTAGCTTCTCAACCGTAAGCTCGCTGTCGGGCAGCGCAAATGCGCGCTGTTCAAATTCATTGAAGCTTGCCTGGTCAATATAAAGGCTGATAGTATCAAGCATTTTGTAATGCGTGAGCGCGTCCTTTGTGTCGCCGCTTTCCATATTGCTGATTATGAGGTATTCCATACCCTGCGAGAACATCTCGGAGGAGTCAAGGCTGCAGTTTCGGTTGTGGTTTATATATCTGTCAACATAGTGGCCAAACTCGTGTCCGACTGAAAGAATGTCGTCGGAATAGCCCGAGGGGCAGACAAACAGATAAGGTGCGTCATAGTCGTCAATGTACGCAACATAGGCCCGATTGTATTTGCTGTCGGAGGCACTGATATCATACAGATTATAATTAAGCATAAAATCAAGCGTTTCGTCAATGCGCTCGTCAAGGCCTCTGACGGTATCAGTCAGCGTGGAAAGGGCGGTATCGGTATCCATTTTGACAATGCCGTCGGAGCTATCAAACAAGCCACTGCCGCTCGCCTTTTCGTAAACCGGGACAATGTAGTCCTTTATGGCCTGTCTGTATTCGGCGAGGTCATCGGGGGAATAGCTGCGACCATAGGTGCGGTATGCGTATTCCTCGTATGAGTCAAAGCCCTTTAGCTTAGCGATTTCGCGCCTGACCTTAATAAGCTCGATGTATATCTCGCCCATATCCTTGTTGTGCTTTTTGTAAGAGTCAAGGTCGGCTTCAAGGTTAAGCTCAATATACAGCTCGCTGTAATCGTTTTTAAGCTTTGCTTCACGCTTGAGCAGGTCAACAAGCTCATCGCTGGGCGTATAACCGCTGCCGTCGGTAACGCTGTATTCCTCAGCGAGTAAGCCGCCGAAGTACTGAGCATCGAGAAAGCTGCTTTTTGATGAATTTGAGCAGGCAAGCAGAAGTTCGTCGTAAATGCGGTCAACTTCGCTCTCTGCCTCAGTGCAGAAGCTGTTTTCCTCAAGATAGTACTCATCATCGGTATCAATATCGCTGCGGATAACGGCAAGCATCATCATAGAGTCGAAGCTTTGGTACAGCTCGAAAAACTCATCAAGCCCCGCCACAACTTCTTTTCTTGACGAAAAGCCGTCAAGAAGCTCTTCAACATATTCAGCCTGAGCGCGCAGCTTGTCAATGTCCGGCCTTACATACTCCATCTGCTCAAAGGAAACAATCCCTGAACGGTTGTCGGTATAGGGAGAAAAGGCGGACTCAAGCCGTGAGGTATTATATTCGGGATAGAGTGTGTCGAGCAAGCTGCAGCCGCAAAGCGATACAAGCAGCAAAACCGACAGTATAAGCGCCAATGTTCGCTTGAAAAGTCGCATCGGTGTTTCCTCCGGGAATTTTTTTAATATTCTAACACAAATTTTCTACATTGAAAACACATAGCACTCAATGCAAATAAAAAAGCTTGCGTGGGGTAGAATAATGGCAGGTTTTCTGAAAATACAGATAAACATTCACACTTTGTATATTGAAAAACTTAAAAAATTTGATATAATATACTTAAAATATTTTGAGTATGTGAGGTCGTGCTAATGAAATATTTTGTTGTAGCGCTAATAGCCTACCTGCTCGGCTCATTCTGTGCATCAATACCCCTTTCTAAGCGCGTTTACGGCGAGGATGTCAGAAGCAAGGGCAGCGGAAACGCAGGTGCAACCAATGTCGCCCGTGTGTACGGAATTAAAGCGGGGCTTATCACGCTTGCGCTTGATATGACCAAAACGGTAATAGCAATGCTTTTGGGCTACTGGCTTTGCGGAGATTTGGGCAAGGCAATAGGCGGCACGCTTTGCATAATCGGCCACTGTTTTCCGGCTTACTTCGGCTTTAAGGGAGGAAAAGGCGTTTCGGTCGGCGCGGCGCTTGGTTTAATGACTGGATTTCCCGAGTTTTGCGTTATAATGACTGTGTTCCTGATTACGGCGTTTGTCGGCCGCAAGGTATCGCTAGGCTCAATGCTTGCGGCAATTTCGCTGCCGATAGCCTCTGCCGTTTTCGGAGCCAGCACCGAGCTTCTGCTGATGAATACATTTGCGGCAATTCTTGTGGTTGTAATGCACAGAGAAAATATCAAGAGGCTTATAAACGGTACGGAAGGGGACTTCAAGCCGAAAAGGTCATAGTTGAGAAAAAAATATACTGAATTTGTATAAAATGGAGAAAATATCTCAAAGGATTGTTTGTGCCTTGACAAATTAATCACCAGAGTTTAACATATAGATAATCACTGGTAGTCTTAATGATTACCAAAACAAAAATCTATTTTTAAAGGAGAAATACCATGCCTCAGTTTAAGGACATAAACGGCAAGCAGTTCATCGAAGATTACAACGGCGTAGAGCTTTTCAAGGAATTCACCCCCAAGCTCGCAAAGCTCCCCAAGCTGACCTTCAAGCTTTACTACAACACCATGACCCCCGAAGTCGTTGAGAAGTGCATCAAGCTCGGCCGCTGCACTGCAGACGAAGCAGCAGCACTCGAGAAGGCATTCAACGAGCGCTACGGCGATAAGTAATTAGATATTAGATACTTAAAAAAGCCCAATCTAAGGATTGGGCTTTTTCTTTTTGAACGATTGCAGTGTACGAGCGCTGCAATTTTTATTGCTTTTTTCGCGGATTTGCTGAGCTATAAAGCGGATTTTGCAAGTTTGCTGCGATGATTTTTGCGTTTTTATTAAATTTTGCTCTAAAAATGCTGATATTATGAATAAAAAACGAAATTTTTGCATATTTGGTATTGCAATTTTGCGACTTTGTTAATATAATATTAACATCATTTTTTAATGGTGAAAAATTTAATTAGGAAAGAGAGACACAAATGATCGACGGAATCCATAATGCGATTAACGCAGTCAGCGGCATTCTCTACAAGCCGTACATTGTTCCTCTGTTTCTCATCGTTGCAGGTCTGTACTTCACAATCCGCAGCGGTCTGATGCAGATTAGCCTTTTTGGCGAGTCCATAAAGGTAGTTAGCGAGAAGCCCAAAGAGAAGAACGGTATCTCCTCCTTTGGCGCACTCATGGTATCCACCGCATCCCGCGTAGGTACCGGTAACATCATCGGCGTTTCCACCGCTATTATCCTTGGCGGCGCAGGCGCTATCTTCTGGATGTGGATCACCGCAATTCTCGGCGGCGCTTCTGCATTCGTAGAGTCCACCCTCGCACAGATTTACAAGAAGCGCGATAAAGACGGCAGCTACTACGGCGGTCCTTCCTACTACATGCAGGACGCTCTCAAGCAGCGCTGGCTCGGCGTTATCTTCGCAATCATCCTCATCCTCACCTATGCAGTCGGCTACAATATGCTGGCATCCTACAATACCCAGACAACCTTCAACGCTTTCAGCTTCTATGATGCTGATGTAACTCCTTACATCATCGGCGGCGTTCTGGCAGTTCTCTTCGGTATCTGCGTACTCGGCGGCGGCAAGCGCCTCACCAAGGTTACCGGTGTTCTGGTTCCCATCATGGGCGTTATCTATGTTGTTGTATCCCTTATCATTCTCTTCATCAACATCAAGTTCGTCCCCGCAATGTTCAAGGCAATCTTTGTCAGCGCATTTGACTTCAAGGCAATCTTCGGCGGCTTCACCGGCTCCTGCATCATGTGGGGTATCAAGCGCGGTCTGTACTCCAACGAAGCAGGTATGGGTTCTGCTCCTAACGCAGCAGCAACCGCAGATGTATCTCATCCTGCAAAGCAGGGCCTTGTTCAGATGCTCTCCGTATTCATCGACACTCTGCTCATCTGCACCGCAACCGCATTCATGTGCCTGCTTGGCCAGATTAAGGCCGGCGGCATTGATATGAGCGCATACATCGATGCAGAAGGCAGCGCACTTGCAGCAGGCTTTGTTCAGGACTCCATTGCTTCCACCATTGGCAATGCAGGCCCCATCTTCATCGCAGTTGCACTTACTCTGTTCGCATTCACCACTCTTATCGGTAACTACTACTACTGCGAAGGCTGCCTGAAGTTCATCATGAAGCGCAGCCCCAGCAAGGCATTCATTACCTGCTTCCGCCTCGTAGCAATCGCACTCGTATTCGCTGGTGCTATCCTCAGCGCAGGCTTTGTATGGGATACCGCAGATATGCTCCAGGGTCTCATGGTAGTAATCAATGTTCCCGTAATCATCATCCTTGCTCGTCCTGCATTTGCAGCCCTTAAGGACTACAAGAAGCAGCGCAAGGAAGGCAAGAATCCTGAATTCAAGGCAAACTCTATCGGCCTCGACGGCAAGACTGAGTGCTGGGAGTAATTAATTCCAAATAAAAAAGCGAGGCTCATTGAGCCTCTCTTTTTTATTATCTTATTTCTTTCTTGGTGTTCTTACGCTTGCGAAGGGGTCGGAGCCGCCGCCGGAGAACATAGTGAAGTTCAGGCTGGAGGTTACATGGTCACTCATAGCCTGTCTTGCAAGCTCGGGAATGTGCATCTTAATTGCAGAAACGATAGCAGCGTGGTTGTAGATAACACTGGAGGACCAGGGGTTTTCCTCGGCACTGCTGATGAACTTAATCATTGATGACTGATACATAGTCAGATTGGGAAGAAGCATCTCGTAGCACTTCTGAATGTAGCGGTTGCCGCAGGACTCAACAATAAGGCTATGGAAGGGCATGTCGGTAGCAATCATACCATCATAATCCTTTTTGATTACGCAATCAGTAAACTCATCTGCAAGCTTCTCAAGCTTTGCAACTGTCTGAGCATCGGCGCGCTCAGTGCAAAGAGCAGCCGCCTCGCATTCAATGGCAGCGCGAACATCGTACAGGTCGATCATATCGCTCAGACTGAGGTCGATTACAAAGTAACCGCTTGTGTCGGGCTTGGAAATGACAAAGCCCTGCTCGCACAGGTTCATAATTGCTTCGGCAACGGGGGTACGGGAAATGCCTAAATTAGAAGCAATGTTGTTTACATTAAGCTTTGTTCCCGGTGCAATCTTCAAAGATACGATTTCATCGTAGAGCATTTGAGAAACAACATCACGAAGCTTTGTGCTGTTGCTGTTTTCAAGGTACATTTGGAATTGCGTGCGGTTCATGGAAATCCTCCGATGATGATTTTGGTGCAAAAATATTGATAACTCAGATAATTGCATTATATTTACTGAAAGATTTTACAACAAATCAGATGAAAAATCAATACAAATCAGCGCAAATAATTACTTGGGTTATATTTTTTGAAATCAAATATCAGCAAATTTTATTAAAACTCAAATAATAATCCGCAATCCAAATGCAAATTGCGTGATAATAATCTGCATTAAAAAAGACTCCTTCAAAAGAAGGAGCCTTTTTATATGTTGAAGCGAATTAGTTCTTGCTCTTGATGTACTCGTCGATGCCCTTTGCGCCTGCTTTGCCTGCGCCCATAGCAAGGATAACGGTAGCTGCGCCGGTAACAGCGTCGCCGCCTGCGAATACGCCCTCGCGAGAGGTCTGACCGACTTCGTTGGCCACGATGCCGCCCTTCTTGGTGAAGGTGAGGCCGCCGGTGGTGTTGCGAATCAGGGGGTTGGGGCTGGTGCCGATTGCGATGATGACGGTGTCAACATCGAGAACCCAGTTGCTGCCCTCAACGGGAACGGGCTTTCTGCGACCCTTTTCGTCGGGCTCGCCGAGCTCCTGTCTTACTAGCTCGATGCCGGTGACATTGCCGTTTTCGTCGCCGATGATAGCAACAGGATTGTTGAGGAGGTTGAACTCAATGCCTTCTGCCTCTGCGTGCTCGACTTCTTCCTTACGGGCGGGAAGCTCGTCCTTGCCGCGGCGGTAGGTGATGTAAACATGCTCTGCGCCGAGACGCTTTGCAACGCGGGATGCGTCCATTGCAACATTGCCTGCGCCGACAACTGCAACGCGGTTGAAGTGCTTGATGGGTGTGTCGTAGTCATCGCGGTAAGCCTTCATGAGGTTTAC
>JAZUJB010000075.1:0-2069 GCA_045642545.1 Oscillospiraceae bacterium
CGGCGGCATAGCCTCAATCGCCATAGGCCAGTATGAGGCAGCCGAGGTTCTGGGCTACAGCAAGTTCCAGACCTTTATGAAGATCATCCTTCCCCAGGTCATAAAGCGCATACTGCCCAGCGTGACCAATGAAATCGTCACTCTGGTTAAGGATACATCGCTCGCCTTTACCGTTTCCTATCAGGAAATGTTCACCATCGGCAAGCAGATAGCAAACTCCCAGACAAGCTTCACTCCGTTTGTCGTTGCAGGTGTGTTCTATTTCGTATTCAACGCAATTGTTGACTTCGTAATGGGCAAGATTGAAAACAAGATGAATTACTACAAGTAAGGAGGTGCCGTAATTGATACTTGAAATGAATAACATCAAAAAATCCTTCGGCGACAACAATGTTCTGAAAAACATCAGCTTCAATGTATCCGAGGGTGAGGTCGTATCTATAATCGGCCCCTCCGGCTCAGGTAAATCAACTCTGCTGCGCTGTGCAACCTTCCTTGAGACCGCAGACTCCGGCGAGATAAAGTACATGGGCCACACCGCCGCCAAGACAGATGAAAGCGGCAAAATGGAGTATGTTTCCTCCTCCGAGCTCAAGAAATTCAAGAGCTACTTCGGTCTTGTATTCCAGCAGTTCAATCTTTTCCCGCACTACTCCGTTATGAAAAACCTCACCGATGCTCCCATAACCGTTCAGGGCAGAGAAAAGGACGAGGTTATGAAGGAAGCCACGGTGCTTCTCGAGAAGATGGGTCTCGGCGAAAAGGCAGACGCATATCCCTGCCAGCTTTCAGGCGGTCAGCAGCAGCGCGTAGCAATTGCCCGCGCGCTTGCAACCAAGCCCGATGTTCTCTTCTTTGACGAGCCTACCTCCGCACTCGACCCCGAGCTTACCGGCGAGGTCCTCAAGGTAATAAAGCAGCTTGCCGAGGAGAAAATGACAATGGTCATCGTAACCCACGAGATGTCCTTTGCCCGCGCAGTATCCGACCGCGTCATCTTTATGGACGGCGGCGTAATCGTTGAGCAGGGCGACCCCGAGGAGGTATTCGGCAATCCTCAGATGGAGCGCACAAAGCAGTTTTTAAGGAACTATCAGAAGTAATGGAGCTTTCATATTACAAGATTAATCCCACAGGAAATATAACGCTCATTGTCGAGACTCCCGTTTTGCGGGAGTCTCAAAGTCGTGTTGCGGCCGAGCTTATGGCGCTCTGCAAAGATGCCGAGCAGGTTGGATTTCTTGAAACCCCCACCGACGGCGCAGCGCTTGTCCGGCTTCAGATGATGGGCGGTGAATTCTGCGGCAACGCGAGCATATCCGCAGCAGCCCTTACCGCAAGCAGCCGGGGCATAGATAACGGCAGCATCTGCCTTGAGGTTTCGGGTGTGGACAAGCCGCTTGATATAGGCATTGCAAAAAAGTGCGACAAGGTCTATCGCGGCACGGTGAATATGCCTTTGCCCGAGAAGATTGAAAGCATTTGCATTGACGGCAAGGACTTTCCCATCGTACATTTTGAGGGCATAAGCCACATTGTTGCGGACAACACGCTTGAAAAAAGCTTTGCCGAGGCAAATATCCGTTCAATTTGCAGCGAGCTTAATGTCGATGCTCTCGGCATTATGTTTGTTGACAACGGCAGTCTTGAGCCCTTTGTATATGTTGCGTCAACGGATTCCGCAGTATGGGAAAGCTCATGCGCAAGCGGTACAACCGCTGTTACGGCTTTCTCAGCATACAAGCGCAAAGAAAGCTGCTCTCTCAGCTTTGCCGAGCCCGGCGGCTCGCTCAGCGTTGAGGCGCAGTATTCAGACGGCGCAATCACCTCTCTGCTGCTTACGGGCGGCGCGGAAATTATAGGCAGGTACTTGATTTGTACATAGATTTTTTGTATCATCTAATCAAGTAAGGCTGTGAGGTTAAACAATGAAAAAGAGAATAATTTGCCTCGCGCTCGCGGTCATAATGGCGCTTAGCCTGTGTGCCTGCGGCGGAGGCGGTAAATATACGGTTGCAAAAACCATAGATAATCAGAAATATTCAATCGGTTTCCGCAACGGCGATTCA
>JAZUJB010000076.1:0-13811 GCA_045642545.1 Oscillospiraceae bacterium
ATGCGGCTTTCGCCGTTAAGCACTGCCTTGCGTACCTCGGGAACATAGACAAAATCACCGGGGGCGTAGTCAAAGCTTTCACCTTCGTCAATTGTGAACGGTACCATACCCCAGTTGATGCAATTGGAGCGGTAGCGCTTCGTTGCGTACTCATAGCAGATGTTTGCGCAGCCGCCGAGAATTCTCTGGCAGGACGCCGCCTGCTCGCGTGCCGAGCCGTCGCCGGGCTTGTTGGCAAAAATTACGGAGCCAATCTGCACCTCGGCATTCTCAGCGCCGAGCTTTGCGAGAACATCCTTTACATCCTCAGCGGTGAGAGCTCTTGTAACGGCGGTGCGGGCAACATATTCGGGCTCTCTTCTCGAAAGAGCAAAGCCTGCAAGCTTCAGGGGATTGGAGCGATAGGACGAGGCATCGCCCGAGGGGATAAGCTCGTCGGTCGTGGTAACGGGGTCGTGAATTACAGCGTCAAGACGCATCAGCAGATTTTCGCCCAAAGCGGGAATTGCGGGCCACTCGGTGATGTTGGGACCGAGCTGCAGAGATGCCTCGGGCTCGGCCTTGCCGAAGCCGAAGTACACGCGCTTGGAGTAAACGCTGCCGTCAAAGCTGTCGCCGCTGCAGGTGGGTGCGGTGTAGTCAATATCCGTTGCCGCGGTGAGCGCACCGTGGTTTCTCGCGGTTGCCGCAATGGAGCGAGCGTCCATCAGCATAACGGAGGAAAGCTGACCCTCTGCGGGCTTTGAACCCTCGCGGTTGGGGAAGTTGCGTGTAGTGTGGCGTGCCGAAAGTGCGCCGCAGGCGGGAACATCGCCTGCACCGAAGCACGGACCGCAGAAGCAGGGCTTGAACAGCGCACCGCTTTCGAGCAGCTTCTGCTGAACGCCGCTTTTAATAAGCTCAAGATTGACGGGAATACTGGGCGGATAAACGCTCATTGAGAAGCCGCCGCAGCCTACATCGTAGCCGTCGAGAATTGCGGCAGCCTCGGCGATGTTGTCAAACATACCGCCTGCACAGCCTGCGATGATGCCCTGGTCGAGCATGAGTCTGCCGTTCTTGATTTTGTTGGTGAGATTAAAGTTAATGTCCTTGCCGAACTGCTTTTCGGCGCGCTTTTCAACCTCGCGCAGAATATCGCCTGCGTTTGCATTGAGCTCTGCGATGGTGTATGCCTCAGAGGGATGGAAGGGCAGTGCCGCCATAGGCACGATGCTGCCGAGGTCAATTTCAATCATTGCGTCGTAGTAAGCACCCTCTGCGGGAGCCATTGCCTTGTATTCGCAGCCTCTGCCGTGCTTGACGAGGTATTCCTCGACCTTTTCGTCGGTAACCCAGATTGAGCTCAGGCAAGCTGTTTCTGTGGTCATGACATCAATGCCGATGCGGAAATCCATGGGCAGATTTTTAACGCCCGGGCCTGCAAACTCGAGCACCTTGTTCTTTACAAAGCCGTTTTTGTAGGTTGCGCCGCAGAGTGCAATTGCCACATCGTGGGGGCCGACACCGCGCATGGGTGTGCCCGTGAGATATATGAGCACAACCTCGGGGGCTGCGATATCATAGCTGCGCTCGAGAAGCTGCTTTACAAGCTCGGGACCGCCCTCGCCGATGCCCATAGTGCCGAGAGCACCGTAGCGGGTGTGGCTGTCAGAGCCGAGTATCATCTTGCCGCAGCCTGCCATCATCTCGCGTGCGTACTGATGAATGACCGCCTGGTTTGCGGGAACATAAATGCCGCCGTACTTTTTCGCGGCGGAAAGACCGAACATATGGTCGTCCTCGTTGATTGTGCCGCCGACAGCGCAAAGACTGTTGTGGCAGTTGGTCAGAACATAGGGAACGGGGAAGCGCTCAAGTCCCGATGCCTTGGCAGTCTGAATGATGCCTACATATGTAATATCGTGAGAGATAAGGCTGTCAAACTTAATCTGCAGCTTATCTGCGCAATTCGATTTGTTGTGCGCGGTCAGGACGGAGGCCGCCATTGTCTTTTTTCTGCCCTCTGCTGCGTTGAGGCCCTCAGCCGCTGCGCAGGGTGCGCCGTTTACCCAGAAACAGCCTGAGTCGTGAAGCTTTATCATAAAAAATCCTCCGTAATTGAAAACATGTGATGAGTATAGCACAAGAGATGCATCACATCAAGCGAATTTGCAAATTTGTTTATGTAAAATTGCAAAAAATGCAGGCACTCATAGAAAAAAACAATGAATTTTACACGAAATTAAATTTGGACTTGCAAAATGTCCGCGTGAGAAGTATAATCTTTCGCATAGCAAGAACTATTTTCGGGAGGGGTCCGAATTGGAAAAGCAACTTGATATACTTAACGGCTATATTTCCGGCTTTTGCTCGAATATAAAGGACGAGTACACGATAAGCCGCGATTATTACAATAATTACGATGTTCACCGCGGTCTGCGAAACAGCGACGGCACGGGCGTTCTCATCGGCGTTACCAATATAGGCAGCGTTCAGGGCTATCTGATTGAGGACGGCACAAGAGTGCCCGTTCCCGGCAATCTGTACTACCGCGGCATAAGCGTAACGGATATTGTCGATGCGCACAGAGAGAAGAGCACCTTCGGCTATGAGGAGGTTGCGTATCTGCTGCTTATGGGTAAGCTGCCCGACAGACAGCAGCTCGAGCAGTTCAATGCAATTCTCGCAAAGGCGCGTCCTCTGCCCGAGGGCTTTACCGAGGATATGATTCTGAAGGTTTCGGGCAGCAATGTCATGAACATTCTCTCGCGCTGCGTCATGGCACTGTATACCTATGACCCCGCGCCCGAGGATAACTCCATTGAAAACCTCATGCGTCAGTCAATCGAGCTCATTGCGCGCTTCCCCGCAATTGTTTCAACCGCCTATGCGGTAAAGCGCCACCACTTCGACAACAAGTCGCTGTACATACACAATCCCAAGGAAAATCTTTCGATGTCCGAAAACTTCCTGCGTATGCTGCGTAAGGACAAGGTGTATACACCCGACGAGGCAAAGCTTCTCGACCTTATGCTCATTCTCCACGCGGAGCACGGTGGCGGTAATAACTCAACCTTCACCTGCCGCGCAATGTCCTCCACGGGAACGGATACCTACAGTGCAATAGCAGGTGCGGTCGGCTCGCTTAAGGGACCGCTGCACGGCGGCGCAAATGCCAAGGTTATGGAGATGTTCGACGATATAAGAGCAGGCGTGAACGACCTGCAGGACGATGACGAGCTGAGCGCATATATTAGAAAGATACTCAGCGGCGAGGCAGGCGACGGCTCGGGTAAGATATACGGTCTCGGCCACGCGGTTTACACCGTATCCGACCCGAGAGCGATTATGATTAAGAAGTACGCAAAGAGCATGGCCGAGGAAAAGGGCTGCCTCAAGGACTTCGAGCTTATCGAAAGAGTTGAAAAACTCGGTGCTGCGGAGATTATGCGCAAGAAGCACAATGATGTGCCCATGTGCGCAAATGTCGATATGTACTCGGGCTTTGTCTACAATATGCTCGGCATACCCAGAGAGCTTTACACTCCGCTGTTTGCAGTTGCAAGAATTGCGGGCTGGTGTGCGCACCGCATCGAAGAGGTTATGAGCTGCGACCGCATTATGCGTCCTGCTTACCGCGCAACCGTTCGTAAGCTGCCCTATGTTGATATCGATCAGAGATAATAATGGATTTTGCATTACTTAGCTGGCAGAGTGCCGCCGTATGCGCGGCATACTTTGCCGCGGGAATTGTTGATGCCGTCAGCGGAGGCGGCGGCCTTATAACCGTGCCTGCGCTTATGACGCTTGGAATTCCAACACACTATATTGCGGGCACAAATCAGTGCTCCGCGGTAATCGGAAATCTTGCCTCAATTTACAAATATGTCCGAAGCGGCAATGTTCATTTTCGCTCTGGCCTTGTAACCGCAGTAACTGCCATCATCGGCGGAATTATCGGCGCAAAGCTGAATATGATTATTCCCGAGCAGTATCTTATGATTATAATGATTCTGCTTATGCCGGCAATGGCATTGCTGGTGCTTCTCAAGAAGGATTTCGGTGAGGAGGACAGGTCTGAGACGCTTTCGGGAGCAAAGCAGCTTGCGTTTGCCTGCGCAATCGGACTTCTTGCAGGCGCATATCAGGGCTTTTACGGCCCCGGAGCGGGAATGCTCTATATGCTCGGCTTTGCCCTGCTTGTAAGACTGAGTCTTGTCAAAGCCTCGGGAACGGCAAGGTTTGCAACGATATTTGCGGGCTTAAGCTCATCGCTGACCTACGCATTCTCGGGACTTGTAATATGGCAGATTGTACTTGTCGCAACTGTGTTTAACTTTGTCGGCAATTACCTCGGTGCAAGCCTTGCGGTCAAAAAGGGCGCAAGGGTAATCAGACCCGTTCTGCTTTTCGTTATGGCGCTGCTGTTTGTAAAGCTTGCGCTGAACTGGATAATGTAAAACAAAAACCGCCTACAATCGTAGGCGGTTTTGCCGATTGACAGGACAGATATAATATAAGAGAGAAATCTGACAACGGACGGCAGCGGATTATGAAAATTATTGTACCCGATTATTACAAAGACTTTCACTGCATCGCGGATAAGTGCCGCCACACCTGCTGCGAGGGCTGGGAAGTGGATATTGACGAGGAAAGCCTCGAGCGCTTTCGCGCCTGCGAGGACATTGCGGCACATATTGACGAGGAGGACACTCCGCATTTCAGACTGACAGACGGTGAGCGCTGCCCGTTTCTTAATGAGAAAAATCTGTGCAATATGATTCTGCACCACGGCGAGGATATGCTCTGCCAGATTTGTACGGACCATCCTCGCTTCAGAAGCTATTGGACGGACAGAACGGAGATAGGTCTCGGCTTAGTTTGCGAGGAAGCGGGAAGACTCATTCTGAGCCGCACAGAGCCGATGCAGCTTGCAGTAATATCCGATGACGGCAACGACGAAAAACTGTCCGAGGACGAGCTGTGGCTGCTTGAACTGCGGGATAAGCTGCTTGACGGCATAAGCGAGTCGGGACCTCGCGCAAGGCTGCTTGAATATCTCATCTACCGGCATCTGCCCGATGCGCTCTATGACAATCGCGTGGAGGAGCGCATCGCGTTCATTGAGCAGTCCTTCCGCGAGATAACGGCTGCGTGGGGGCAGACAGACGGCAGCATTGATGCGCTTGCCGAGTGCGCCCGCGTGTGGTCATATGATGTGGAATATGACGATGAAGAGATTGAAAAACGGTTGAACGAAATAAATTAAAAAATTCCGGTAATACATTAAGTATTACCGGAATTTTTGCGCGTTTTTAATAGACAAGCATATATGCATATCCGGCCAAACCGGCAAACAGAATCAAACCAATGGTAAACAGCCACTGAGCTTTGGACTGTCTTGCAAATACGCCGACAACTTCACGAATCATCGCATTCGGCCAGAAATACCATTTCGTATGTGCGCCGATACCGTCCGCCTTAACGCCTGCCTCTTGTGCGAGGAAGCCGCTCCGGAATACATGATAGTTTGTCGTAGAGTATGCAATGGAAGCATTCTCAGTACGGGCATCGATGAGCTTCTTGGAGAACTTCATGTTTTCGTGTGTGGTTGTTGATTTGTCTTCTGCCAAAATAAGTTCCTGAGGAATCCCTTTTGCCAGAAGATATCGTTCCATTGCTTTTGCTTCGGCGATGATTTCATCATCGCCCTGTCCGCCGGAGGGTACAAATACTGCCTGCTTACCGGTTGCCCTAAACTGCTTTTCCCAGAAGTCAATTGCGCGGTCCACGCGTCCCTGAATAAGCGGGTACAGTGTGCCGTCCTTGCGGATTGCACAACCGAGAATGATGATGTAATCCTTGTCATAAGGTATCTTTCGATAAGCTGCCTGCAGACAAGTTATGATAGAACCCGTCAAAAGGACTTGGAAGATTGTGAAGCCAGCACTGTAAATTGCATAGATGATGGGGAAGGCCGCCGTGTGAGTTCCGTAAGCTTTGTAAAAAAGTATGAGGTTTATTGCCGCGCCAACAGCTAAAACGACAGCAATACCGATGCCGAGCATATTTGTGAGACATTTGCCTTCATGCCGCATCAGCTTAACATTGCTGATTGCCAGAGCAATCGCAAATACGGCCATGAAAGGTATTGTCAGCAAAGAATACGCAAGCATAAGGTTGCCTGTGATGACAATCAAAAGCTTAGCCGTCTGCACATGAGGGAGGACTAACACGGAAAGACCTGCTGCAAAATAGATTAGGAACAGAATCGAAAACAGCAGGATGGAAGCACAGAATGCAATCGAGCGGAAGGAATAATAGTTGTCCTTCTGGTGTTCTTTTCGCAGCCAGAAGAAGTAAAATGCCGCAAATCCCAAAAAAGTGGTAAAGCCCCAATAGCTTGTGTTGAGTCCGGCATAATCAAAGCCGTCTCCGTGTACGAAGATCAGGCCCGCTTTTAGTACGGTTACAGTTGTGCCCTCTACTACAGCCTTTGTATCTGTGTCTCCGGTAACGGTGTATTTAACATAAATTGTGCCTGTTCCCGGCTGCACGGATTCCAGTGTCAGAACTGTTTCGTCGGCATTGGTCTCAATGTTGGTCAGCTCAACAATTTTATCCCCTTCGGATTCAAGGGAAATATCGCTGAGCTGGTCGGCGGGTTCGTGAATCCGATAATAATACTTCTGACTTTGCACGACAGAAATTGTTCCGAACAATCCGAAAATCAGAAGTACTGTAAGAACTAAGCATAACAACGCATGATTTTTTATAAATAATTTCATATCAACATCACAACTTATATAGATTTGAAAGCGGAATAATCACTATGCGTAGGATACAATAGTTAACCTCACTTTTCAAGTCAATATATTGAATAGGCAAAAAAGAGCCATCTGCTTTCAAAAAACAGATGGCTCTTTTTATAATGTACCCGCCTTGCGGCGTCTGAAATTTTAAGCTCGGTGATTATTCCCATTCAACCGTTGCGGGCGGCTTGCTTGTGATGTCGTAGGCAACGCGGGTAACGGATTTGACCTCGTTTGTGATGCGGGAGCTTGCCTTTGCAAGCAGCTCGAAGGGCAGGCGTGACCAGTCTGCGGTCATAAAGTCATCGGTGGTAACTGCGCGCAGAATTACGGTGTAGCCGTAGGTGCGTGCATCGCCCATAACGCCGACGCTTCTGCTGCTGTCAAGCACTGCAAAGTACTGGCTTGTGCAGGTATCCATACCTGCAATGGCCATTTCCTCGCGGAAGATTGCATCAGCCTCGCGGAGAATTGCAAGCTTCTCGGAGGTAATCTCACCGAGAACGCGGATTGCAAGACCGGGGCCGGGGAAGGGCTGGCGGGATACAAGGTATTCGGGCAGACCGAGTTCTCTGCCGAGACCGCGGACCTCGTCCTTGAAGAGCATACGCAGAGGCTCAACGATTTCCTTGAAATCAACAAAATCGGGCAGACCGCCGACATTGTGGTGGCTCTTGATGGTTGCGGATGCGCCGAGACCGGATTCGATGATGTCGGGGTAGATAGTGCCCTGAGCGAGATAATCGACAGCGCCGATTTTCTTGCCCTCTTCCTCGAATACGCGGATGAATTCTTCGCCTATAATCTTGCGCTTTCTCTCAGGCTCGGTAACGCCCTTGAGCTTGCCGATAAAGCGCTCCTGTGCGTTTACGCGGATAAAGTTTATGTTCCACTTGGAGAATGCCTGCTCGACCTCATCGCCCTCGTCCTTGCGCATAAGACCGTGGTCGACGAATACGCAGGTGAGCTGATTGCCGATTGCTTCTGCTAAGAGTGCTGCGCATACGGAGGAGTCAACGCCGCCGGAGAGCGCGAGAAGCACCTTGCCGTCGCCGATTTTTTCCTTCAGGGATGCAACTGCCTTCTTGCAGTAGTCGTCCATACTCCAGTCGCCCTTGCAGCCGCAGATTTCGAACAGGAAGTTGTGCAGAATCTGCGCGCCGAATTCGGTGTGGGTAACCTCGGGGTGGAACTGAACGCTGTAAAGCTTTCTGCTGTCGTCGCACATTGCGGCGCAGGGGCAGTTATCGGTGTTTGCGATAATGCTGAAGCCCTCGGGAGCGTTCTTGACATAGTCAGTGTGGCTCATCCAGCAGACACTGTTTTCTGCAACGCCCTTGAAAAGAATGCTGTCCTTAACATAGAGCGGAGTCTTACCGTACTCGCTTATGCTGCCTGCAGAGCAGATTTCACCCTTGCCCATCCATGCCATAAGCTGGCAGCCGTAGCAGATGCCGAGAATGGGAATGCCTGCATCGAGAATTGCAGGGTCAAAGTGGGGAGAGGTCTCGTCATAGACGCTGTTGGGACCACCGGTGAAGATGATGCCCGTATATCCCTCAGCCTTAATCTCGTCAAGGCTGATTCTGTTGAAGCCCTTTACCTCTGCATATACATGATGCTCGCGAACTCTGCGTGCAATAAGCTGATTATACTGGCCGCCGAAATCCAGTACGAGAATCTTATCCATTGTTCCTCCGTTCAGACCGAAATCTCTGTAATATTAGTGTCAGCTTCGCCGATAATCGGGCGGAGCTTTTTTATAAACTCGCTGACCTGCCTCGGCAAACCTTGAGTGCAGGTTGCGTTTTACGGTTTCTATTAGTATATTCTCTGTTGCGATAAAAGGCAAGTACTCAGAAAGTGTATTTTCGACAACTTTTTCATTAACCTTGAGTCTGCCGACAACATTCTGTGTAAGACGGAGGGGTGTATCGGCACACAGAAAAAATCAGAAGCTGCCGTAAAAATGCGGCAGCTTCTGATTACAAAAGGAAAAATAGAGAGATAAAAAAGAACTTGTCACTAACTGTTTTGAAGTTTAGCACAATAATTTGAATAATTATAATACATATAACATTGTCTTTATCATATTTTTCTGATATGATAAGCCATCAGCATATTTGTTATTATAAATGTGGGGGGTGTCAGAATGGATTTGCGAACACTCAAATACTTCACGGTGGTTGCTGAGGAGCTTAATATCACCCGCGCTGCCGAAAGGCTGAATATGAGTCAGCCGCCGCTGAGCAATCAGCTCAAGGCGCTTGAAGAAGAGCTCGGCACGCAGCTTATTATCCGCGGCAAAAGATTTCTGCAGCTTACCGAGGCAGGCGCGCTGCTGTACCGCCGCGCGGTGCAGATACTTAATATGACCGAAAAGACGAAGCAGGAGATACACAGCCTTGACTGCGAGCTCTCGGGCTTTATCAACATCGGCGTTGTTGAGGGCCGTCCGCCCTTTTACATTGCGCGATGGCTCAAGGGATTCAAGGAGGAGTATCCCAAGGTGCAGTACAGGCTGTGGAACGGCAGTAGTGACGATGTCCTCGACCGAATGAAGGCAGGTCTGCTTGATGTTGCGGTTATAGCCTCGCCGTACAACAGCGAGCATCTCCACGGCTTTGCCGTCGGAAGAGGGCCGTGGGTTGCGCTTATCTCGCGCGAGCATCCGCTTGCAAAGGCGGAGGGCGATACCGTGCCGCTGCGCGCGCTCATCGATGAGCCGCTTATCGTGCCCGCAAGAAAGTCGCGTGTTGAGGCAATAAGAAGCTGGTTTCGTGAGGTTGATGCAGAGCCGAATATCGTCTGCGAGATGTCCAACTACCTTGACGCGGTTGCACTCACCGAACGAAATGTCGGCATAACCATTTTCCCGCAGACAACCTATACCCCCAATGACCTCGTCGTCTCCAAGGTAATAACGGAGACCGAACGACAGATTGAATACGCGCTTGTGTGGCTCAAGGGCAGAATGCTCCCCGAGCTTGAGCGCGAGTTTGTGGACTATGTCAGCGATTCCGTTGAGGAGTACAAAAGACATCCGCAGAACCCGATTGAGATAAACGAGTATCTCCCGCCGGAGAATACTAAATATATGTAAAAGAGAAAAACACGGCACCACTTTCGTGGTGCCGTGTTTGTTTTTACAGTCCGTACTGCTCAGCCAGCCATTTGAAGGCAGGCAGCGAGCTTTCAATTCTGCTGAGGGGAACGCAGTAGGCAAGTCTTGCATAGCCGGGGCAGCCGAAGTCATCGCCGGGAACGATAAGCAAATCCTTTTCCATTGCCTTGCGGCAGAAGGCGTTTGCATCGCCGCCGGGGGTCTTGATGAAAAGATAAAATGCGCCGTCGGGCTTTGCGCATTCATAGCCCATCTCAATCAGCGAATTGTAAATGAGAGTTCTGTTTTCATCATACTTGGAGATGTCGCAAAGCGCATCTAAGTTTTCCGCAATTGCAAGCTGGAACATCGGCGAAACGCAGACATAGCCGAGCGCTCTGCCGCCGCCGTAAACTGCGGCTCTTACATTTGCGTAGTCCTCCATTGCCTTGGAAAGAGCGATGTAGCCGACGCGCTCACCGGGGAGGGATACGGACTTGCTGAAGGAGTAGCAGTAGATTGTGTTGTTGTAGAAGTTGGGGATAAACGGAACCTCAACGCCGCCGTAAACAAGCTCTCTGTAAGGCTCGTCGGCAAGCACATAGATGGGATGACCGTACTGCTCCTGCTTCTCGGTCAACACTTTGGCGATGGCCTTTACGCTGTCCTCGGAGAGCACAACGCCGCTGGGGTTGTTCGGGGAATTGATGATGACAAGCGCGGTCTTTTCGGTGATTTTTGCCGCGAAAGCATCAATATCCATCTGGAAGCTTTCAAGGTCGCAGAGCACCTCGGTCATAGCTGCGCCCGTCTGCTCAATGTAAATTCTGTATTCGGGGAAGTAGGGGGCGACAACAAGCGCTTCGTCGCCCTCGGACAGAAGCACCGCGCAGGCAAGCGCAAGTGCGGAGGATGCTCCGTGAGTCATATAAATATCGCCTGCATCATAATCAGAGCCGAAGTTTTTGTTCAGCTTCTGAGCAATTTTTTCGCGCACGGACTCAATGCCCGGTGCGGGAGCATAGGCGTGAATCCTGGTGGGGTCTTCTTCGGTGCAAAGACGCTCTAAGGTGTCGAGAAGAGCCTTGGGAGGCGCAATGCTGGGGCTGCCGATGGTGAAGTCGTAGACATTTTCCTTGCCGACGATTTTTGCACGCTGTGCGCCGTATGCCGCGAGCTCTCTGATGGTGGAGCCGGCATTGCCCCAAGCGATGTATTTCTCAGATATCATTTTGCCGCCTCCAAATAGTTTTTAAGATATATAACCGCCTGTCTGTAACCCTCAAAGCCGAGACCCATATAGGTCTTGATGCAGGCCATGCCCGCATAGGAAATCTGTCGGAAATCCTCACGGGTGCTGACATCGGAGATATGCACCTCAACTGCGGGAATGCAGACAGCCTTTAATGCGTCGAGTATTGCTATGCTTGTATGGGTGTATGCCGCGGGGTTGATGACAATGCCGTCAAAGCGGCCGTATGCGCTCTGGATTTTATCCACAATCGCGCCCTCGTGGTTTGGCTGAAAAAGCTCGCATTCAATGCCGTTTTCCACGCAGGAGTCCCAAATGAACTTTTTCAGTGCAGCATAGTCCTGACTGCCGTAAACCGAGGGCTCTCTTATGCCGAGCATATTGATGTTCGGCCCGTTGATTATAAGAAATCTCATTTCAGCGCCTCCGTAATAAAGGATACCGTTTCGTCAATACTTCCGTTGTTGTCAACGCAGATGTCTGCAAAGCGCTCGTAATGCTCGCGGCGCTTTGCGTAAAGCTCTGTAAGGTCGGTTTTCATTGAAATGGGTCTGCCGTCGCGCTCAAGTCGGTCCAAGTCACGCTTTATCCACACGATAGTGCCGTTCTGATGCAGCAGGGGATAGTTTTCAGCGCGTGTGATGCAACCGCCGCCGGTTGAGATAATCAGTCCTCCGAGCTTTCCGACATCGGCCATAACCTCGGTTTCGAGCTTGCGGAAATGCTCCTCGCCGAATTTTTCGAATATCTCGGGAATGCTCATGCCCGCTCGGGAAACTATCTCGGCATCGGTATCGCAGACCTTTCGTCCGAGCAACTCACCGAGACGGTTTGCAACGGTAGTTTTTCCGCTGCCGGGCATTCCGATGATTACGATGTTCTGCATCTGCCTGCTCAGAACAGACTCAATACGCGAAATTTCACTGTCGGCAATTTTGCTGCCCGTAAACAGCTCACTGCTGCGCTTTGCCTGAGCAACAAGCATATGAAGTCCGCACGCGCCGGGAATGCCTAACTCCTCAGCCTGCAGCAAAATGGCGGTACGGGCGGGGTTATATACAACATCGAGCACGCCGCTTAAGTTTTTGAAAGTGCTGAGGTCAACTGCCTTTTCGCCGTTGTTCGGGTACATACCGACGGGGGTTGCGTTGACGATTATTCCGGCATCTGCGTGGTTTGAAATGTTGTCGTAGTTGTTTTCGCCTTTGCGTGATATAACGATGACCTCGCCTGCACCGAGCTTTTTAAGCACCGCACAGACGGTAACCGAAGCACCGCCACTGCCGAGTACAAGTGCCTTTTTGCCCGCAACGGAAATGCCGCTGCTGTTAATAAGGCTTTCAAAGCCGAAGGCATCGGTGTTGTCGCCGTAAAGACTGCCGTCGGGCCTTCTTATAATGGTGTTGACGCTGCCGATTGCCCTTGCGCTTTCGGACAGCTCAGCGCAGTAGGGTATAACGCTCTTCTTGTATGGAATGGTAACATTCAGCCCGTCAAATTCACCGCATCTGAGAAAGTCCTCAAGCTCCTCGGGCTCTTTCTCAAAAAGCAGGTATTCGTAATCGTTGAGCATCGAGTGAATCTGCGGGGAGTAGCTGTGGCCGAGCTTGCGGCCCAAAAGTCCGCATTTTAGCATCAAATCACCTCGCTGTAGCTACCGAGATAGCTGAATTTATCGCTTATATCCCCAAGCTCGTCCATAAGCTGAAGGAAGTTAGGGGAATAAACAGGGACTTCAAGGTCAAAGTAGAACATAAACTCAAAGTTGCGCTCGGGAAGAGGGCGGCTTTCAAGCTTGTTGAGATCCATGCCCAGCGCGTAGAATCTCGACAGCACCTTGTAAAGTGAGCCGGGGGTGTGCGGCAGAATCATCATAAGGCTTGTGCGGTCTGCACCGGGGTATATCTCAAGCTCCTTCGAGATGCATATAAAGCGTGTATAGTTGTTGCCCTGATTCTGAACTGACGGTCTGAGGCACTCAAGCCCGTAGAGCCTTGTGCAGGCGCGGCTTGAGATAGCGGCAATGTCGGTTCTGCCCGACTCGGCAACCATTTTTGCCGCCGCTGCGGTGTTTTCGCAGGCAATAACCTGCACTCCGTCAAGCGACTGCAGAAACTCCGAGCACTGGCTTATTGCCTGCTCGTGAGAGTAGATTTCCTTTATATCCTCAAGCTTTGCGCCGGGATTTACGAGAAGATTGTGGTCAACCTTTATGCGCGTGCTGCGCACTATGCTGAAGTTGTGCTTCTGCATAAGGTCGTAGACCTTGTTGACGGAGCCTGCGGTGCTGTTTTCAAGGGGAATCACGCCGTAGCGGCACAGCCCCTTTTCGATTGCGGTGAAAACGGCCTCGAAGCTTGAAAAGTAAAAAATATCGGGATTTGTGAATACGCGCTCGCAGGCAAGCTGAGAGTATGCGCCCTCAACACCCTGACATGCAACCGTCGGTGCAAAGGGGAGCATTGAAGGAGTTCCCGCAAGCGCCTTTTTTATTTCGGATGAGGTCTTGCTGCTCTTATTTATAATGCGGTTCTGACTGCTTCGGCTGAGCTCGAAAATGAGCGAGTACAGCGCGTAGCCGTATTCCTGCAGCTTAAGCGGCAGCTTTGATGTGATGCTGTGCAGCTTCTCACGCTCGCGCTGAGGGTCGAATACGGGAAGA
>JAZUJB010000077.1:0-22344 GCA_045642545.1 Oscillospiraceae bacterium
CAACAAGGTCGAGCTCGGCAAGAAGGTTGCAGTTATCGGCGGCGGCAATGTTGCAATGGATGTTGCAAGAGCTGCTATCCGTCTCGGTGCAGATGTAACCGTCGTTTACCGCAGAAAAGAAGAGAATATGCCCGCTGACCCCGAAGAGGTTGCAGAGGCAAAGGCAGAGGGCGTAAAGTTCGTATTCGAGCACAAGCCCGTTGAGATTATCGGCAAGGACGGCAAGGCAGTCGCGCTCAAGTGCGATGCAGGCGAGGTCAAGGCTGACGCAGTCATCTGCGCAATCGGTCAGAAGGTCGACTGGGGCAAGCTCGATATCGGTGAACTCAAGACCACCGAAAAGGGCACTGCAATCGCAGACGCACTCACCTATCAGACCGCACAGCCCGACATCTTTGTCGGCGGGGATGTCTACACCGGCCCGAAGTTTGCAATTGATGCAATCGCAGCAGGTAAGGAAGCAGCTATCTCCCTGCACCGCTATGTACATCCCGGTCAGACCCTCACCGCAGGCCGCGACCGCAGAATTTACCGCGAGCTTAACAAGGACAGTCTCCTGCTTGATGTTGCACAGTTTGACAGCACTAAGCGTCAGATGCCCGGCTACAACGAAGCAAAGGCAAACACCTTCTCCGATGCAAGAGTATCCTTCACCGAGGAGCAGGTACGCAAGGAAACCGCACGCTGCCTCGGCTGCGGCGCAACCAAGGTTGACGAATACATGTGCCTCGGCTGCGGTCTTTGCACCACTAAGTGCAAGTTTGACGCAATCAAGCTCAAGAAGGTTCGCAATTGGCATGCAGGTACCTTCGAGACTATGCCCATCAAGGTCGTTGAGGGTGTTCTGAAGAAGACCGGCAATGTCATCAAGAAAGCGGTTACCAAGTAATGCACGAGCTTGGACTATGCGATGCGATGCTGAGAAAAATCAGAGAAATCGCAAAGGAAAACGATGTTGAGATAATAAACAGTGTTACGGTTGAGGTAGGCACTCTGTCTGGCGTTGTCCCCAGATTTCTGACAGACTGCTGGACCGCCGTAACCGACGGCACTGAGTTTGCCGACACAAAAATGATTGTCGAGACCGTCGACGGCGAAGCAAAATGCCTCGATTGCGAGGAGGTTTTCGTAGCCGACCTCAACAATCTGAAGTGTCCGAAATGCGGCAGCGACCTGCTCGCTCCGGTGTCCGGCGTAACGCTTACGATTAAGGAAATCGAAGCTTGTTGAAAACAGTTAATCGGTGTGGAAAGCATTTTCCACACCGATTTTTTAACGCGTGTTCATTAATAAATTGCGGACTTCGACTGCTTATGATATACTCTACACAAATTCACAAGACAAGGTGGATATTATGAAAAGCAAAAAACTTACTGTCTGGGAAGCTTCCTGTATTATCACCGGCTACGGAATCGGCGGCGGCGTTCTCGCCATGCCGTACATCGCGCAGAAAAACGGCATCTTCATGTCGCTTATCATTCTGCTTATCGCCTTTGCGGCAAGCTGGCTTCTGCATATGATGATTGCGGAAACCACACAGAAGTGCGGCAAGGATGTGCAGATAGTCGGCGTGTTTTCGCGTTTTCTTTTCCGCGGCAAGGCAAAGAATGTTCTGACCGTATCCTTCTTCGTGCTCATGGCATTCGTGCTTATCACAAACCTCACGGCCTACATTGCCGGTGCGGCTGATGTGCTTGCGGGCTTTCTGCCCTTCTCCACCCTTGTCAGCAAGCTGATATTCTACATAGTCGCGGCCTCCGTTGTGCTCTTCGGCCTCAAGGCCGTCGGCATCTCCGAAAAGTTTGCCGTCGGCGTTATCTTCCTGCTTATCGGCACTCTCGCGGCTGCGTCCTTCTTCGCGCCTGCCCACAGGCTGCCCACGCAGGCAGGCACACTCGGCGACGGCGTTTCCTTTTTTGCAATGGCAATGCTCTCCTTCGCAGCATTCTTCAGCATTCCGCAGGCGGTGGAGGGCCTCGAGGGCGATATGAAAAAGGTACGCAAGGCCGTATTCCTCGGCCTCGGCAACAACCTGATTTTAATTATAGTCATCACCTTCTGCGCACTGCTTTCCTCAAAGGAAGTTACAGAGGTTGCCATGACCGGCTGGAGCGCGGGCATAGGCACATGGGCGCAGATTATAGGCGGTGTGTTCACGGCGCTTGCAATGCTCACTACCTACTGGAGCATATCCCTTGCGCTTTCGGGAATAATCGAGGAGCAGATGCATTGGAATTCAAGACTGTGCTGGCTTGTTGCGACCCTGCCCTCGCTTCTTATTTCTCTTATGAACATCGGCGGCTTCATCGATTTTCTCGAGCTTGCAGGCGGCGCGATTGCAATCATCGTTGCGGTTATGGTCGTACCCACCTACCGCAACTCGCGCAATGAAATTCCGGGCAGCACTCTCGGTGTTCTCGGCAGCACGCCCTTCCAGATTCTGACCGTCATTGCATATCTGCTCATGGCAATAGGAAGTGTTATCTGATGAAAAGAATTCTCTACAAAAACGCAATAATTCACACCATGGAAAGCGAAGCTGCAACCGCGGACTCCATGCTTGTTGAAAACGGCTACATAAGCGCACTGAATGTCAGTGATGCAAAGGGCGCAAAGGTTGTAGACCTCGGGGGTCGGCATGTATACCCCTGTATGATTGACGGACACACGCATCTTTTGCCTACGGTCGTGCTTGCGGGCAACGGCTTTGAGATTTGCAGCATTGAAAACGGTTCTGTTGAGCCTCACACCCTGCTTGGCATTGAAAAAAAGCTCCGCGAATTTGCGCAGGGCAAGGGAAAAAACGAAATTCTCGTTGCGAACAATTATATCCTCACCGCTATGGCGGAGGGCCGTCTTCCCACGCGCTGGGAGCTTGACGAATGGTGCGAAAACCGTCCCGTAATCATCTACACGATTGACGGACACGCAAGCGCGCTGTCCTCTAAGATGCTCGAAAAGCTCGGCATTGACGACGAAAAGCACGACGGCATTCTGATGGGTGAGGCACACGAGCGCAGTCAGGGCAGACTTACAGACATCATCGCAGGCTCCGTTACCCCCGCAATTCTCGCAAAGGGCTGCGCAAACTTCCAGAACACCTGCGCAGGCTTCGGCCTTTCCACCGTATGCGGTCTTGAGGGCAACGGAGACTCGAAAAAAGACCCCACCACGAAGCTTGTTGTTATGCTTGCAAAGCATTTTGATGTGGATATCCGCTTCTATTTTCAGTATATGGACATTGAAAAGGCAATGCCGCTCACACGCTTTCAGAAGCAGCGCCGCATAGGCGGCTGCGGCGACTGGGAGATGGACGGCGCATCGGGCGCGCACTCGGCAGCGTTCTCCCTGCCCTACAGAGATACGGGCAAGACCTCACCCTGCTATTACAGTCAGGAGCTTGTTGACGAAAAGGTGCTTGAGGCGGACAGACGCGGCTTCCAGATTGCCTGCCACGCCATAGGCGACCTTGCAATCGACCGCATTGTTGCAGCGTTTTCGAAGACCTCGGGCAAGCTTCGCCACCGCATCGAGCATTGTGAGTTTGCAAGCGACGAGGCAATTGACATTATCGCTAAAAACGGTTGGGCGGTTATGGCGCAGCCGGGCTACTCGTGGATAGACAAGCGCTTCCTGCACACCTACGAGCAGTTTCTGCCCGATGAGATGATAGGCAGGCTCAAGTTCAGGACCTTTATCGAAAAGGGCGTGCTTATGTGCGGTTCAACCGACTCACCCGTACAAAGCCTTGACCCGTGGCAGCAGATGCTGGGTATGACGCAGTTTTATAACGAGGACGAGTCCATCTCGCCCTACGAGGCATTCAAGTGCTACACCGTCAATCCCGCAAAGGCCATTCTTGAAGAAAACGAGCGCGGACAGCTGCTTCCCGGCATGCGCGCTGACTTCTTTACGGGCGACAAAAACATCTTCAGCCTCTCTCCCGAGGAGCTCGGCAGCTTCCGTCCCGAGAAGACATATTATCTCGGCCGCGAGGCAAGACATCACAAGGGCACGGTGCTCGCATTTGTGAAAATGCTGCTCGGCAGGAGCAAAAAGGTATAATAAAAATCCGGTAATACAAGAGTATTACCGGATTTTTTCTGTCATTTAATTCGATAGCCGCATATATAGCGCTTTGAATAATCGCTCAAGGCTATCGGGCAGGGCTTTCCGTCGCCGTACAGATTATACGCGGTAAGCTTGCTTCCGTCACCGCTTAAGGCGACTGTGTGCAGCCCACTCCACGGCGCTTTGCTGTTCCAGAAGGAAATGATATAAGTGCCCTTATTGCTTATCTCGCTCAGTCTTACCCTTACGCACTCAATGCCCTCTTTCTTAAGCACGCGGCCTATCGCATACGGATTTGAGCCGAGCGCTCCTCTAAGGAGCATTGCACCTGCGCTTTGAAAAGCCATTATGGCTTCGGATAAGGTTGAATCACGCCCGCGCAGCACCTTTGCGTTATGCACGGCTATTGCCTCGCAGGCATTCCGGCTTGCATAAAAGCCGCCGTACCTAAACAGGCTTCCCGTTGCGCCGTTCTGGTCGTTTACAAGTCTGTTGCGCGTTGTAGTTGACGGATTTTCGTCAGCAATCGAATTGTGAGCGAAATTATCCCGTGAGAGTCTTTTATTCATTTTATCTTATCCGCGAACTCTGTTGCTTGCCTTTACCTCGGGCAGCTCGCGCGGCTCGGGGCATTCATCGGGCATACCGAGTGACAGCACCGCAAGCACACCGTAGCGCTCGGGAATATCGAACATTGCCCTTATGAGTGCCTCCGTGTCTGCGCCCTCTGCATTCTGTCTGCCGCGGCACTGCACCCAGCAGCTTCCCACACTCTGGGCGCTTGCCTCAAGCTGCATGAGCGTCATGGCAATCGAGCAGTCCTCAATCCATGTGATTGACTTTTCCGTATCACCGGCAACTGCAATTGCAGCATCGGCAGCCTTGAGCATTCCCGCTCCGCCTGCCTTGACCTTTGAGAGGCTCTCCAGCGCCTTTTTATCGCGTGTTACCGCAAACTCTACATGCTTTATTCCGCGGCCTGCAGGCGCAAGCAGGCCTGCCTGCAGGATTTTCTCGAGCGCCTCGTTGGAAATATGCTCGTCGGTGTATTTTCTTACGCTGCGTCTGTTCTTCAGCAGCTCAAGCAGTTCCATTTCGTTAATCATAATGCGCACTCCAAATATCAGTATATTCAGCTGTCTGCGTCAATATCCAGACGCTGACACTCGATAAGCTCCGCAAAAACGGTCTCGCGCCTGCCTTGCAGCACGCATTACGATAGGTCTCCGCACTGCCGCACCGCAGGTATCATCTGACTTTTCTTCCTTTTTTCTTCCCCTGCGGCACATCAGGCGGAGTGCGCCGTCGGGGCGGGAATAATCAAGCAAAAAACTCTGTTACCTTGTCAAATACCAATTCCTTGGTTTCGGAAACGAGCATATCAGCCTCGCCGAGTATATCGGCGCTGCCGATGCCGATTGCCTTCATGCCTGCTGCATGAATTGCCTCTATGCCCGCCGCCGCATCCTCAATGCCGAGGCAGTACTCGGGCTCAATTCCGAGACCCTCTGCGGCTGCGAGGAAGATATCGGGTGCGGGCTTGGATTTTTCAACTGCAGCTGCGTCCGCGATGAAATCGAACTTGTCCTCAAGGTCGAGCTTGTGGATGATGAAGGGTGCATTCTTTGATGCAGATGCAAGCGCGGTCTTGATGCCGTTTTCCTTGCAGGCTGCGAGAAATTCGGGCATACCCTCTAATACATTTTCGGGCGTAAGATTCTGCAGGAATCCTACATAGCGGAGATTTTTAATCGCTGCAAATGACTCCTTGAGCTCGGGAGGATAGTTTGCATCGCAGCGCTCAAGGATAATATCCAGTGAGTCCATTCTGCTTACGCCGCGCAGACGGTTGTTTATCTCTCTGTCAAAGTAAATTCCCAGCTCATCGGCTAAGGATTTCCATGCGAGATAGTGATAGTTATCAGTTGAGCAGATAACGCCGTCCAAGTCGAAAATAATTGCTTTAAGTTCCATATTGTCTTCCTTATAGGGAGCCATTACGCTCCAGATTTTTTATAAACAATCAAACTCGAAGACTTCGCGGACGAAAACGGATATGCGTCCGTTGTTCTCCGAGATTATTGTACTGTTTCCTACATAGCTTTTACCCGTGAAGAAATTTTTCCTGCTGCCCTCGGAAATTTCATACGGTGTGCCGTCGGCATTATGCACGCACAGTCCGCGCGTTAAGCACCTCGTCTGCGCCCTTCTTTTTATACACGGGAATCTGCAACAGCGCAAGGTGGGCGCCGCTCTCGCGGATTTTATCTGCCATGTTCTTAGGATTATACCACCGGGGCTCGGAGAAGTCAAAATCCTCATAAGAAAAGTTTCTGCCGTTTATCTTGGGATCACCCGTAAATACAACTATATCGCAGTCAGCGGGGAGCTTGCGGAGATTTTTGCCGTATGCGGTCTATAATCGGCGTTCCGACTGTTTGACAACGCCGCAGAATAACTGTATATTTATATCGAAAGAAGGCTTCATTTTTGACGGCTTGCAGTATGCGCAGGAGGTATAACATATGTTCCGCACAGAGCGCCACTCGCAGATAATTTCATATATCGAGCAGCACAACAGAGCTTCGGTTGAGGAGCTTTCGGGCTATCTGTACGCCAGTCAGAGCACCATACGCAGGGATTTGAGCGAGCTTGAGAAGCAAGGCATTCTGAAACGCACTCACGGCGGCGCAATTCTCACCGCAGGCAACAATTACGACACCCCCGCCACACTCCGCCGCTGTCAGAACTTAGCCGAGAAGGAGCGTATTGCGGACATAGCCGAGCAGTTTCTCGCACCCTCGACCTCATACTTTTTCGACTCAAGCACAACCTCCGCAATTTTAGCCTCAAGAACGGTGCGCTATCCGCAGACGCGCATCGCGACAAACGGTCTGGAGATACCCTCCGCACTGCGTGAGCGCTCCGATGTTTCCGTTATACTGTGCGGCGGCGAGCTGCGCACCCCGTGGGGCGAGTTTACGGGCAGCGTAACACTGCGAACCATCGAGGATATGTATGCCGACACATTTTTCTTCTCCTGCGGCGGTTTCTCGCTCGAGCGCGGTGCAACGGAGTTTCGCGATGAGAATGTTGCGGTCAAGGCGGCATTCCTCAAAAACTCCAAGCGGCACATTCTGCTTTGCGACAGCACAAAGTTTGACAAGCTGTTCTTCTACGGCTCGATAAGGCTTGAGGACATAGACTATGTCATAACCGACAAACGCCCCGATGATGCCTATGTCGAGCTGCTGGGCGACAAGCTGCTATATTGAGCGTTTTTGCTCATATTTGCGCGTTTTGAGCATTTGCAATCAATTGTTTGCCAAAATCTCGCTCAATTCTGCGTGTTTTCTTGAAGAACTACCGTATATGATGATATAATATAAGCACAGATGAAGGTCTGTGCTTATATTTTTTTACTAAGTATAATACAGTTCGGAGGATTTACAATGAACGATAATGAAATACTCAGCGAGGTAAGACGCAGCATAGCCATTGAGGCTGAATCCGTGCGCCGTCTTGCCGAGGAGCTTGACGAGGAAGCGGTGCTTAAAACTGTCAAGGCATTTGCCGAATGCAAGGGCAAGGTAATAGTCTCAGGCTGCGGCACTTCTGCAGTGGCGGCAAAAAAGGTGGCGCATTCACTCAATTGCATCGAGATTCCCGCACTGTTCCTTACACCCTCTGATGCGGTGCACGGCGGTCTGGGCGTTCTTCAGGAGGACGACATACTTGTACTCATAAGCAAGGGTGGAAATACGCAGGAGCTTGTTAATCTCATTCCCGCGTGCAAGACCAAGAAGGCGCTGCTCATCGGTGTTTCGGAAAACCCCGAGTCAAAGATTGCGGTCAACTCCGATATCTATCTCAAGGTCAAGGTTGAGAAGGAGCCCTGCCGCTTCAATATGCTGGCAACCGCAAGCACGCTGGCAGTAATTTCAATGTTTGATTCTATCTGCATAGCGCTTATGCAGTATACAGGATACACACGCGAGCAGTTTGCTGTTATTCATCCCGGCGGTGCTGTGGGCGACAGACTGCTTAACAATCTCAAGTGAGAAGGTGGATAATTATGAAGATGTATGAAACAACTCAGAGCGTGGATAAATATCTCAATGTTGAGCTTGAATGCGATTGCGGCAGGACTCATTATGCGCCCATCAAGGCAATAGATATAGGTAGTGGGGCACTTAACAGCCTGCCCGACTATGTAAAGAAATTCGGCTATAATTACGCCTACATACTGTGCGATAAGATAACCTATGAAATAGCAGGCAAAAGGTGTGAAGAGCTGCTGCGTGAAAGCGGCATAAAATATGAAACGCTGATAATCCGCCACATGGGCTTTGACGAGGCAACACTCGGCGAGATTGTCATCAACAAGCCCGATGCCTGCGACCTCATGATAGGCATCGGTACGGGCTCAATCACCGATATGCTGCGCTTTGCAAGCTTCAAGCTCGGTCTTCCCTGCTTCACAATTCCCACGGCAGCACCGATGGACGGCTTTTCCGCCTCTGTCGGCATTATGAATGTGAACAACCTCAAGGCAACCATGCCCGCACACAGCACCGAGGTAATTATCGGCGACACCGATATTCTGAAAAACGCGCCCTATCGCATGACCGTCGCAGGCTTTGCAGACCTTGTTGCAAAGGTCAACGCGCTTAACGACTGGCGCCTTGCGGTTATCATAAACGGCGACCACTATTGCGGCAAAATCGACAGAATGGTTGCCGACTATGTCGATGACATTATTTCAAAGGCAGGCAAGCTCAAGGAGCGCGACCCCGAGGCAATCGGCGATGTAATGAGCGCGCTGCTGCTTACGGGCGCATCAATCAGCCTGTACGGAAGCTCACGCCCGATATCCGGTGCGGAGCATCATATGTCCCATTATTGGGAGGTGCTGGGCGACCAGCGCGGAACGCCCTACGCAATGCACGGCGAGCAGGTTGCCGTAGGCACGGTGCTTGCATTGATGCTCATTGAGGAGCTGAGAGATGCCGCTCCCGATTTTGCAAGGGCAAGAAGGGCTGCCGAGGCATATGACGAGAAGGCCTGGAAGAAGGAGATTAACCGCGCATACGGCAACGCAGCTGATGCAATCATTGAGCTTGAGGCCGCCTCGGGCAAAAACAGCACTGAGGGCAGGCTAAAGAGAATTGACACAATTGAGGCCAATTGGAAAGAGCTTAAGGAAATGCTCGACGGCATGTATCCCTCCGAGGATATGCGCAGAATGCTCTCCGATATAGGCTGCCCCTGCAATCCGAAGGACATCGGAATTACCGCGGACATTCTGCGCGACACATTTATGTACTGCAAGGAAACCCGCGCAAGATACACCGTATATCAGCTTGCATGGGACCTCGACCTTATGGAAGAGCTCTCTGAAAAAATCATCGGCAAGCTGACCGAGAGAGGACTCATCTGACTTTGCTCCGGGAGGAGTGCATATGGAAGCTTTGGAATATCTTAGAGAACTTAATATGGCGTCGATGATGCTCCGCATAGTTCTTGCAATGCTGATGGGCGGCATAATCGGCCTCGAGCGCGAGATGAAGCACCGCCCTGCAGGCTTCCGCACCTATATGCTGGTAGCAATCGGCTCGGCAATGACCGTTATGCTCAGTCAGTATCTTGATTTCATGCTCTGGCACGACTGGTCTGACACGGCGGAGCTTATCGGCATCAGAACCGATGTGTCCCGCTTCGGCGCACAGGTCATAAACGGTGTCGGCTTCCTTGGCGCAGGCACGATTCTGGTTACGGGCCACAGTCAGGTCAAGGGTCTTACGACTGCCGCGGGGCTATGGGCATCTGCCTGCATGGGCATTGCAGTAGGCGCGGGCTTTTACGAATGCACCATTGTCGGATTTGTGCTGATAATTCTTTCGATGGTCGTTTTCCCGTATATTGAAAACGCCATGCGTCTTAACTCGCGAAGCATGAATGTATATGTCGAGCTTGACGGCATCGAGCATCTTTCGGGCGTAATCAGCCGCATCAAGGCTGAGGGCATCGAAATATACGAGGTTGAGCTGGACAAGGACGAAAATATCCGTCTGTCGGGGCTGAGGGCGCTGTTTTATCTGAAGCTGAACAGCAAGCTTGCGCATACCGAGCTTCTGGTGGAGCTTTCAAAGCTTGACGGCGTTATCGCCACGGAAGAGATTTAAGGAGGTGCCGAAATGCTGCATGCGTTTGATTTTCTGCGTGATATAAACTTTCTTTCGGTGCTTATAAGGCTGACGCTGGCCGTTATCTGCGG
Source organism: Oscillospiraceae bacterium (assembly GCA_045642545.1). Classification (GTDB taxonomy): domain Bacteria; phylum Bacillota; class Clostridia; order Oscillospirales; family Oscillospiraceae; genus F23-B02. Next base: position 10,349 of record JAZUJB010000077.1, read on the forward strand.
CGGCGTAATCGGCATTGAGCGCGAGTACAAGCGCCGTCCCGCCGGCTTCCGCACCCATATTCTCATCTGTCTCGGCGCTGCGATGACAACAATGACCAGCCAGTATCTGTATCTGAATATGCATATGTTTACCGACATTGCAAGACTCGGCGCGCAGGTCATTGCCGGCATCGGCTTCATCGGCGCAGGCGCGATAATAGTAACAAAGCGTGAGCGCGTAAAGGGTCTCACCACGGCGGCGGGTCTGTGGACCTCGTCAATCGTGGGACTTGCCTGCGGCGCAGGCTATGTTGAATGCGCGATATTCGCAACGCTTATGATACTTTTTGCCGAGATATTCCTTGCAAGGATTGAATTTGGACTTGCCCGCAAGGTCAAGGATGTAAATCTGTATGTTGAATACGCCCACGCACATTGCCTTGAAAACATCGTGCGTATTCTCAAGGAAAAGAACATCAGGCTCAACGATTTGGAGATAAGCCGAATTGACCGCGAGGGCGGTGAGCATTTCTACTGTGCGATACTCGCCGTTCAGGCAACGCGCACACAGCTTGAGGAAAAGCTTGTTGACAGCATCAAGGCGCTTGACGATATATTAAGCGTTCAGGAAATTTAAGAGGATATAATAAAAACACCGGGTATTTAACCCGGTGTTTTTTTATTCATTTCTTATCTTCTTTTTCAGCATACCCGAGATTGCAAGCTCCGTAAGTGAGAAGTAGAAGCACATCCATATCAGGAAAAGTCCCACAAACGCCTTATTTGAAAGCAGCAGCACAATCAGCGGCAGGATATTCAGCGCACACGCAAGGCAGGTGCGTACAGGCGCTGCGGCAAGCACGGAAAGTGCAGCCGATACCGTTTGCTTAACACCCGTTTCGCGCTCGACGATGACGGGTATACCCACTGTTGCAAAGCTCTGAATTACAATTGTGACAAAGGAAAGCAGACCGTAGTAGGCATATTTGCCCAGGCCCTGTGCTGAATTCATAACGGTCATGTCAAAGAAGATTAATAGCAGTGCGGCAAGAACGATAAGCCACATGGGCGTTACGCCTTTGAAGTTTTTCTTAAACGCAGCCCAGTACATCCGCGCAGCGCCGCCGTCGCTGCGCTTCTCGCGAAGCCTCGAAACGGAGCTGTACAGTGCGCCGAGGGCGGCACCGTAGGTGACCACGGGAATGCAGGAGAGGAAAAACAGGATATTCAGCATAATCAAATCCCAGAAATCGTCTATGAAGTTTTTCCATTCCTGACGCGCTTTTTCGTTCTTGTTCATTTGTCAGATGATATCCAACAGCTTATGCATGGTTTCGATTTTTATGTCGGCCTCTGCAAGTGACTGGGGATTTGCTCCTTTATTGGTGTAGCCGATGCACTTCATTCCTGCGCCGTGCAGTGCAGTACAGCCGGAATTGCTGTCCTCGATGCCGACTGCAAACTCGGCGGGAACACCTGCAAGCTCAACGGCCTTCAGGTAGATATCCGGAGCAGGCTTGACATCCTTGACCAGCTCCTTGAATACCTTAACATCAAAATACTGAGTTATTTCGAGGTAGTCAAGTATTTTATCGATGAAAAATTCATCAGAGCCGGAGGTGATGGCAACCTTGATGCCCTTGGATTTGAAATACTTAAGTGCTTCGACAACGCCGGCGGATGCAGGCTGCTTCTTTTCCGCGCACAGCTCGTAAACGCGTACGAACTGACGGCGGGTAAGGTCCTCGATATCTCCGTCGATATTGAACTTGGTGCAGATATGCTCCCAGAACTTTCTGTTGGAGCGGCCTGTGTACATCGGCAGGTCAAGCTCGCCGTCTGCGCCGATGGAGCGTGCGATTTCGGTCTTTGCCTGCTCGTGCGCCCATTCGTCGTCAATAAGAGTTCCGTCCATATCGAAGGTGACGAGTTTTATGTTTTCAAGCTTATCCACGATTATTCTCCCTTGCTTTCTTTCTCCATTATAAGATTGCAGGGGTCCCAACCGGTATCAGCGGTGGTCAGGTATTCCTGCGGATAGCCAACATTTTTCTCGGTCTCCGCGTCGAAGAAGGACATCTTTGAATAGTCGGGTGCCCAGTAGGCCTTCTCGCCTACTGCCGCGCCGGAGTACTGCTCCTGCATTGCGATGAATTCTGTTTCACCGATATTGAAGTATGCGCCGAGCTTGTTGCCGTAGTTCTCAAGGTACTTGACCTCGACCTGAACTGCGTTTTCAGCAGCCTCGGTCTGAAGCTGAATGCTTTCGGGTCTGATACCGAAGAGGATTTCTTTTCTGTCGCCAATCTGCTCTGTCCATGCCTTGGAAAGAGGAATGCGGATATTGCCGGCTACAATTGCGCCGCCGTCAACAGCCATCTTTACAATGTTCATGGGAGGAGAACCGATGAATCTTGCGGTGAATACATTTATGGGGCGGTGATAGATGTTGTAGGGTGTATCCTGCATCTGAATTTCGCCCTTGTTCATGAGAACGACATTCTGACCGATGGTCATTGCCTCAATCTGGTCGTGGGTAACATAGATGAATGTCGGAGAATACAGCTCGTGAAGCTTTACAAGCTCCTTACGGGCCTGAGTTCTCAGCTGTGCATCGAGGTTGGACAGAGGCTCGTCCAGAAGGAAGAAGGACGCGTTCTTGACGGATGCGCGTGCAAGCGCAACACGCTGACGCTGACCGCCGGAAAGCTCTCTGGGCAGTCTGTCGCCGAGGCCGTCAAGCTCCATGATATGCATCATGTTTTCTACGCGCTGCTTTACCTCGTCCTTGGGAAGCTTGAAGGTGCGCAGACCGAATGCAATGTTCTTGAAAACAGTCATATGCGGGAACAGTGCATAGTTCTGGAATACCATTGCGATGTCGCGGTCGCCGCTCTGAATGTCGTTGACAACGATGCCGTTCATATACAGAGAGCCGTCGCTTATATCCTCAAGGCCCGCAATCATACGCAGAGTGGTGGTCTTGCCGCAGCCGGAGGGTCCCAAGAGAATAGTGCGTTCGTGGGTCTTGATAGTTAAATTGAGGTCGGGAATAACAACATTATTTCCGTATGCCTTTTTTACATGTTCAAATCTGATTTCGCCTTTTTCGCTCATAATCACTTCTCCTATCCCTTAATTCCGGAGCTGGCGTAGGTAGCCATAATCTGTCGCTGGAAAATTACAAACAGAATAAGCGGTATCAGCATGGTCATTACACACATTGCCATGCATATGCCCATTCCGCTGCCTGCCTCAGAGTCTACAAACAGCTGCAGTGCCAGGGACAGGGTGTAGTTGCTGTCGCTTCTGAGTATGAGTCTGGGCCAGACATATTCGTTCCAGGAATTGATAAAGAATATAATTGCGGTTGAGATAACGCCGGGCTTTACGATAGGCAGAACTATCTGAGTCATAATCGTAAAGTTGCTGGATTTTTCAAGTCTGCCGACCTCTATCAGTGACTTGGGTATGGTTCTCATCTGCTGTCTGAGCAGCATAATGCCCATTGCGTCACTGAGCTGCGGGAGCATAACGCCGATGATGTTGTCCCTCAGGCCTATCTTCGATATGGTGATGTAGTTGGGAATCATCGTTACGGTGAAGGGGATGAACATCGTGGAGATAAGCAGGAAGTAAAGCAGCTTCTTCATGGGGAAGTCGAGGAAAACGAAGGCATATGCACACAGATAGCTGGTGAATACCTTGAATGCCATTACGCAGAATGCGATGGCGAAGGTGTTCCATACGACCTTTATGTAGTCAATTCGACTTATTGCTCTTGCATAGCTTTCAAGAGTCGGGTTTGCGGTAAAGAAATTCAGTACATTGCTGAAAATTTCCTTCTGGGGCTTGAAGGAGGCGCCTGCTGCGAAGAAAACAGGATAAAGCATTGTGAAAACGATGAGAATCATAAAGATGTTTGCTACAATGCTGTTTACCTTTTCCTTGCGGCTGTTGACGGTAGCCTGTCTGTTCTCAGTTTTCATAGAACACCTTCTTTTCAACAAACACGAATTCCAGAATAAGGAACAGTATGAACAGTGCGAGGGCAATTACAGCCAGTGCGGAGGCTTCGCCTGCCGCAAAGATTGCAAAGGCCTTCTCGTATACTTCGTAGATGACATTGGTACTCCAGTTATTCGGTCCGCCCGCAGTGAGAATATTAAGCGGCGTGTACGACCACTGGAGACCCCATACCATCGTAATAATCAGAGTGTAAATACCGGATGCGGAGGTAAGCGGCAGAACAATCTTGAAGAAAATCTCGATATTCGGGGTTTTCTCAAGCTTTGCCGTTTCAATAAGCTCCATAGGCACGCTGTCGATTGCGGAAACAAGCACGATGATGTTGTAGCCGAACATCTTCCACGATACGACAAGCGCAATTACCACGATGACAAGTCCGCTTGTGGAGGCCCAGTTGGGGAAGCTTCCGCCGAGGGCATTCCATACGGTGGCGATGGGGCCGGAAACGGAGTTCCAGATCCAGCTCATGATAAGGCCGCCGATAACAAGGGAGATAAGGCTGGGGATAAACATTGCCACCTTGTAGAACTGCTTCAGCTTCTTTACCAGATATGTGAGGCAGTAGGACACAATATAGGGCACTACAACATCGATAATGAAGAACAGCAGCAGGTACAGAAGCGTGTTCTTCAGCACCAGCGTAAATTCATCGCTGTGGAAAATCTTCACATAGTTGGCAAGGCCCACAGAGGTCTTGACGGGATTTATCATATTCCATTTCAGCGTACTGAGATAGAATGTATAAATAACCGGCCAGAACATAAATACGGCAAAGACAACGATTGTCGGTACCAGCAGGAAGAACGCCAGCCTGCGCTCTCGCCGCTTATATGCCTTGCGGGTCAGCGTTGGTTGATGGTTCTTAATCATTGCAAGACATCCTTTCAGGATATTGATTTGAGAATGTTATTAACCTCTGTGAAATCGTTGAGCATAAGCTCGGGGGTGATGTGCGGACCGGGTGAGTACTCGAGAATCCAGTCGGCGTCGGGAGAATACTTCTCCATTGCCTTGAACATGCTGACTATCTGGTCGTATGAGTACTTCATGCCGTCCTCAAACAGAGGTCTGTGCGTGTCGCGGTCGCCGGGGTTGTTGTGGATATGGTATGCGGAAATTCTGCTGCCGAGCTCGGCTATTACGCGCTCGATATCCCAGTCATTGAGTATTGCATGACCGATGTCGATAAGGCAGCCGATATCCTCGGGCAGGCTCTTGATAAGAGCGATGAAATCGTCCTCGGGGAAGAGAACGCTGTGGTTGTAGTTGAAGCCGACATTCTCGACGGTCATTTCGACCTTGGCCTGTCTTGCAAGCTCGCCGAGAGTCAGAATCATATTGCGTGAGTTTTCCTGAAGATGTGCCTGGTCCTTGTCCTCAAAAACGCACTGATTGGTGTGCATTACTATGGACTTTGCGTTGAAGATATTGCAAAGCTCAAAGGAGGTCTTGTAGGCTTCTATCATATATTTCGCAGCTTCGCTGTCAGGCTCGCTGGTTGCTTCCAGTTCAAAGAAGGGGCCGTGGAATAAGGTGGGGTAGGATACGAATTCGTCCTTGACCTTGAGAAGGTTTTCGATGTGTTGCGGTCTCTGGGAGATGCGGCTGTAAATAGCCAGCTCAACGCCGACATTAAGGGGTTTGCATTTTTCAAGGACCTTGAGCATGTGAGGATACTGGTCCTGGTCTGAGCCGTAGCTTGAATAGTATAATCCGTTCATAATAACTCTTCCTTTTAAGGAAGTATTGCCCAATGCTTCCATTGGGCAATACTAAATTAATGTGGGGTCGCGTTAATTGTGTTTATGCTGTATATCAGCCCTCGTTCATGAGGGTGTTTGCAGTTTCTGCAAGAGGTGCGAGGATGTCCTTTGCGGTGCCCTGACCGGTGTAGATAGCGTCACGAGCATTGCAGAAGTCGTCCTGAAGCTGGAGTGCGGAGTTGCCGGGGAATGCAACGGGAGTGTTCAGTGCGTCGATAACATTGAGGCCTGCATTGAGGTAGGGATGCTCTGCAACATATGCCTTGAAGCCGTCTGCATCGCGAACATCAGCTCTGCCGGGCAGGTAGCCGGTTGCTTCGGACCATGCCTCGATGTACTTTGCGCTGCCGAGGAGCTGGAGGAACTGCCATGCGCCTTCTGCTACATCAGGATCGGTAGCGGTGATGCAGAACATGGAGCCGCCTACGGGTGCGGTAACAGCATTGCCGCCGCAGGAAACTACGGAGTTTGCAACCCAGTCAAAGTCGCAGGAGGAGGTGAAGCCGGTGGACCAGCCGATGGTAGCAATCATTATACCGAGCTTGCCGCTGGAGAATGCTTCCTTGATTGCGTCTGCGCCGGAGAGGAATACGCCGGTGCCGTCTTTATAGAGGTCTGCAACGCCCTGCATTGCGTTTACAGCTGCGTCGTCAGCAAAGTTTGCAACATAGGTGCCGTCTGCTGCCTTGGTGTAGATGTCGCCGCCAAAGCTCTCAACCAGCCACTCTTCGAGCCAGAAGTCAGGGGGAGCTGCAAAGCTGAAGCCCTCTGCATCTGTCTTCTCAACGATTGCCTTTGCCCAGTCAACAACTTCTTCCCAGGTGGTGGGGAGCTTGTTTACATCAAGACCTGCTGCCTTGCAGACATCTACATTGTAGTAGAAGATGGGGCAGCTGTTTGCTACGGGGATACCTACGACCTGAGTGCCGTCGGGGTTCTTGCACAGGTCAACGAGGTTTGCATCAAATGCGGAGAGGAACTCTTCGCCGCCTTCGAGGGAAGCGATGTCAGTGGTGGGGAAGTTTTCGCAGAGGAAGTTGCTCCAGGTGTAGGAAATCTGGCTGATACCGGGGGTATTGCCGGTTGCTGCGTCAGCAACCATCTGCTGGATGAGGCCCTTGTACTCGCCGCTGTTGTATACGGGAACTACCTCATACTTGTCCTGGCTGGCGTTGAATTCGTCAGCTGCTGCCTGAAGTACATCAGCGCCCATATCGGCAGAGGCTCTGTGCCATACTTCGATGGTGATCTTGTCACCGCTGTTGTTTGCTTCTGCATTGTCCTTGGTGCCGCATGCGCAAACACACAGTGCCATTGCTATTACGAGAACAATAGCCAATGCTTTTTTAATGTTTTTCATTTTTTTCCGTCCTTTCATAAATTTTGTTGTAATGAAAAACTTATAAACTTGCTCTTACACTTTCATTTTGATTGAAAGTGTGATATGATTAGCTTACTAAATTTTTTAGTAAACATTATCAACAAATATACGGAGGTGTCTATTATGCCGAAGCGCGGTGCCGTATCCGCAAAGGATGTCGCAAAGCTTGCCGGAGTGTCCCAGTCTACCGTATCGATGATACTTAACAATTACGAGAATGTCAGTTTCTCCGAGGAAACCCGCCAGAGAGTTCTCGATGCCTGCAATACTCTCGGCTATAAGGGAATGACCTCAAGCGGTATGCAGAACGAGAAAATTCTGCTGGTTGTGCTTCCCTCCTGCGATAACCTCAGCTATGCAAAGCAGCTGGCTGCTGTGCAGAGCAAGGCTCAGGAAAACGGCTATACCTGCCTGACTCTCAACACCTATCGCCATCCCAAGGCCGAGAACAATGTTCTGCAGTGTCTGAGATGTATGCCGCTGTCGGGTGCAATTTTTCTGTACCAGCCGGACAACATCAGCCTGCTCGAGCGAGCAAATGCGCTGAAGCCCTGTGTTGTTGTGTGCGACCGAAATCTGAATGTAAAGCTCGACACAATCGAGGTCAACAGCTACGGAATAGGACAGCTTATCGCTGAGCATATGATTCGTCAGGGCCACACAAGTGTAGCCTATGTTGCGACGAGTTTAAACGCGAAATATGTAACGCGTGTTCAGAGACTTGAGGGGATCAAGGAAACCTACAGAAAAAACGGTTTCCCCGAGGACGCGGTCAAGGTCATCACCCTGCAGAGTGAGGATATTTCCCCGCGCGGCGCAGTTGAGGACTATGCAGCGGGCATACTGCTCACAAACCGCGTACTTGACAGATATTCGGAAACGATAACCGGCATCATCGGCTATAACGATATGATTTGCCTCGGCATTTTTGATGCAATCAAGGCTCGCGGCTACCATGTCCCGCAGGATTACTCCGTCATCGGCTGCGATAATATCAGCCTTTCGGAAATGTCATCAATCTCGCTGACCACGGTTGAGCATTACCCGCACCTGCGTGCGCGAGATGCAACCGAGCTTCTCATCAAGAAAATCGACAATGCCCACGACAACGCCACCGATGTCAGTACCATGGGCGTAACCCGCGTGGAGTTTGAGCCGAAAATGATTATTCGAAACAGCACGAAGAATATCAATAAAAAGAGCCATTCCTGACGGACTTAGAATATCATTGATGGTAAAGTTTCGTCAATTTTGCCATTTTTGTAGTTTTAATAGTTTTTTGGTCAGGTACAAGGCGTTTTATTAAATGTTTTGATAAATAATTCAATAATTATTTTCATATTTGGTAGTTTTTGTCCAAAAGCAATAATTTACTCATTAATTTGACGACATTTTTACCAATATATTGTCAAATAGCACAATTAAATCTTTAATTAATATTTTAATGAAATTTTTTTGCAACCAAAAATGCCCCGAACTTCGTGTTCGGGGCATTTTGTACCGCTGCCGTATTTGTTATGGCAGGCAGTCGGTTTCCTCAAAAATGCGGCTTAAGCGCAGATAATGCTCGTATAGCTCGTCATACTTTGCCGAATTGCTCGGATTTGGCTTGAAGGACGCGCATATTTTTGAACTCATACGCTCCATAAGAGTCAGCAAATCGCCGTTTTCGGCGGCGGCGCCTGCTATTGCGCTGCCCAATGCACCCGTCTGTGCGCTTTCGCAGATGTGAATTTCAAGTCCCAGCACATCTGCCAGCAGCTGCATAATAACGGGGCTTTTTTTCGCTATGCCTCCCGCGGCATAGACCTTATTTACCTGCTGCCCTGCCTCTGTATATGAGTCGACTATGCGCCTTGCGCCGAAGCACAGTGACTCCATCGCGGCGTGATAAATATCCTCGGGGCGTGTCTGAAGAGTAAGGCCCGCTATTACGGCGCTCAGCTCGGGACGCTTGAGCGGCGAACGCACACCGTTCCACCAGTCGAGAACAAGCAGTCCGGAGCTTCCCGGAGTGAAGTCCGCGCACTTAGCCTGAAGCAGCTCGTGCAGGCCGACTCCCCTTTCCTCGGCTTCCTTGTGATACTCCTGCGTTGCGCAGGTATTTACAACCCAGTTAAGTCCGTCGCCGAAGCAGGTCTGACCGCTTTCGTAGCCGAAGGTGCCGGGGGTGTTTGCCTCCCATGCGACGCAGCAGGAGCCGCGCACGGGCGCTTCCGTTTTGCCGTTGAGCATATAGCAGGCGGAGGTGCCGAGAACGGCAACAAGCTGACCTGCATCGGCTGCGCCGCAGCCGATGACCGAGGCGTGCGAGTCAATCATGCTCGGCGCAACGGGTATATCCGTCGGCAGTCCAAGCCGCGCGGCTGCCTCGGGGCAAAGTGCTCCCGCGGCAGTGCCGACGGAAAGCTTCGGCGTGATAAGTTTTTCGGATACGGGGCTTTTGCCCGGTGCAATCTCGCGGAACATAGCTTCAGACGGGTAGCTTCCGTGGAAGTGCAGTGCGTTGCAGCTTGCCATCATCTTGCTGCCGTAGGGTGTTCCCGTAAGCTCGCGGCACAGCCAGTCGCCCACCTCGCAGAACACGGAGCAGTTGTCCCACACAAGCGGGTCGCTATCCTGCGTTTCAAGTGCCTTCGGAATGATGAATTCGCAGTTTACGCTACCGCCGTAATACTCAAGCCACCCGGTTGCGCCCTTTGCGCCGTCAATGCGCTTTGCCCAATGCCCCGCGCTGCCGTGATGCTTCCACAGCTTGATATACGCGTGGGGGTGTGAGACAAACTCGGGCTTGAAGGCCAGAGGAGTACCCAGTGCGTCAAGCGCAATTGCGCTCGGCGAGGTCACATCAAGTCCGATGCCGCAAAGCTCCTCGCCCGAAACGCCTGCGTTGCGCAGTGCCTCGGGTATGACGGTGTAAAGCGCATCGAGGTAATCCTGCGGATGCGCCAGCGCGAAATGCGCAGGCAGCTTTGTGCCGTCGGGAAGGCATTCGGTCATAACGCCGTGGGGGTATTCAAATACGCTTTCGCCGGCAATGCTGCCGTCGAGTATGCTGACAACGAGCGCCCTTACAGACAGCGTGCCGAAGTCAAGGCCGATTGAATACTTTCCTTTCATACGCGGTAGCCTTCAATTTTGTCTGTCAGATACACGCCCATATCGTGCACCCATTTTGCGGCGGTCGGGATAAACTCCTTGTCAAAATTCTTATAAAAGAAGAAGGACTCAAAGGTGAAAACGCCGTCATAGTCGATATCCGCAAGCGCCTTGGTAACGCTGTCCCAGTTTATGCCGCCGAGATACGGCAGAGTGTGGTCGTCGGCAACTGCGTTGTTATCGTGAATGTGCAGTGCGTGCAGACGGTTATGTCCCAGCGCGCGAATAAGGTCGGCGGGGTCCTCGCCCAGAAGATGAGCGTGTCCGACATCAACGCAGGCGACAATGTGGCTGTCGTTGAGGGTGTCAATTGCCTTTACATAGCGTGCGGGGTCTGCGCAGGTGTCGTACACGGCAACGCCGCGGTTATCCATCTGAAACAGATTTTCAAGCGCAATACGGACATTATACTTGCGTGCGTAGGGCAGAAGTCTGTTGTAGTAGCTGATGTTGTCGTTCCAGATTTCGTCCATATTGTAAAAATACCGCTTGTAGTGCAGGGGGTGAACGGTAACCGTGTCCACTCCTAAAATCGAGGCAATCTCAAGCGCGCGGATGGTTCTCTCCTCGGCAAGCTCAAGCACACCGTCTGCAGTCCAGTCAAACTCAAATGGTGCATGAGCCTGATTGAAGGTGATGCCGAGGCTTTCGCCGTACTCGCGCAGATGCTGAGCATATTCGCGGTAATCGGGAGCGTTCAGCGGTGATGCGTCGTCAACCATATGGTCCATGGTATAGTCAACGCAGTCAAAGCCCGCATCGGCTAAAATTTTAATTGCTTTCTCGTCGCCGAAAAGGTGCCTCAGATAGTTTGTTTCAGCAGATATTTTCATGGTTTTCCCTCCCCGATTATTATCGGAATATTTTTTTGCAATACTATCACCGATTTTTTTCTTTTTCAAGCTATCTGCAAAAAATTCGTTGTCGTGCCCGGCTTTTGCGCTTATTCACTATTTATCTTTCTGCCATAAAATGCGGATGCGTTAAATGATTGCACCTTGGGCAGAGGGCTTACCCGTCCCTGCAAAGCAAGAAAAGCGAGTTGCTATACTGACGCATGTCAAAAGCAAAACGTGCCCTGAGGGTTTTCTCAGGGCACGATTGCGTTAATAAGCATTTATGCTCTTACTCGTCGCAGACGCTGAACGAGAAAACAATGCTTCCTTCGTAGGTTCCGGGATTTGCATTCTTCCATTCATTCTCAGAGATGCCGGCTTTAACGGTGAGGGAACGGCTCAGGTGATCGTTATCGCAGACTATTTCACTGGCGGTCCCAAAGGTTTCTGCCCAGTTGGTCTCCGTGTAATTTCCCATTCCGTTCGCGTAGGCCTCGTTTGTGCCGTAAACAGTGAAGAAAATCTTATCTTCGCTGTTGGTGGTGGATGTGAGATAACTGCCGGTCAGAATGAGTACGCGGATTACTCTGTTGCCGAGTTGCTGAACATTGCTCACGGATACTCTTCCGATTGTGGATTCGGTCTGATTGTAGGCGATGTCTGTGTCGGCAGGGATGGAGAAGGTGTAGGTACACTCGGGCACTGTGGCGGTCAGCTTTGTACTACTTTCTGCGGCATTGGCGGGAATGCAGAGGAAGATGGACATAATGAGGCAGAGAGTCAGGGCAAGGGCAGCTTTTCTTTTCAGGTTTTTCATGTTCATAATCGTCCTTTCGTTTTTTTATATTT